>CACDVM010000001.1 GCA_902556265.1 uncultured Pelagibacteraceae bacterium
CTTAATTACAAAAAATATAGAAATTTTTATGGATAATCCAAAAAATAAAATAATAGGAAAATCGAATTAATTTAACATATGTCAAATATTAAAAAGTTTAGGATAAAAAATTTTAAAGAAAAAAAATCAATATTAACACTAAATAAAATTTCGTTAAAATTTGGTAGAAAGATGATACTTGATAATTTAGATCTGAAACTTAATAATGGACAAATATTGGGTCTTTTAGGACCTAATGGTGTTGGAAAATCAACAATCTTTAATTTAATCACAGGCTTACTTTCACCTGATTTTGGTTCAATTGTTATTAATTCAAAAGTTGTGAATAAATATCCTATTTATCAAAGAACTCTAAAGTTTAAGATTGGATTTGTTCCTCAATATGGTGGTTATTTTCATGACCTTACAGTTTATGAAAATTTAAAGGCAATAGCAGAAATTGCTATAGAAAATTCCAGTTTTAGAAATGAAAAAATTGACTCATTGATCTCTAAATTTGAATTAGATCCAATCAGAGATATAAAAGCTGAATTTCTCTCAGGAGGTCAAAAGAAAAAACTTGTTATTGCAATCGCGCTTATATCAGATCCAAAAATATTACTCTTAGATGAGCCCTTTGCTGCTTTAGATGTAATGACAATTAAAACACTTCAAGAAATTATAGTAAAACTACAAAGTAATAATGCTATATCAATCATATTATGTGACCACCAAGCTAGAGATTTGTTGGCATGTGTTGATACAGCTGTAATAATTCATAATGGAAAAGTGGTAGCACAAGGAACACCTACAAGCTTAATTCAAAATATAGATGCAAAAAATGCTTATTTTGGAGATTCATTTAAAATCAGTTAATTTTTATTAAACATGAAAAATAGTTTAAAAATTTCAAAAGTTATCAAACCATATAAAAAAATACTTAAAATTGAAGGTGATAAAAGTATATCTATTAGATGGGCCCTGTTAGCCTCTCAAGCATTAGGTAAATCAAAATCTTATAACTTATTAAAATCTGAAGATGTAATTGATACATTAAATTGTTTAAAAAAACTTGGTGTAAAAATAAAACTTAATAATAATACTTGTGAAATAGCTGGTAAAGGACTCAATAGTTTTAATTATAAAAAAAATATCAGATTATATGCTGGAAATTCTGGGACTTTAGGAAGATTGATTATGGGTCTTTTAATACATTCAAAAAATAAAATAATTATTAATGGTGATAAAAGTTTATCAAAAAGAGATTTTTCTAGAGTAACTATTCCTCTTAAAAAATTTGGTGCATCATTTAAAACAAAATCTGGGAAACTTCCAATTACAGTAACTGGAACAAATCAACCTAGACCAATTAAATATTATGAAAAAAAAGGTTCTGCCCAATGTAAAAGCAGCATTATGCTTGCAGCACTTAATACGAAAGGGGAGACAATAATTAAAGCAAAGAAATCTCGTAACCATACTGAATTATTTTTTAAAAATCTTAAAATTCCTATTAAAGTTCATAAAAATAAAAATTATGATTTAATAAAAATTAAAGGATTAAAAAAAATAAGACCCTTAAACTATAGAATTCCTTCTGACATTAGCTCAAGTGCTTTTTTTATAGTTTTAACGGCTTTATCTAATAACTCAGAACTAACTATTAAAAACATTAGCATAAATCCATCAAGAACTGGCATTTTAGAAATTTTAAAAATGATGGGTGTTAAAATAAAGATTTTTAATAAAAGAGTTTACAAAGGAGAAAATATTGCAAATATTAATGTAAAAGGTAGTAATAATCTAAAACCAATTAATTGCCCAACTAGATTAAATAGTTCAGCTATAGATGAATTTTTACTAATATTTTTGGTTGCTGCAAAGGCAAAAGGTATATCTTATTTTAATAAATTATCTGAACTAAATCAAAAAGAAAGTCCAAGATTGATTTGGGGTTCAAAAATTTTAGAGATGATGGGCATTAAAACAATTTTAACAAAAAGTAGCATTAAAATTTATGGTAATCCTGACCTTAAAGTAAAAAAAAAAATTTTAATAAAAAATTTTTTGAAAGACCATAGGGTTTTTATGACTAGTACAATTGCAGCACTAACATTTGGGGGTAACTGGCAAATTTCAGATAAAAACTCAATTAAGACTTCATTTCCATCTTTCTTGCAAAAAATAAGGGGATTGGGTGCTAAAATTCATTAATAAACGTTCAAACTAAGGTATTTTTTTTGTAATAAGCTTTAAAAAACTAAAAAAAAACCAGTAAAAAAATAAAAATCAGTATTGATTAAAAGCTTAAACTTAACTAAAAGGGCCAAGTTAAAAAAAAAGATTATTAATTAATGGAAATATATAAAGACTTAACAAGCCCAGCATCAAAAGAATTTGAAAAGTTGCTTAATAGTCAATTATCTAAAATAAATATTGAAGAAGGCAAAGTAATAAACGGTAAAATAAACAAAATTACAGAAAAGTTTGTATTCTTGTTTATTGAAGGCCTTAAAAGTGAACCTGTTCTAGACATTAATGAGCTTAAAAGCATGGGTCTTTCAGAAAAGATTAAAATTGGTGAAACCATCTCTGTATTATTAGAAAAAATTGAGGATAAAAATGGTGAAGTTCTAGTTTCAGCCAGCAAAGCTCAAAAAATAAAAGGCTGGGATTTATTAGTAGAAGCATATGAAAAAAATGAACCAATAATGGGTAAGATAACATCAAAATGTAAAGGTGGATGTATTGTAGAACACATCGAGTCCGGGTCTTTAATGTTTTTACCAGGTTCTCAAATTAGTGACAAACCCTTAAAAGATATTAGCCACTTAATGAACGAGCCACAAAAGTTTGCTTTAATTAAACTTGATAAAATTAGAGGTAATGCATGTGTCTCTCGTAGAGAAATTATATCTTCTTTTAAAAAAGAGGATAAAGAAAAAATAATTTCTAAGTACAAGGTAGGTGACATTATCAAAGGAGCAGAAGTTAAAGGTTATTCTACATTTGGATGTTTTTTTAACGTAAACGGTGAGCTAGATGTTTTGTGTCACACATCTGAATTATCTTATTCGCGGGTTAATCACGCTGATGAACTTTTTAATATAGGAGATAAGGTGGACCTTAAAGTAATCACTGTCGATAAAGAAAAATTACAAGTTGGTTGTTCTATTAAACAATTGTCACAAGATCCATTTGAGCACATTGATAATTATGAATTAAATAAAACTTATAAAGTAAAAATTATTAAAATTATGGATTTCGGCGCTTTTGCCGAATTAGAACCTGGGCTTACTACTCTGCTTCACACAAGTGAATTAAGTTGGACAAAGAAAAATGTATCTGCAAAAAAAATGTTTAAAGTTGGTGATGAAGTAGATTGTGTAATCACTGAAATAGATAAAGAAAAAAGAAGAGTTGCTATTTCACACAGATTAACTCAAAAAAACCCTTTTGAGATTTTAGAAAAAAAATTCCCAGTCGGAACGATTGTAAATGGGGAAGTTGTGAATAAAAATGAATACTCACTTTTCATAAAAATTGAAGATTTAGAAGTAGATGCGTTTTTACACTGTAATGATTTAACTTACTTAAATAATGGTGAAGATGAACTGGAAAAATACAAAAAAGGGGACAAATTAAAAGTTAAAGTTCTAGAAATAAAAGCATCAGAACAAAAAATAAGAGTTGGTTTAAGACAAACACAGCCAGATCCGTTTGATTTTTTTAAAGACAAAAAAATTAATCAAACATTAACTGTTAAAATTATATCAACGGATAATAAGGGTTTAGTTGTCAGACCAGAAAATTGTGAAATGGATTTTAATATTAAAAAGTCTCAAATAGCCATCAATGCGGCCGATGCCAGACCAGCTAGATTTACAGGTGGAGAAAGAATTGATTGTGCGATTGCCGATTTAGATTTAGAAAAAAGAAAAGTAACTTTAAGTATTAAATTACTTGAAGAAATTGATCGTAAAGCTGCCCTAGAAAAATATGGAGCTGAAGGTTCGGGTAAAAATTTACCGTTTTCATCTTTATCAGAAGACTTAAAGAAAAAAGATGAGGACAAAGAATAAAATAAACAAAATATAATAAATTGGCTATTGTAAAATCAAAGCTTCTAAAACAACTTTCTTACAACTGGCCAAATATTCCTCAAAAAGATATAGAGAAATTCATAAATATTATCTTAAGTGAAATAAAAATAGCTTTAAAAAGAGGAGAAAGAGTTGAGCTAAGAAGCAGTTTAGGTGTTTTTTCCACAAATATTCAAAAACCAAGAATTTCGAGAAATCCTAAAACGGGGGAAAAAGTTCATACTCCAGAGAAAAAAACTATTCACTTCAAAATGTCTAAAGATTTGTTTAAAAAATTAAATAATGAAAAAGAATAAAATATTTGTTGCTTGCGATAGCTCTAACATTTCAAGAATAAAATTAATCATCAATAAGACAAAAAATTCTAAGATAAAAATAGGATATAAATTTGGATTAGAATTTTTGAATTCAAAAAATGGAAGAAACTTTATATCAAAATTAAAAAATAAAATTATTTTTGCCGATCTAAAACTCCATGATATTCCAAACACTTGTGCATCAGCAGTCAAAGCAATTAAAGACTTAAATGTAAATTATCTTACTGTCCATGTAAGTTCTGGTCTTAATGCTTTAAAAGCTGTAAAAAAGGTCTCAGGGAAAACAAAAATTGCAGGTGTTACAATCCTTACCTCCATTGATAAAAATTCTCTCAAGGAAATTGGTTTTACTAAAAATTTGAAAGAGTTAGTAAGACATCAAGCTAAATTAGCAAACAAAGCTAAATTAGATGCATTAGTTTGTAGTGCACAAGAAGTGCCTATTGTAAAAAAAGTTTTTAAAAAAGAAATAATTACACCAGGAATAAGATTTAATTCAGAGACACATGACCAAAAAAGAATTTTAACACCAAAAAAAGCTTACAAAAACGGAAGCGACTGGCTTGTGATTGGAAGACCTATTACAAAAGGTAATATAAAAAAAAATTTAAATAAATTAATTGATCATTTAAACCAATGATCCTGAAGTCTAAGATTTGTGGGGTTTGTGACTCTAAAACTTTAATCTATATAACAAGTCATCCTCATCCACCTCAATTCATAGGATTCATAGTTAATTATCCAAAATCAAAAAGACATATAGGCTTAGAAAAACTTAATGAATTATTAAAAATTGATAAAAAAAAATGTCTATATGTGGCAGTACTAGTAAATCCCGATCATAGTATACTTGACCAAATTAAAGATTTACCATTTGATTATTATCAACTTTATGATTGTAGTCCTGAGAAAATAAAAACTATTAAAGAAAAATATAAAAAAAAAATTATTACCGCAATAACTGTTAAAAATAAGGACGATGTAAGTAAATATGAGTATTATTTAAATATCACTGATATTTACTTATTTGACAGTAAAGGATATGAAAAAAGCGTGTCATTTGATCACAAATTAATTAAAGATTTAAATCTCAATAAAGAGATAATGGTAGCTGGAAATATTAAATTGAGTGATAATTTTGTTAATTATAAAAAAATGGCAGATATTATTGACATATCTGGGGCACTTGAAACTGATGGATTAAAAGATATTTCCAAAATAGATATTTTTTTAAATAAAATTAAAAATTTAAAATATGAAACTTAAAAAAAATATTCCTTTAATTGATCAGCATGACAAATATGGTTTTTGGGGCGGTAAATTTGGAGGTAGTTATATTCCTGAAACTCTTAAAAAACCCGTAGAGGATTTAACTAAAACATTTGAAAAATTAAGAAAAGATAAAAAATTCATTAAAAAAAGAGATTTTTATTTTAAAAATTATATTGGCTCCCCTACGTCTTTTATAAAATTAGAAAATTTATCTAATCACTTAGGTGGTGCTCAAATTTGGGCAAAAGTAGTATCTGAAGCAAATGGTGGAGCACATAAAATTTATAATGCAACAGTTCATGCCTTAATTTGTAAGGCTATGGGTAAAAAATATATTGTAGGAGATACTGGCGCTGGTTATGCAGGAAAGATGCTAAGTATGGCAGCAAAAAAATTTGGCCTTAAGTGCAAAATTTTTATGGGAGCTAAAGATATAAAGCGACAAAAACCAAACTGTGATGCTATGAAAAAAAATGGAGCTGAAATAGTACCTGTATATTCTGGGAGCCAAACTCTAGTCGATGCAGTAAGTGAGTGCATGAGATATTGGGTTTCAAATTGTGATAATACTCATATGTGTGTGGGTTCTACAGTAGGTCCCAACATATTCGTAAAGATATGTGGCTGGTCAACTGCACAAATATCAAGAGAGCTCAAAGCTCAATTAAAAAAAGAGTTTAAAAAGATACCAAAAAAAATAAAACTAATTAACTGTGTAGGTGGTGGTAGTTCAGCTTATGGTTTTTGGAGTGAATTTATTGATTTTAATAAAAAACAAATTGAGCTGATCGGTGTTGAGGCTGGTGGTCCTAAAAAATCAAAATTACACGCTGCTCCTCTTAGTAAAAACGCAAAAATCGGAATTCTTCATGGCGCTGCTTCTTACGTTTGTCAGAATAATGAAGGTCAAATTCATGAAACAGAGTCAATTAGTGCTGGTTTAGACTATCCTGGAGTCAGTCCTATTCACTGTTTTTTAAAAGATACAAAAAGAGCCAGATATACATTCGCAACAGATGAGGAGGCTTTAAATGCATATAAGCTAATTAAAAAATATGAAAAATTAAATCCTAGTCTAGAACCAAGTCATGCTTTTGCGGAGGTAATCAAAATTGCACCTGGACTTAGTAAAGATACAATTTGTATTGTAAATTCATGTGGTGATGCAAAAAAAGATAGGGATATATTAAAAAAAAGATTAGGAAAATATTAATGAATAGTTCTTCTATCAATCTTGCATTTAAAATAGCTCAAAATGAGAATAGACCTGCTCTTTTGACATATACAGTAGCGGGCGATAATAATAAAAAAAAATCTCTAGAGATTTTAAAATCGATTTCTAAATATGCTGATATTTGTGAATTAGGCTTTCCTCATAACACTCCTATAGCAGATGGTGGTCAGATTCAAACTAGTGCATATAGGGCTATTAAAAATGGCATCAAAATAAATGATGTATTTTCTATTGTAAGTCAGTTTAAAAAATTAAAAAAAAGTAAACCAATTATTTTAATGGGTTATTATAATTTGATTTATCAATACAATGAAAATAAATTCTTAAATAAATGTAAAAAATCAAAAGTAGATGGATTAATTGTTGTAGATTTACCTTTTCCTGAAAATAAAAAATTTGCTTCAAAATGTAAGAGAAAAAATATCAGTTTTATTCAACTCATTTCACCCACAACATCTAAGAGTCGTTTAAAGCAAATTATTAAAAGTTCACATGAAATGATCTATTATATCAGTATGTTGTCTACAACAGGCGGTAAGCTCAAAGTTTCTCCAAGAAAGATACTTAGGGAATATTCAAAAATAAAAAAACAAAATAAATCAAAAAATGTGGTAATTGGATTCGGAATTACAGAAAAAAATATAAATTCTCTTAAAAAAGCCGATGGATTGGTTGTGGGAAGTGCAATTTGTAAAGAAATAACTAATTCTATTAAAAAAAGACAAAATGCTGTCACAAATGTTATTAATGTGGTTAAAAGGTTAAAAAAAAAAATTACATGAATTGGATTACAAAAATAATTAAAGCAAGTGAAAAAATAAAATCTGCTATTCACAAAAGAGCTACTAAAGAAGATATTGCTAAAAGTGATTGGACGTCTTGTTGTAGAGGACCAATTTTAAAAAAAAATTTAGAGGAAAATCTATGGGTTTGCCCAGATTGTAATAAACATCATCGTATAACTCCTAAGCAAAGATTTGACATATTGTTTGGAAAAAATAACTATGAAATTTTTAAAACGCCAATTCCAAAAGATGATCCATTAAACTGGACTGACTCAAAATCATATAAAGAAAGATTGAAAGGTGCTAGAAAAAAAACTGGTATGGATTGTGGAATGATGGTTGTTAGTGGATCGATTAAGAATATTAAGATTACTGCGGTAGCTTCGGATTTTGATTTTTTGGGTGCCTCAATGGCTGCTGCAGAGGGTGAAGCTTTTCTTTATGGTATTCAACATGCAATAGAAAATCAAACTCCATTCATATGTGTAAGTGCTGGTGGTGGTATGAGAATGATGGAAAGTTTAATTTCATTATCACAAATGACAAGAACTACACTTGCAATAAATGAACTCAAAAAAAATAAACTTCCTTACTTAGTTTGTATTACCGATCCAACAGCTGGGGGAATTACAGCCTCTTATGCAATGCTTGGAGACATCCACGTAGCAGAGCCGGGTGCTCTAATTGCATTTGCAGGAGCGCGTGTAATACAAGGTACTGTTAAGGAAGAATTGCCAGAGGGCTTTCAAAAAAGTGAATATGTTGAAAAAACTGGCTTTGTAGACTTAATTGTTGAAAGAAAAGATCTTGCTGAAAAAATAGGAACTTTATTATCAATATTGTTAAAGAAAAATTCTGTTATAAGCACTGAAGAAAATGAAACTACAGAAAATACTCAGTCGCTTTCTAAAGTTGCATCCTAAAGAAATAGATCTTAGCTTAGAACGAGTTAAGCTTCTCTGCAATAAATTAGGTAATCCTCAAGATAAAATTAAAGCAATATCAGTGGTAGGTACTAATGGTAAACAATCTACCATCAATGCGATTTTTGCAATTTTAAAAGAAGCAAAAATTAGATGCAATGTATATTCGAGCCCGCATATACAAAGAATTAATGAAAGGTTTATTTTTAATAATAAAGAATTAGAGGATGAAAAATTAGCTTTTTTATTTGAAGAAGTTGAAAAAATTAACGACAATCAACCAATAACATTTTTTGAAATATTAACGGCATGTTATTTTTTTGAGGCAGCAAAATATCCAGAAAATATAAATTTAATAGAGGCAGGTTTATTTCATAGATTTGATGCAACTAATATTTTGAAAAAAAACCTCGCAAGTATTGTTACATCAATTAGTAAAGATCATTTAGATTGGCTCCCTAAAAATGAACAAACAATTGAAAAAATTGTTTATGAAAAAACATCCTCACTATTGCAATCAAATATAATTGTATCGAAACAAAGTTTGGTAAGCACCAAAGAGGCTATTAAAAAAACAATTTTGAAAAATTCATCAAATAAATCATTTTTTAATGAAAATTTTAGCTATTCCAATGGAGAAAATGGATTTTTTTATTATGAAGATAAATTTGGAGGTTTAAAACTTCCTTTGCCGAATATTTTGGGACAATTTCAACTAGAGAATATTTCTACTGCAATAGCAACTCTGAGATTATTGAATATTAATATCAAAGATGATGATATCAAGAATGGAATAACAAAAATTGAAAGTATTGCCAGACTTCAGGAAATAAGATCTGGAAAATTAAAAAGATTATTAAAAAATAATAAACTATTATTAGATGGAAGTCACAATGAGGATGGTGCAAGAGTTTTAAATGAATATCTTCAAACTTTAAATTGTAACAAACATATTATTATAGGAATGATGGCTAACAAAGATCATGAAAAATATATAAGTTATTTTAAAGATATTTCCTCTTTAACAACTATAGATATTCCTGGGCAACCTAATTCTATAAATGGAAAAGATTTAAAAGAAAAATTTAAAATTATTCCAAATGTTCAATACAAAGAAAGTATTGAGCAAGCAATTGAGTCCATTATATTAAATGAAAATGATTTAGTAATTATAACTGGATCTTTGTATTTAGCTGGTGAAATATTAAATTTGAATTAAATATTTTTCTCTAAAAATTCTTTCATATTGCTTTCTGGAACTCCACCAACTTTTCTGTCTACTTCAACGCCTTTTTTATAAATTATAACTGTGGGCACGCCTCTTATTCCTGCAGCACTACCAGTATTAATTCCTCCATCTTCAATATCTGCATAATAAAAACCAGCTTTATCTTTATATTCACCTGCTAATTTGTCCATAACTGGTTTTAAAGCTTTGCACGGACCACACCATGCAGCACTAAATTGAATTACTGAAACATCTTCATTTTTAATTTTGCTATCAAAATCTTCATCTTTAAAATCTATAAGCATAAAAGTTATTTATAATTATTATTGTTAAAGTCAACTATGCAATTTCATATTTTTTTTCAATTGACATAATAAATTGATTAATTTCATCCAATTTTTTCAATTCTTCTTCGTCATCTCTATTTGATGCTTGGTCTCTTAGATAATCTATTTCAGTATAAGCCATATTTACTGTTTGCCATTTTTCTTTATTTTTGCTTAAGATCCTTCTCGCTATTTCACTTTTGATATTTTTATATAAATCAGGGGGTAAAATTTGCGGTGCCTCTTGATATATAATTTTTTGTCCAAACCAACTACATCTTTTATCTTGAAATTTGTCTAATAGTCTCAATTTATCTTCCCACGATGAGCTATGCCATGTTTTGAACAAAGCTGTGTCTTTGTTTGGAATAAATTTTTCGTACAAAGTTTCTTCGGGTAATAGATCCTCTTGGGTTTTAGTTTGTTCTTTTTCTTCTGCAGCTTCCCTATTTATAATTTGAATATTTTTACAAAAGTTTTCACTATTTCTCACTAAATGTGCTCTCTTTTTAATCGTCTCTAAATCTAAGTCTAAATAGGGTTTTTGTTTTAAAGCGAACTCTTTATCCAAAACTACTGGAGCTTTATTTGTCTTTAAGACTCTCAGCGCTTTTGGGCTAATTTTTTTTAATGTGTCCCTTAATTGATTGACTGATAGATTTAATAAAGGTTCTGGATCTCTTCTTAAATCCCAAAGATATCCCCAAGACGCATAAGAAGGATGAAAAGCATACTTTGGATGCAAAGTACAAGCAAGATACATCATGTTTCTACCTTTTACATTTTCAAAAATAGAATAAACTCCATCATTTGTTAAAAGTGTTTCAACACTGGATTTTGTTGATGTTTTAAGAAATTTGTCCCAATTTTCTTTGTGCTTATCTTTTATAATTCTAAGAACACGCACAGAATTTAAAGCATCAACGTAAGCTGTATGACTCGCCGAAGTATCAAAACCCTGCATTCTAGATAATGATTCTAATGCAAGACTTGGGTTGCCTGCTTCTGTTAGTTCTGTTTTTAAAGTCTCAGGATTTAACGTTTGAGCTGCTCTTGCTATATGAAGACCATCGTGTTCTTGGTTAGGTGAAGAATGAGTGACATACGGGTATCGATTTCCTTTAAAAAAATTAAAATGGAACATTCTTCTATCAAAATTTAGGTTTGACCAGCCCATAAACATCGCAGGAGCACATTTCGAGAAGAAATTCTCAACAGCACCTAAGAAATCATAATGTGAATAATTACCCTTGGTTAATAAATCTATACTTGTTGAATTAACAAGTAACGCTTTGGCTGAAGGGACTTCTCCCTCAGGCATACGCCCCCGAATGTTTAACTTTCCAATTTCTTTTAAATTCTTGTCAACAACAACTGCTCCAACTTCAATTATTGAGCCCCAAATAGTGCTGTTAGTTGTTTCTGTATCGTAAATTACAATTTTATCCATTTTTTATAGTTTTAATTATTCATTTCATTAAATTTTTTTAATCTTCCCAAAAATAAATTTTGATAAGTTACCAACTCAGAGCTTTGAATTTTAAATTCTTGAAATAAATTATCTACTGTGCAAACAAGTATAACACAAGCAGTGATATTAGATTTATACACAACATTATGGGCTAAAGAATAAGCTGCAGTTTGTAGTAGCCAAGAATCTATGTACTCAACTTTTTTAGGTTTATTGGATTGTTTAAAATCAATTATCGTTTCTTTTCCCTCATATACCCCAATACAATCAGCAGTGCCTGCATACATCCCTGGATAATAAAGGGTGCACTCAGTTCCATATATTTCTTCTAGTCTATTATTTAAACCTTTTTCAATTATTTTTTTTGCCATCATCTTGTATTGTTCTTTATCATCAAAAAAAGTTAAATTTTCTCTTCCTAACAAAAATGACTCTAAATAGTTATGCATCTGTGAACCTCTGCTACTTGCGGCTTTTGTAATCGCTTCAGCTTCCTTATGTCCAGTTCTTTCTCTCCAGTTAGCTAATGCAGCTTTATCCTCTTCTGATTTTGTGGCATCAAGAATTGATGTAACGCTAGGTAATTTTTTCTCTCCTAATAAATATCTTCTAATTCCACCTTCTGTTGTTCTTGATGATGTTGGATAATTATATTTCTTATTCCACTGCATGTGATTTCTTATAATCGGTATTTTTGGAAAAAAGAAATTAATTTTTAAGCTGTTTATTTCTTTCAACAAATTTTTCCACGTTTTCTGATTGAACAGCTTTCTCAACCTGCTCGGGATCTTTTATATTTTCTAAAGTTCTACTTATTGATCTTGCATCAGTGCCAAACTTATCTACGACGCTCATTGCTTCTTCTAATTTTTTTCTTAGTGTAATTATATTATCAAAATGTTTTCCAAATCTTGTGGTGATAGTTTTTAAATGATTATATATTTCTGTAGCTCCTTTTTGTACTTTTAATGATTGAAAGCCCATATGCAAGGATTGTAAATAAGCCGAGAGAGTATTAGGACCACAAATTACTATTTTATATTTTTTCATTAATTCCTGAGTTAATAATTCCTTAGTACTTGGATCTTGATATTCAGTTAATTCTTTATAAAGACTTTCAGTAGGTGCATATACTATTGCAAAATCAGTAGTTTTAGGTGGAACAATATATTTTTCCATGACACTTTTTGCTTTAGCCTTAAATGCACTTGCCAATTTTGTTCTAGCATCAGCAACAGCTTTTTTATCATCTGCATCATAAGCATCAGTGATTACTTTGAATTTTTCCACTGGAAAATGACTATCTACTGGAACCAAAACATCTCCTTGTAGCTTGATTGCAAATTCTACATTTTCACTGGTATCTTCTTTCATCTTCACATTTGTCATGAATTGAGATGCGGGTAATAAATCTTTAATTAAAGCATCCAGTGAAAACTCCGCGAGTGTTCCATATTTTTTTACGCCTGCTAAGATTTTAGTAATTCCCTCTTGGCTTTGATTTAACAATTGCACCTGCTGATTAAAATTACCAACTTTTTCATCTACTTTAGTTAAGGCTTCAGTCATATCTTTAGTTACACCAGTTGAAAGTACATTAAATGATGTCGACATTGAGCCTAAAGATGTATTGATTGTAGTGTTTAAACTATCTTTCAATCGAACTATTTCAGCATTCAAATTTGCTATTTCTTCTGCTTCTTTGTTCTCATTCTTTGATTTAGATCTGATATTTAAATATAAAATTGCCAATGTTGCCACCAGCAATAAAACTAAGGTAATTAATAAAATTGTGTCCATGATTCGTAAGTTGTATTATAAAGGTTTTTTATGGAATTATATCTTATTTTAAAAATTATACTTGTAATTGGAATTTTAGTGACACTTTATGCAATATTAAGAAATTTAGATATTATCAAAATAATCCTCGTTTATTTTAAGGATAAATTATTTGGAAAGTAATTGAATTAATTTCTTTAATCCTTTTTTTTTTGAATTTTTCTTTGATGTAAAAATACATGCTTGAGACTTGAGAATTTCACCATCTTTTAAAACTCTCAAATTATTAGCTTTTAAAGTTTCACCTGTTGAACTGATATCAGTGATTAATTCTGCTGATCCAGTAAAAGGATAAGCTTCAGTTGCACCAAGGCTATCAACTAGTCTAAATTGGGTGACACCTTTTGAAAATAAAAATTCTCTTGTTAGATTTGGATATTTTGTTGCAACTCTTAATCTCTTTTTCTTTTTGTCTCTAAATTCAAATGCAATCTCTTCAAGATCAGCTATTGTTTGAACATCAATCCAAGGATCAGGAATAGCAACAACTAAATCAGCTTTTCCAAAGCTTAATTTTTTATTTACATTAATTTTCTTTTGAGTATTAATTTCACTTTCTTTGAATAGATCGTACCCTGAAAAACCAATATCTAAAGAATTATCACCTAATCTCCCTATAATTTCTCTTGCGTGTAGAAATAAAATTTTTATATTTTTATTGTTCTTAATTGAACCAATTAAATCTCTCTCTCCTCTTTCTGAAATAAGATTTAATTTTTTCTTTTTAAAAACCTTTAAAACATCTTTTTTTAATCTACCTTTGCTTGGAATTCCTATGTTTATTATATTATCCATGATTAGTAATTAAAGTTAAAGGCAGCTCCTACTGCTGAGACTTTTGTTTTAGAACCTAGATCAGAAATTAATTGATCATATCTACCTCCATTAATAATATTCTTAATTTTATTATTAGATTTAATATCAATTTTAAAAACCATTCCTGTGTAATATTCAAGTTGTCTTCCAAAGGACGTTGAAAAAATTACGTTTAGTTTTGAAACTTTGTTGTTTGAGATTGGAAAATATTTTTGATCTACCACTAAATTAATTTGGTATTTTTTAAAAAATTTATTTAATTCTTTAGCAGCTTTATTTATTGGACATTTAATTTTTAAAAACTCTTTAATAATTTTAGATACATTTTTCCCCTTACTTGTACGTCTTGGGTCTTTAATTTTGTTATCAAATCTACTTAAAATTTCTTCAATAGATCTGCCAGCTATTACTAATGATTTATTCTCTTTTAGCATTTTCAGATAACGTTTCTTGTCAACTTCAACTATTGTTGGGTCTACATCTGAATTTGTCTCTAATCTTTTTAATAAATCGTTAAAATAATCTTCTCTCCAAAAGTGTCTATATAGTCTTAACTTCCATCTTTTTGGAATATCTAATTTTGATATTAATAGATTGAAAATTTCTACATTTCCGAGTGTTAGTTTTCCTGAAGAGAATTTTAATTTTTTTAAAGAATCTAAAGATGTATTTATTATTTCTTTATCGTCAATTTTTTCATTTTTTGAGCCAATAATTTCAAATCCTATTTGATCTCTAATAATAGAGTCTTTTTTATTTTGAGATTTTCTATAGGCCTGTCCACTATAAAATATTTTTTCCTTTCCTTTGAAATTATTTTCTAAATATCTAAGACATGAGACTATTGTTAAATCTGGACGCAAACATAGCTCATTTCCCTTTTGATCAGTAAATGAAAAGATAAATTTTCTAAAGTTCTCGCCTGATCTTTGTACAATATGATTTGTTTCAATTACAGAAGGTAATTGAATATACTTAAATCCTTTAGACTTTACAGATCTAAGGATTTTTTCAGATAAGTTTTTTGATTTCATTTATCAAATTTGATTTTGGAATTGTTTGGCTGTTTTCACCCTTAACACCTTTAAGATTTTTAATAGTTACAGTATCGTCTTTAAATTCATTTTCTCCACAAATAACCGCAACTGATAATTCACGTTTATTTGCTAGTTCAAGTTGCTTTCCTAGATTTTTTTTTGTACTTAAAAATACTTCAGCATTAATATTATTTTCTCTCAATAAATTTACAATTTCATAATAATTCTTTAGATATTTTTGATCCATTACACAAACTAAAACTGGTTTTTGATCCTCTACTTTAATTTGATCTAGCTGCATTAATGCAAATAGTAATCGATCAACTCCAAAACTAATTCCAGTCCCAGGAACATCAACGCCTCTAAATCTTGAAATAAGTTTAGCATATGAGCCTCCAGAACAGATGCTGCCCAATTCAATTTCCTTATCTTTATTGTTGGTGACTTTAAAATCTAAGTTGGTCTCAACAATAAAATCTGAATAATAAGCAAGCCCTCTTACTATAGTAAAATTTGTTTTAACTTTTTTTAAATTTGATCCGTATCCAAGAATTTCAAATACATCTTCTAATTCTTTTATTCCTTCTTGGGATAAAGGATTTTTTAAAGTTTCTTTTAATTCTTTTAAATCTTTTATTTTTAGAAAATTTAATATTTGTGCTGCTTGATCATCTGATAACTCAGCTCCTTTCGTAATAGCACCACTTTTGTCTTTTCTTTCTTTTTTGAGTAAATCTTCAACTCCTTTTAGACCAAATCCAGGTTTTTCGAGTTTATCTATAGCTCGAATGACTTTAGTTTGTTTTTCTTCAGAAATTTTTAATTCATCAATTAGTCCTTGGACTATTTTTCTATTACTTATATTGATGGTAAATTGATCTTTTTTTAATCCACAATCTGATAGGGTACTTGATATCAAATTACAAAGCTCTGCATTTGCTTGAGCAGGATTAACATTTCCAACAATATCAAAATCTGCTTGCATAAATTCTCTATATCGACCGTTTCCTGCTTTTTCATTTCTAAATACATTTTGAATTTGGTATCGCTTAAAGATTGATGGAAGTTCTTGGTTATTTTGAGCATAAAATCTTGCAAGTGGGCTTGAAAGATCATAACGAAGAGTTATGTTTTTGTCTCCATCTTCAAATGAGAATACATCAGACATAGGATTAGCATCATCTTCTGCCAAAAAAGATCCAATATTTTCTGCAATTTCAAACGAAGGAGTTTCAAGAGCTTCTGCTCCAAATTTAATAAAATTATTCTCAATAGCTTTTAAAAGCTTTTTTTTAAGAAGAACTTTTTTTCCCCAACGATCTTCAAATCCTGAAGGTAATCCAGGAATTAATTTATTTTCTTTATTCATTTTTTTTGGTACCCGGGCTGAGAATCGAACTCAAACTTAAAGTTCCACAAACTTTCGTGCTAACCGTTACACCACCCAGGCATTCCTTGTTTTTATATTATTTTTGTATGGATTAAAATTATATTATAAATAAATAGCCTATAGGCTATGGAAACAGATACTATGAGAGCTGTTTGAAGTTACTTTAAATGCAATATTTATAATCATGATCAGTCTTTTAGACAAAAATTGAAATTATTCAACCCATAAAAGAAAAGGACGTCTTTCAATTTATTGAAAAAACGTCCTTTTGAATTTTTAAAACTAATCTATTTTTTTTAAATTTACAGCTGAGGGACCTTTTGGACCATCTTCTAAAGTAAATTCCAATTTATCTCCCTCATTAAGATATCTCATGCCTGCTGCTTTAACTGCACTAGCATGAACAAAAGCATCTTTTTCTTTATCTTCTCTTTCAATGAACCCAAATCCTTTTTTGCCATTGAACCATTTAACTGTTCCTTTTAATGTACTCATCTTATTTCTTAGTCCTTTAGTTATTTATTATTTATAGAAGTTAATTTCTTTTAGGTGAATTTCAAGATATTTTGGTGGTGCCTCGGGAAGGATTCGCACCTCCGACACAAGCCTTTTCAGGGCTCTGCTCTACTCCTGAGCTACCGAGGCAAAAATTTATCCTCTAAAGATTATTCTGCCTTTTGTAAGATCATAAGGTGTCATTTCAACCGTAACGTTATCACCTTGCAATACTCTAATTCTATTTTTTCTCAACTTACCCGCTGTATGGGCTGTAACGACATGACCGTTCTCTAACTTTACTCTAAACATAGCATTTGGTAATAAGTCTGTTACTTTACCTTTAAACTCAAGTAAGTCTTGTTTTGACAAAATTTAATTTCTCCTAATTCTTTTTTTTACAGATTGAGCATGTCCTGCCAACCCTTCGTAGTTTGCAAGTGTTATAACTGATGGACCAAGACTTTCAATACCCTTTTTAGATAAGTTTATGTAGGAAATCCGTTTATAAAATTCGTTCACACTTACTCCACTTGAATATTTTGCTGAACCATTGGTCGGTAATATGTGGTTAGAACCAACATTATAATCTGTCATTGCCATTACGGCATATTTTCCTGAGCAAACAGAACCTGCATTTTTAATTTTTGGAATGAATGATTTAAAATTTTTCACATTCAGCTCTAAATGTTCTGGTGCTATTTTGTTAGAAATTTCAATTATCTTTTTATCGGAACTAATATGCATTAAAATTCCATTATTCATTAAACTTTTTCTTGCTATCAAAGGTCTTGGACTCTTTTTTAATTGTTTGAAAATTTCGTTTTTTACTTTATCAATCAAAGACTCATTTTTTGAAATCAATATACATTGTGCAAGCTCATCATGTTCTGCTTGTGCTATTAAATCACTTGCAATCCATTCTGGATTTGAAAATTTATCACAAACGATAGTAACCTCTGACGGTCCTGCGGTCATTCCCTCAATTCCAACATCGCCAAAAACTTCTTTTTTAGCAGCTGCAACATATCTATTACCTGGGCCGACAATTTTATTTACTTTTTTAATTTTCTTTGTTCCATAAGCAACAGCTGCAATCGCAGAAGGGCCGCCTATAGAATAAATTTCTTTAATTTTACATTTACGCGCTGCATATAATACTGCTGGATTTTGTTTTCCTTTAAATCCAGGATTAATCATAACAATTCTTTTAACACCCGCAACAATTGCTGGAATAGCATTCATTAAAACACTTGATGGATATGAAACTGTTGAACCAGGAACATAAATTGCAACAGAATCTAGAGGGGTATATTTATACTCAAGTTTATTCTTATATTTATCAACATAAGAGATATTTTTAAATTTTTGAAGGGAGTGAAATTTATAAATTCTATTGTATGCTATATCAATTGCTTGCATCACTTTTTTATCAAGTGATTTTATTAAATTGGAAACCTTTTTTTTAGAGGGTACGATTACAGTATTTTGATTAAATTTTTTTTCATATCTTTTTAAAGCTTTATCTCCATTTATTTTAATATCTTTAATAATTCTTGAAACTGAAACTGAATTAAATTGTACTTTTTTTTTTCTTTGTAAAAGTAAATTATTCAAATTTTTTTCAAAATTTTTACTTCTGCTTTTTAATATTTTCATAAGTCTTTTATCTCACTCTGATCCTCTAGTCTTACTTCAATCGCCTCTGTAGTTAAAGCAATATGAGAATTTTTGTTAAAAATTAAATTAATCTCATAATCATCTTTATTTTTCAAATAATTTATAGCTATTAATTCTAAAACTAATTTTTTATTTTTCTGATCAATGTTTTTAGATTTTACTTTATCAACAAAATCAAACCTACAAATACTATTAACTTTTATATCACCTTGATCTGTTTCAATTTTAGTACGTTCAATAGATATTAAAAAAACTTTATTGGAAGCAAGATATTTTATATCAGTTATCTTAACTTTTGCTCCTGCAGTGCATGCTGAGATCATTTGTAAACCTTCATTATCTGTAGCAATAATTTGAGCTAAATATTTTTTATCCATTAATTCTTCTTATCTTAGCGCCAACTTTTTGTAATTTTTTTTCAATATTTTCATATCCACGATCTAAGTGATAAATTCTATTAATTATAGATTTTCCTTTTGCGTTTAATGCTGCGAGAATTAGTGAGACTGAAGCCCTCAAATCAGTTGCCATAAGTTCGGCCGCAGCAAATTTGGTATTCCCTTGAATAGAAGCTTTGTTTCCATTTATTGAAATCTGAGCCCCCATTCTATTCAACTCTGAAACGTGCATAAATCTATTTTCAAAAATATCCTCTTTAATTAAAGACGTTTTATTTGCCTTGCATAATAAAACCATAATCTGAGCTTGTAAATCTGTTGGAAATCCTGGATAGGGTGATGTTTTAATATTCATACTTTTGATTTTTTTATTTCCAATAATATGAATTTCATCTTTTCTAATATTAATTTTTGCACCTATCTTTTTTAAAAGATTGATTTCAGTTCGCATGATTTTTGGTATTACATTTTTAATCTTCAAGTTTCCTTCAGTGACTGCTGCTGCAATTAGATAAGTGCCAGCTTCAATTCTATCAAACATTACAGAATATGTTTCTTCGTTAATTTCACTTACTCCAACAATTTTAAGAGAACGCTTAGATATCCATTTAATATTACATCCAACTGTAATTAAAAAATTAATTAAATCTGTTATTTCAGGCTCAATAGCGCAATTACTTAAAGTAGTAGTACCCTTTGCTAAACTTGCAGCAATTATCAAATTTTCTGTAGCCCCAACTGAAATTTTTGAAAAACGAATTTTACATCCAATCAAACCATTTGGTGCGGTTGCATGCACATAGCCTTGGATAATTTTATATTTTACACCAAGTTTTGATAAAGCTTTCAAATGAATGTCTACAGGCCTAGTGCCAATAGCACACCCACCAGGGAGTGAAACTTTTGCATAACCAAATTTAGCAAGTAAAGGTCCAAGAACCAATATTCCAGCACGCATAGTTTTAACTAAATTATATGAAGCAAATTTTTTATTTTGTCTTGAATTATCTATGACCAATTTTTTTTTTTTAAATTTTATTTTTGAACCTAGGGATTGAAGTAAATTAATCATAGTTTCAATATCTTTAACCTTTGGAAGATTGTTTAAATAAACTTTTTTTCGAGATAATAATGTAGATGCCAAGATAGGTAATGAGGCATTTTTTGAACCCGAAATATTTATTTGTCCTCTGAGCTTATTTGCTCCTAGGACCTCTAATTTTTGCATGATTACACTTTGGGTAAAGTTACACCAGTTTGACCCATATACTTTCCATTTCTATCAGCATAAGTCACCTCTGGTTTTTCATTTCCTTTTAAAAAAATAAATTGTGCAACACCCTCATTTGCATAAATTTTAGCAGGAAGTGGAGTGGTATTAGAAAATTCTAAAGTCACATATCCCTCCCATCCGGGTTCTAAAGGAGTAACATTTACTATAATTCCACATCTCGCATAAGTGGATTTTCCTAGGCAAACTACTAAAACATCATTAGGAATTTTAAATTTTTCTATCGTTCTAGCTAATACAAATGAATTTGGAGGAATAATACATTCTAAAGTATTTTTTGTTACAAAGTTAGATGATTTAAAATTTTTAGGATCAACGATTTCAGAATTCACATTCGTGAATATTTTAAACTCGTCTGATACTCTAGCATCATAACCAAAAGATGAAAGGCCGTATGAAATACTGTTTCCTCTAATTTGTTTTTCCTCAAAAGGAGAAATCATATCTTGTTCGTTAGACATTTTTCTTATCCATTTATCTGATAAAACTGACATAATTTATTTTTTTTTCTTTTTATTTTTTTTTTGAAATAATTTTCTTTTTTTTAAATTTTTTCTTAATGCTAAGCTTAAACGCTCATTTTTATCTTTTGATATCATTCTTTGTTTGGATTGGTAAGAAAATCTAAAGTTATTGGTTTTGAAGCATCGAGAGTTTTATTTTGAAGTTCTTCTTTTTTTGGACCCTCTTTCGCTAATCTTTTTGCTTTTTTTTCTGCAAGTTTTTTTTCTCTTTTAGCTTGCTTCTCCATTAGTTTTGCACTTTTTGTAGATTTATAATCGTAATGAATGCCCATAAAATTTCCTTAGATAGATATAAATCATATTAATCAAAAAATTAAGGCAATAATTTGAAAAAAGTGCTTTATAATTAAAAAAGCACAATTAATGATAATTGCTCCTGTGGTTAAATGGTATAACAAGTCCTTGGTAAGGACTAGTTCCCTGGTCAGTACAGGGTGGGAGCACCAATACTACTTGCTATAAAATATTTTTCTTAAAAAAATTGTAATTAAAAGCAAACAGATAAATACAATTATAGGTATATAAATATCTGGAGAGCCAATCATATCAGTAATTGTTGGTGCCTGAAGATTTTTTTCAATAATTTTGTCTAATCCATTTCCTATCGAACAGACTAAAAAAATTTGTGGAAGTGTGCCTACTAAAGTTGCCCAAAAAAAGTTGGATGATCTTACGTTAAAAATACAAGGTAATACGTTTGATAAAACAAAAGGTATTCCTCCGATAAACCTGTAAATTAATAAATAAACAAATTCTGATTTTTTAAATTTAGACTCAAGTGACTGAAACTTATTCAAAAATTTTTTTTTTATTAAATCTCTTAAATAATAATTAGCAAAAATATAAACACATGTTGCGCCTATAGCCATTCCGATTACTAAAAAGATTGTTCCAAGCCATTTGCCAAAAATAAAGCCAGCAAAAATAGCTAATGGTGAAACAAATCCTGCTGCTAATATCCAAATAATCACAAAGAAAATAAAAATGATTGAAAGTATAAATAAATTTGACTGTTTTAGTTCAAAAAAATAATCTCTATTATTTTTGATAAAATCATAACTGGTTATTTCTTGGAAAGAAAATTTTGAGAAAAAAAAATATAAAAAAAGTCCAACAAAAATGATATAAAACAATCCTATAAAAATTTTAATTTTATTAGCTTTTTCCATCAATTATAATAATTATACCAATCTTCTATTTGCTATTTATATATTTAATTACTATAAAGAGCAAAATTTAATAAAAATTTAACCGCATTTATGAAAAGAACGTATCAACCATCTAAAATAAAAAGAGCTCGAAAACATGGTTTTAGATCTAAAATGAAAACTAAAGGTGGGAAAAAACTTCTAGCTAGAAGACGTGCTCGAGGACGTAAATCATTAACTGTATCTGGCTAATCAATGAAAAGCAAAATACTTGCTCTTTCTAAAAATGAAGATTTCAAAAATTTGTTAAAAAAGAAAAAAGTTTCAAACAAATATGCTACAATATACTTTGGTAATTTGAATTTCAAAAATAATAAAAAGTTGAATATCTCATTTTCTGTTAAGAGAAAAATTGGAAATGCTGTTAATAGGAATAAAATAAAAAGAAGGTTAAGAAATATTATGAATGATGCAGTTAAAAAAATATCAATAAATCTTAATTTTTCTTTTCTTGTTATTGCTAAATCAACTATGTTAAACAGTGATTTTAAAAATATTAAAGAAACTTTATTTCAAGAATTTGAAAAGATAAAATAATGAATTTCTCAATTTTCATATTAATCAAATTAATTAAATTCTATCAGTTTTTAATTAGTCCCTTATTAGGTCAATCTTGTAGATATCTCCCAACTTGTTCTGAATATAGTATTGATGCATTAAAAACTTATGGTTTTTTAAAAGGTTCATATTTAAGTTTAAAAAGGATTTTATCCTGTCATCCAATTAAATTTTTAGGTGGGGGTGATGGTTTCGATCCTGTCGATAAGAATTTAAAGGTTAAAAAATAATGGATTCCAAAAATGTCATAGCTGCTATTGCTTTATCATCAGCCGTGATTGTTTTGTATTCATTATTTTTTATACCAGAACAACCAACATCAAAGCAAAATTTGTCTGAAAAAAATAAAATTGAAAAAAATACTGACACACCAGACATAGATGAAAAAGAAAATCTAGTTCAAATCTCTAGAGAAGATGCTTTAAAAGAAAATAAAAGGGTTCAATTTGAGAATGAAAATATAATCGGTTCAATTTCCTTAAAAGGTGCAACGATAGATGATTTAACTTTTAAAAATTATAAAGTCAGTCTTGATAATAATAAAAAGGTAACGCTTCTTTCTCCCAGAAATATTGAAGAGGGTTATTTGATTGAAAGTGGTTTTGCAACAACAGACAAAAATATTGATGTTCCTAATTCAAAAACAATTTGGACAATAAAAGGAAATAATAAATTAACTGAAGGATCTCCAATAAGATTATATTGGAGTAATGAACAAGGTGTTTCATTTGAAAAAGAAATTTCTTTAGATGATAAGTTTTTATTTACTATTAAACAAAAGATAATCAATTCAACTAATAAGGAATATGATTTTTACTCTTATGGTCAAATAATAAGGAATAAAATTCCAGAAGATATTTCAAACTTTTATATTCTTCATGAGGGTCCTATTGCTACTCTTGATGATGAGCTAATTGAGGAAGATTATGATGATATTCAAGATCAAAAGTTTTCTAAAACTGCCAAAAAAGGATGGCTTGGTGTTGGTGATAAGTATTATATTGCTTCTATAATTCCTCCAAAAGATAGAGAATTTAAAACTACTTTTGATTATAAAAATAAGTTTAGAGCAAATTTTATTACGACTGAGCCTAATGAATTAAGTAAAAATGGCACTATAGAAGACAAGCTTCAGGTAATTGTTGCGGCAAAAAGAGTAGAAGTCATTGATGGTTATGCTAAGTCTTTAGAAATAGATAAGTTTGATTTAGTAATTGATTGGGGTTTTCTTTATTTTATAACAAAGCCATTATTTTTTGGAATAGATTATTTCTTCAAACTTTTAGGTAATTATGGTTTAGCAATTATAGCTATAACAATTTGTATTCGATTAGCTTTTTTTCCATTAGCAAATTTTTCATTTAGAAGTATGGCAAAAATGAAAGCTCTCCAACCAGAAATGGTTAGGCTTAAAGAGCTTCACAAGGATGATAAAATGAAATTACAACAGGAAATGATGGCACTGTACAAAAAAGAAAAAGTTAATCCAATGTCAGGATGTTTACCAATTTTGGTGCAGATACCAGTATTTTTTGCTTTGTACAAAGTTTTGTTTGTAACGATTGAAATGAGACAAATGCCATTTTATGGATGGATTAAAGATTTGTCTGAAAGAGATCCTACAAGTATATTTAATTTATTTGGCCTGTTACCATATGACGTTCCATCATTCTTAGTTATTGGAGCGTGGCCTGTTGCGATGGGAGTTTCAATGTGGATTCAACAAAAATTAAATCCTGCACCTACAGATGCTATGCAAGCAAAAATATTTATGTTTTTTCCACTTTTCTTAACTGTAATACTTGCTCCATTCCCAAGTGGACTAGTTATTTATTGGACAGTAAATAATATTTTAACTATGGCTCAACAATTATTCATCATGAAGCGAACAACAGTTAAAACTGTAACTTAATGTCAAAGATTACAGAGGAAGAAATTCAAAAAATCTTACCAGAGAAAGGTCCTTCTTTTGAAGAAGTAAAAAATTATTTAGAAAAATATAACAATGAATATATAGTTATTAAATGTGGTGGTAGTGTTTTAGTTGATCAAGATTTATTTAATAATTTCATCAATGACATTTCAATACTAAATAAATTAGGCTTTATCCCTATTATAATTCATGGGGGTGGTAAAAGAATATCAGTCAAATTAAATGAGGCAGGAATTAAAAGTAATTTTATAAATGGATTAAGAGTTACAGATGAAAAGTCTATAAATATTGTTGAGGAAGTTTTAAACACTTTTAATAAAGAAATAACTAATGCACTTAAGAATAATGGCTGTGATAGTCAAGGAATAACAAATAAACAAAAAAATATTTTAGTAGTTGAACAAGAAAATAATAAACTTGGTTATGTTGGCACTCCAAAAGAAATTAACCAATCGACTATTGAGCTAATAGTAAAAGAGAAAAAGGTACCCGTTATAGCTCCTTTAGGATTAGATAAAAATAATAAAGTTTTTAATATAAATGCTGACACAGCTGCTGGCGCTATCGCAAAAAAACTTAATGCTAGAAGACTAATTATAATGAGTGATGTTGAGGGTGTTTTGGATAATAACAAAAAGTTAATATCAGAAATTAATACTGATAAAATTAACGAATTAATAAGTAACAAAACTATAAGTGGTGGAATGATTCCAAAAATTAAAAACTGTCTAGATGTTGCAACTAATGGAGTTAAAGGGGTTTGTATTATAGATGGACGCTTAGATCATTCAATTTTGTTTGAGCTACTTTCAGATAAAGGATCGGGGACACTAATAAGATTATGAACCTTAAAGAAAAAAGATATTTGTTATTAGATCTTGATGGGGTTTGTTACGGTAAACACAATAATTATTCTTTAGAAAAAGTATTTGGTCAAGTATCACAAAGAATGACACAATTTATTTCAGAAAGACTTAAAATAGATACTAATGCAGCAAAGGAACTTCAAACCAATTATTTTTATAAATACAACACCAGTTTAAATGGTCTTATGATCCATC
Organism: uncultured Pelagibacteraceae bacterium; assembly: GCA_902556265.1. Classification (GTDB taxonomy): domain Bacteria; phylum Pseudomonadota; class Alphaproteobacteria; order Pelagibacterales; family Pelagibacteraceae; genus Pelagibacter. The sequence goes on from CACDVM010000001.1 coordinate 25,869, forward strand.
ACAACATACCACCACAAGAATTTTTAAAATATGTACACACTATCGATCTTTCATTTATGAAAGAAGATACTGTTATGAGAAGAGAACTGGAACAATTGGATATGGAAAAATTTATTTTCACCAATGGAAGTGCTGCGCACGCGGAAAATATTTTAACCCACCTTGGGATATATGATTTATTTGGTCGAGATAAAGTATTTGATATAGAAGACGCTGGTTATGTGCCTAAACCCGAAGCAAAAACTTTTGATCTTATGGTAAAAAAATTCGGTATTAATCCAAAAGAAACAATCTACATAGAAGATATTGCAAAAAATCTTAGCATAGGTCATAAACGAGGCTGTACAACTGTTTGGTTAATTAATGATGAACATTTTGGAAAGATGGATGCCGATAAAGATTTTATTTCACATAAAATTGAAAATCTATCTTTATTTCTTAAGGAAATAAGGTTATTAAAAAGTCAGTAAATTATGTCTTTAGAAAAAATTATAAATAATGCTTGGGAAAATAAAGATCAAGTTAATCAAAATTCGGATAAATCACTTAAAGATGCGATTAATCAGGTTATAAATGATTTGGATAGTGGTAAATCTCGTGTTGCTGAAAAAGTAAATGGTGAATGGATTACTCACCAACATTTAAAGAAAGCAATCATGTTGAGTTTTAGGATTTACCCAATGGAAAATTTAAATGGTCCATATAGCAGTTGGTATGACAAGGCTCATTTATTAAAAGGCAAAACTGCGGGATGGACAAAAGAAGATCATGAAAAAGCTGGTTTTAGAATGGTGCCGAATTCACCTGTAAGAAAAGGATCGTTCGTAGGAAAAGATGCTGTTCTTATGCCATGTTATGTAAACATTGGTTCTTACATTGGGGCTAAAACGATGATGGATACATTTAGTCGTGCTGGTAGTTGTTGCCAGATTGGAGAGAATTGCCATATATCTGCTGGATCAGGAGTTGGGGGGGTACTGGAACCTGCTCAAGCATTACCTACAATTATAGAAGATAATGTATTTTTAGGAGCGATGTCTGAAGTAGTAGAAGGAGTTATAGTTGGAGAAGGTTCTGTATTGAGCATGGGAATGCTAATTACACAATCTACAAAAATAGTAAATAGATCAACCGGTGAGATCACGTATGGAAAAATTCCTCCATACTCAGTTGTTGTACCTGGTTCTCTTCCTAATAAAAAAAATCCATCTGCACCATCACTAAGCTGTGCAGTAATAATCAAGCAAGTAGACGAAAAAACTAGATCAAAGACATCAATTAATGATCTTTTAAGAGATTAGACATGCAAAAAATAAATGAATTACAATTAGCTAAAGAGCTAATTAGGTTTCCAACTGTTACTCCAATAGACGCTGGAGTGATGAAATTTTTAGAAAAAAAATTGAAAAAACTTGGTTTCAAAACAAAAATACTAGAGTTTAAAGAAAAAGGTTTTAAACCAGTTAAGAATTTATATGCGAGACTAGGAAACAAAAGTCCTAATTTTTGTTATGCAGGACATTTGGATGTAGTGCCATCAGGTAATATAAAAAAATGGACAATAAATCCATTTAAACCATCTATTAAAAAAGGTCATTTAATAGGTCGAGGTGCAAATGATATGAAAAGTTCTATTGCATCTTTTGTTTCAGCTGTAAGTATTTTTTTATCACAAAATAAAAGATTTGATGGATCAATTAGTTTATTGATTACCGGAGACGAGGAAGGTGATGCAGTAAATGGAACAAAAAAAGTAGTAGAATATCTAAAAAGAAAAAAGGAAAAAATTAATTTTTGTTTAGTGGGTGAGCCAACAAATCCAAATAGATTAGGAGAAATGATAAAAATTGGTCGAAGAGGAAGCTTAACTGGAAAACTTATTATAAATGGTGCTCAAGGTCATGTTGCTTACCCTCAAAGAGCAAACAATCCTTCGACAGCAATTGTTAAAATTTTAAATGAGTTAAAAAACATTAAATTTGATAAAGGAACAAAAGATTTTCAACCAACAAATTTGGAAGTAACAAAAATTAACATAAATAACACTGCTGATAATATTATCCCGGGATCTGCTGAAGCAACTTTTAATATCAGGTTCAATAATAAGCATTCATCGATCTCTTTAAAAAGAAGACTTAATAAAGTTTTTAAAAAAATATGTAAAAAAAATAAATCAAAGTTTAGGATTGATTATAGAGTTTCTGGAGAGGCTTTTTTAACAAAACCAAATGAAACAACTTTTATGATACAAAATATCATAAAAAAAATAACTAAAATTAAGCCAAAGTTGTCTACTACAGGCGGAACTTCAGATTTGCGATTCATAAAATCTATTTCACCTGGCTTAGAATTTGGTTTAGTTGGAAAAACTATGCACAAAGTTGATGAAGCCGTATCACTAAAAGATTTAAAAAATCTTACTAAAATTTATCAAAATATTTTACAAAGTTATTTTAAGTGAAAACTGGATTAGTAACTTCCGACACATTCCAAAATCACAACACAGGACCAGGACATCCTGAACAAATAGCAAGAGTCTCGGTAATAAATGAAAATTTTAAGAAATTAAATAACCCAAATATTTTGTGGAAAAAACCATCAATAATTTCAGATGAAATTATTAGAAATACTCACGATGCAAAATATGTTGATTTAGTAAAAAAATCTTTTCCCTCTAAGGGTTTTTCTTACCTTGATGGGGATACTATTATTTCACCAGGAAGTAAGGAGGCTACATTCGATGCAGCTGGTTCAATTATTGCTGCTATTGATGGTGTTCAAAATAAAGAATTTAAAAATGCTTTTGCAAGTGTTCGTCCACCAGGCCATCATTGTAATCAAAACAAGGCAGCTGGTTTCTGTATTTTAAATAATATTGCAATTGGTGCTAAATATTTATTAAACAAATACAAATACAAAAAAATTGCTATTATTGATTTTGACGTTCATCATGGTAATGGCACACAAGACATTTTTTATGAAAATGAAAGTGTCCTATTTATATCAACTCATCAATATCCTTATTATCCTGGATCAGGCTCTGAACAAGAAAAAGGAAAATTCAATAATATCTATAATATACCTTTGCCTGCAGGAACAAATTCTGAGGAGTACTTTAATGCTTTTGAACGTGCTTTAAAAAGATTAAGAGAATTTAAACCTGAGTTTGTTTTAATTAGTGCTGGATTTGATGCTCATAAAAATGACCCCTTAGCGCAAATTAAACTTGAAACAGAGGATTTTTATAACATCACAAAAAGAATATTAGAAACATCGAAAAAATATTGTAATGGCAAAGTTGTTTCAATTCTTGAAGGTGGATATGACTTACAGGCACTTAAAGATAGTACTAAAAGACATGTTGATGCCTTAATAGAATTCGTTTAATAAGTCTCTAATTCGTTATTCATAGCCTTCATGAAACTATATAAAATTAAAAAATCTAAAATAGATAATAAAGGCCGTGGCTTATATGCTACAAAAGATATTAAGTCTGGAACTAAAATTATAAATTATATTGGAAAAATTTTAAGAAACAAAGAAGTTGATGAGTCTGATAAATTTGATAACAAAAAACCTATATATCTTTTTACACTTAATAAAAAATATACATTAGATGGAGACTTTTCATGGAACACAGCCGGTCTTATAAATCATTCATGTGATAACAATTGCGATTATGAGGGAAAAGGTCTTAAAATTTGGGTTACAGCAATTAAAGACATTAAGAAAGGTGAAGAATTTACATGTGATTACGGCTTTGGTTTTGATGAAGATTATAAACAATTTAAATGTAGGTGTAGATCAAAAAATTGTTGTGGATACATAGTTAGAGCAGAATCTAGATGGCGAATTAATAAAAAATTTTCTATGTCTAATAAAAAGAAATTAATAAATAACTCTTGATAAATATAATCCCTCGGGAGGAGCTGGGGGTGCACATAATATTCTTTTTTTTGACCTCATAACATTTTCAAATTTTTTTAAAGACCATTTATTTTCTCCGAGGTATTTTAAACAACCAACCATTGAACGAACTTGTTGTTGTAAAAAAGACTGAGATCTAAATTCAATTTCAATCTTATTTTTAGAGAATTTTATTTTTACAGATTTCATAGTTTTTATTGGACTTTTTGCTCTACAGCTTGATGCTCTAAAAGTTGAAAAATCTTTTGTTCCAATTAATTTTTTCGCACCTTTTTTCATTGTTAGTAAATCCAATTTTTTCATGACATGCCATCCTTTATCTTTATCTAAAACTGGTCCGCTTATACGATTAATAATTACATATTTATATATTCTCATTTTTGCTGAAAACCTTGCGTGAAAATCATTATTTCTTTTTCTTATTTTAAGAATAGTGACTCCTTTCTTATTCAAAAAATAATTAATAGATTTTAGAAATTTATTGGTTTTAGTTATTTCATTTTTACAATCAAAATGAGCTGACTGTTCAAACGCATGCACCCCTGTATCGGTTCTCCCTGATCCAAATAAAGATATTTTTTCTTTCAAAAGGTTTGAAATTTTTTCTTGAATAAGTCCTTGAATAGTATTTCCTTTTTTTTGAATTTGCCAACCTCTAAAACTGGTACCTACATACTCAATTAAAATTTGATATCTAAACATTGAGAATTATTGATCCTTTTTTAATTTTTGATCCTGGCATAAACTCACCAATTTTTTGTGGTTTTTTACCCTGTCTCTGAATTTCTACAATCTTTATTGATTGGTTATTGCCACAAGCAATTTCTAAATCATCTGATATTACTTCACCAACATTTCCTGTACCGTTACCAATTTTAGCTTTTAAAATTTTATATCTTTCTCCATCAAAATTAAAAAAAGCTCCTGGAACTGGAAATAAACCATTTATTTTGCCGATTAACTTTGAGGCTTCCTCATTCCAATTAATCTGACCTTCATCTTTGTTAATTTTTTTTGCGTAAGTTGCTTTTGAATGATCTTGATCAATAAATTTTGCTTTATCATCTAAAATATCATCTACGTTATCTAAAATTTTTTCTGCAGCTAGAGTAGACAATTTCTCTGAAATTTCCTGAGCATTTTGCTCGGGATCTATTTTGATTTTATATACATCACTAACGGGCCCACTATCTAACTCTTCTCCAATTTTCATGATACTTATTCCAGTTTCTTTATCTAAATTCATAATCGATCTTTGAATAGGTGCTGCTCCTCGCCAGTTAGGGAGTATTGATCCATGAATATTAAAGAAACCTTTTTTTGTTAATTCTAAAAAATTTTTTGGTATCAATTGACCATAAGCAACTACGATGGCAAGATCAGCATTCATTTGTTTTAAATATTGATATTCTTCTTCATTATCTTGTAGAGCATCTGGAGATCTAAATTCTATATTTAATGTCTCCGCAATATTTTGAATAGGTGATTTATTAATTTTATGTCCTCTATTAGATTTTTGTGGTGGTTGAGTATAAACTACAGAAATGGGATAACCATTTTGGTATAAAGATTTCAAAATTGGTACAGCAAATAATGGTGTACCCATAAAAATTATTTTTTTTGGCATTAATTAAACGACTATCCGATTAGACTTATTTTTTGACAGTTTTTTAATGATCATTGATTTTTTAAGTTTAGATAGATAATCTATAAAAAGTATACCCTCTAAATGATCCATTTCATGCTGAATACATGTGGCTAGTAGTCCCTCAGCTTTTAATAATTTTTTTTCTCCACTATAATCAAGATATTCAACCTCACAATTTTTAGGACGATCAATTTCTGCAAATTGATTTGGAACTGAGAGGCATCCCTCCTCATAAGTCGATTTTAATTTATCTTTATTTTTAATGACTGGATTTACAAAATATCTTGGTTCTTTTTTATTTTCGTCTTTAGAAATATCCATCACAATTATTCTTTTAGGTATTCCGATTTGTATAGCTGCGAGACCTATTCCATTTGCAGAGTACATTGTTTCCAACATGTCATCCATTAGCCTCTGCTCTTCTTTACCAACCTTTTCAACAGATTTTGAAATTTGTCTTAATAATTTATTAGGTTCTGTAAGTATTGTTTTAATGGCCATATAAAATATATTTTAATATAATTTTTATACTTTTAAAGGAAGAACTTTTAACAAAATTTTATTTCTAATGTAATCAATATTTAACTTATTTAATGTAATAATAATAAAGTAAATCGTATCTTCGTCAATTCTCTCAAGTTTATCTTGACCAATAACTTCGACAATTCTTAGTAATGCAGCTCCCTTTTCGTTATTATTTATCATTACTTGCAAATCAGTTGGAATTTCGGACTCATTAATTGCATATAAATTATCATATTTTTTTTCAATTTGAATACCATCAGATTTTAATGACTCTAAAAAAATTATATCCTTTTTGGAAAAGAAATATTTTTTGTCTTTTTTTATTTTTTTTAAAAAATTATTTATATCTTTTTCAATTTTCGATTTCGCATAATCACCATTGAAATAATTCATTAATTTTGATTGATGAAGAATGTTATTATTAAATTTAATCTTTTTATCAATATCATTAGAAATTTGTATATTTGTATAGTAAAAACTTGTTAAATTATCTGGTACATCTGATGGATCTATTTGATCTAAAAACTTTCTCAATTCAACGTCAAAAGCGTTTGTGATTTTTTCATCTTTAAATAATTTTTTAAGAGTTTTAAGTAATTTAAGTTTTTCAACTATTTCTGATTCTAGAAGAATCCTTTGATAAATCAAAGCTCTAGCTTCAATATTTGATAAATTTTTATATGAACCATCAGCATTCAAAAGTTGATTTATATTAAATTGAAACCTTTTGTATATTTCAAAAAGATCTTTCTCTGGATAATTTTTATCATGAACAGCTTTCTCAATAGTAGCAATTTTATTTAATTCAGTGATTTCGATTTCTTGAATATTATAGAGTAAATTTGATGAAGAAAGATATCTCCAAATTATTTTTGCTGTTGTGTTTTTTGGCTCAAAGCTAAAATTTGGATTGGTCTTGTGAGCTAAATGAAAATCAAGAATATTTTTTTCAGATACTTTTTCATCAACTTTTGTATCCAAACCGAGTAAATAGTTTATTTTATTTTCAAAATAACTATCTTTAAATCCTAATTCTTTTTTTAAATCTAAAATAAGTTGTGCCTCATCTATTTTTCCTTCGAAAACTAAACAATAAAGATTAAATTTTGAGAGATATTCATCTTTAATAGACTCTGTGTTTTTTGAAAATATTTCACAAGCTTTCTTTATATTAGATTGTGATAAATATTCATCTACAAGAAATCTGGTTAACTCAGGATGTTTATTAATTATTTGATTTTTAATTAAATAATCTTCTATTAAACTTAATTTGGCATTTTTAATTAACCACTTAGATTTTAAATTTAAAAATTCATTCTCTGTAATATTTTTTTTTGGAATATAAGAATTTGTTAATAAAGTTATATTTGCTATTTCAGATGCATCTTTAGAAAGATTAATTTTTTCCAGTTTGGAAAAAATATTTTTTAATTGATCGCCATCAGAATTTTCCCACATATTTATATTTAATCCATAATCTTCTGGATCATATAAACCAATAATTTTTACTTCTTTGGAGGCAATAGCTTGATCTAATTTTATTGTCTCTTTTTTTTTTTTAGATTGCATCTCATAAATGCTATTTTCTGAAATTGAGCTAGTATCTATTTCATCTTTTGGAATAGTTGAATTGTATAATGAATTTTCTTCAGTTTCTTTTTTTTCTATATTCCAGATATCAGCTGGTTGATCTTCTGCATAAGAATTAAATCCTATTAATAAAATAAAAATAATTGATAAATATTTCTTATTTAACAATTTTAAAATTCTCATTCGAAATTATTTTCTCTATTTCTTTTTTTGGAGCTGGAAAATCTATTCTATTTAGTAAAAAAACAATTAAAAGAATTACAACTAGAAATATTGAAGATTTAATTAATATTCCAATTATACTGGTTCTCGAACTTGTTTTTTTTATAAATTGCATATACGTTTAATTAATTTCAAATTAAGACATATTTGTGTTTTTTCAATAAAGAAACTTATGAAATCAAAAGGAAATATTGTTTTTTTAGGTATGATGGGCTCTGGCAAGACGTCTATAGGGTCTTTACTTTCTAAAAAAATAAACTTAAATTTTTTTGACATAGATCATTTAATTGAAAAAGAATTAAAGATGAAAATTCCAGACATTTTTGAAATAAAAGGAGAAAGATTTTTTAGAGAATTAGAGGAGAAAATTACTCTTAAAATGCTAAAAAAAAATAATATTATAATTTCATTAGGTGGGGGTGCATTTATAAATAAAAAAATAAGAACAGAAATTTTATCAAATCATATATCTTTTTGGTTAAAATGGGACAGCAAAGTATTAATTGAAAGAATAAAAAATAGTATTAAAAGGCCTATGGCAATAAAAGCTACAAATAATGAATTAATAGAACTAATTAAAAAACGTTCTAACACTTACTCAGAAGCAATGTATAGAATAAATTGTAACAATTTAACAAAAAGTCAAATTATTAATAAAATTTTAAATTTATATGAAAATAATAAAACTAAAGATTAAAACTTTTACACAAAAATACTCAATTTTCATTGGCAGAAACTTAGTTTATAAAATATCAAAAATATTAAAAAATAATTCTATTAAATATAATAAATGTCTTTTAGTTGTTGATAAAAATGTTCCAAATAAAATTCTTAATAAAATAAAAAAATCATTTAAGAATAAAAAAATCTATATCCATTTTTTTAATGCAAATGAGAAAAATAAAAATCAAAAAAACGTTGATAAAATCCTAAAAGTTTTACTTGAAAAAAACTTTTCAAGAAAAGACTGTTTAATTGCCATAGGTGGTGGAATCACTGGAGATGTAAGTGCGTTTGTTGCAAGTATATTTAAAAGGGGTTTGCAATTTATAAATGTACCAACAACGCTTCTTTCTCAAGTAGATTCCTCTATTGGTGGCAAAACAGGGATTAATACAACATTTGGTAAAAACCTAATAGGTAGTTTTTATCATCCAAAACTAGTGATTACTGATATTGACTTTCTTAAATCTATTTCAAAAAGAGATGTAATTTGTGGTTATGGTGAAATTTTAAAACATTCTTTAATAGCAAATAAAAAATTTTATAAATATTTAGAAAAAAATTCTACAAAAATTTTAAATTTAAAATCACCCTTTGTAGAAAAAAGTATATATGAAAGCTGTAAGATAAAAAAAAAATTTGTTGAAAAAGATGAAGATGAAATGGGTTTTAGAAAAATTTTAAATTTTGGGCATACATTTGCACATTCATATGAAGCATCATTGGGGTATTCAAATAAATTGAATCATGGAGAAGCGGTAATTTTAGGAATAAGCTCTGCAATACGATTCAGTCATGAAAATAAACTTTTAAACATTATTGACTACAATAGCATTTTAAAACATATTAAAGAATTAAAATTACCATCTAAACTCTCAGAATATTTTTCTTTAAGAGATATTTCTAAAATCTTATCATTTATGTCTAAAGATAAAAAAAATGACTCAGAAATGATTAATCTTATCTTATTAAAAAAAATTGGAACACCTGTTAAAAGCAAAGTTTATACAAAAAAATATTTAAAAAAATTTTTTAATCAAATCTTAATTAATTAATATTTGTATTGAGTGAATAAACTCTTTTAATTCTTTGTCTAAAACTTTGTAAATTTTTTTATTAGCATCGACTTTATTCATTTTTTTTAATTCTGATGAATTTAATAAAATTTTTAAATGATATTTGCCTTCTTGGTTACCTGCATGATTTTTGTGAAGAAAAGATTTATCCTCAATTTTAATATTTTCAATAATAATTTCATTTTCTATTTTTTTTTTTACAATTGCAATTAATTGAATTATATCCATAAATATTATTTATTATATATCATGAAAAATATTTGTGACTGGAAAAATTGTAAAGAAAATGGTGAATACAAGGCGCCTGTAGAGAAAGATAATAGTAAAAAATTTCGCATGTTGTGTTTGGAACACATCAAAGAATTCAATAAGAATTGGAATTATTTTTCTGGAATGAATGATGACCAAGTAATTGATTTTTTAAAATCAGATATGATTTGGCACAAACCCACTCAAAGTTTTAGTTCTTCAGACAATTTTTTTAAAGTTTTATGGAATACAACTATGAGAGATGAGTCCGACAATGATAAGTTTAAAAGTGACTATAATCACATGCGGCAATTTAAATTTAATAATAAAGATATAGAAGCTTTTAATATATTAGGGATTTCAGTTGGTTTAAAGTGGCAGAAAATACAAGAAAAATTCAAAATCCTTGTCAAAAAATTTCACCCTGATATGAATTCTGGGAATAAAAAATTTGAAGAAAAACTTAAATTGATTACCTTGGCTTATACACAACTTAAAAATACTTATAGAGAAAAAATTGATACCTAATTTAGACATACAACCAGATATAAAAGTTTCTATAAAACAAACTTTTGGATTTGACTCAGAAATGGAGGTAAGCGCATTTTCAAAAAAAAATGAATACGTGCCTGAAATTGATAAAAATTATAAGTTTGATAAAGATACTACATTAGCTATTATTTCTGGCTTCGCATTTAATAAGAGAGTTCTTGTTCAGGGATACCATGGTACAGGAAAATCAACTCACATAGAACAAATAGCAGCACGATTAAACTGGCCGTGTATTAGAGTAAATCTAGATAGTCATGTAAGTAGAATTGATTTGATAGGAAAAGATGCAATAGTTTTAAAAGATGGAAAACAAGTAACTCAATTTAATGAAGGTATTCTTCCATGGTCCATACAGAATCCAGTGGCTCTAGTTTTTGATGAATATGATGCTGGAAGGCCAGATGTTATGTTTGTTATCCAAAGAGTTCTAGAAGCTGAAGGTAATTTTACTCTTTTAGACAAAAATAAAGTAATTAAACAAAATAAATTTTTTAGGTTGTTTGCTACATCAAACACTGTTGGATTAGGTGACACGACAGGATTGTATCATGGAACACAACAAATAAACCAAGGTCAAATGGATAGATGGAACATAGTCACAACTTTAAATTACCTTAGCCTTGATAAAGAAATGGATATAATTCTAGCTAAAAATAAAAATTTTAATAATCAAAAAGGTAAGGAAAAAATTGCCAACATGATTAAAGTAGCATCTCTTACAAGAAAAGGATTTATAGCTGGTGATATATCAACTGTAATGAGTCCCAGAACAGTTTTACATTGGGCTGAAAATACTGAAATATTTAAAGATATTGGATATGCATTTAGAGTTACATTTTTAAATAAATGTGATGAGATTGAAAAAAATATTATAGCAGAGTATTACCAAAGATGTTTTGGTGATGAATTGCCTGAGTCGCTTGTAAATATTCAGATATAAATGAGTAATAGCAATAAAGATGCTAATTTAAAGGAAAAATTAAAACAAGCTTTAACGTCTACTTTTAAAGTTATATCAGATGATTTTAAGATTAATGACAAGTTAGAAAAAAATAAAAGTTCAGAAAAATTTGATTTTTTTGAATTAGACAATCTTAATTCCAAAAGTGATTTTATTAAAGCAAGGGCAGAGTCAGACACTTCAGCTCTAAAAAAAAAATTTTCTAATGCCGATATTTATAAAAAAAATTTACCACTAAATTCATCTTGTAAGTCTCTTTACTCGATTGCAGAAAAAATAAGATGTGAATCTTTAGGAGGTAAAATGCTAAAGGGAATAGAAAAAAATTTTACAGAAAATTATAATCAGATAATTAATTTAAAAAGAAAAGATCAACTCAAAACTAGGGAAGACGTGTCTGTAAATGAAGCTTTTGAATTATATATGCTGAAAAATTTTCATAACATAAAATTAAACTCGTTAACCCAAAAAATGTTAGGTTTTTGGGAAAATGATTTTGATAAATCAATTAACAACCATATTAAGTTTTTAAAAGATAATTTAGAAAATCAAAAAAAATATTCATCAAAGTTTTCTGAAATTCTTCAAGGAATGGATATTTTTCAGACTGAGGAAAACGAAGAAACAAAGGAAGAAAATTCAGATGATGGGCAAAATAACCCATCTAATGAAGATGAACAGTACGAGTCTGAAGAAAATAAAGAAAAAATTGAGGAAAATGAAACAGACGCTAGTCTGGACTCAGATTATGATATTGATGAATATAAATTAGATGAACAATTAGTAAATACAGACTCAGATAAAAAAAGTAACGATGAAGTAATTCAAAAAAATTCTCTTAGTATTCTTGATTTGGATTATAAAATTTTTACCAATCAATTTGATGAAGTAATTAAAGCAGAAAATCTAGAAAATGCTGCTGAGGCCTCAAAGTTAAGAAAAACACTAGATCAACAACTTATAAGTTTTCAAGATATTATAACTAAGCTTGCTAATAAATTACAAAGACAATTATTAGCTAAGCAAAATAGATCTTGGGATTTTGATTTGGAGGAAGGTTTGCTTGACAGTTCCAAATTACCAAGAATAATTATAGATCCCTATAATTCATTATCTTTTAAAAAAGAAAAAGATTTAGAATTTAAAGATACAGTTGTCACTTTATTAATTGATAACTCTGGTTCTATGAGAGGAAGACCAATTACTATCGCTGCAATTTGTGCAGATATTTTATCTAGAACCCTTGAAAGATGTTCAGTAAAAGTTGAGATATTAGGTTTTACAACAAAAAATTGGAAAGGTGGTCAAAGTAGAGAAAACTGGAATAAAACTGGAAAAACAAAAACACCGGGTAGATTGAATGATTTAAGGCATATAATTTATAAAAGTGCTGATACTCACTGGCGTCAATCAAAAAATAATCTTGGCCTTATGCTAAAAGAAGGTTTGCTTAAAGAAAATATTGATGGGGAGGCTATATCTTGGGCCTTTAACAGATTAAAAAAAAGGAAAGAAGAGAGAAAAATTCTCATGGTAATCTCTGATGGTGCTCCAGTTGACGACTCAACACTGTCAGTAAATTCTGGTGACTTTTTAGAAAAACATTTAAAAAAAATGGTCAAATTTATTGAAGATAAAACACAAATTGAAATTTTAGCAATTGGAATTGGTCATGATGTTTCAAGATACTATAATAAAGCAATTAAAATAACTGATGTTAATGAGCTAGGTGATGTAATGATATCTCAATTAAGCACCTTGTTTGATAATAAAAAGGAATTACACTAAATTTTAAACAGATCATTATTTTTCCACCTAATTATTATTTCAGCGCCATTTCTAGTTTTTGAATTTCTACATTCAATTAAAGCAAAATTTTTTTCTAATAAAGTTTTACCAATAAATATGCCTAAACCTAAACCACTCTTATCTTTATTATTAAATGATTTTAAATAAGGTTCTCCTATTTTTGATAAAATATCATTTGTAAATCCTCTACCATCATCTTCAATAACAACTTCTGTAATATCATTGTTACTTTTTAGTGTAATAAAAACTTTACTTTCACTAAATTTATTTGCATTACCAATAAAATTTCTTAACCCATAAACAATTTCAATTGATTTTGTAATTTTTTTTTTATTTGAATATTGATCTATATTTAAAATAAATTTTTTATCACTAGTTTCTTTAAATGTTGAGATAATTTCTTTCAAATAATCTTCAATAGTCAAATCTTCATCTATAAATTCATCTTCATCAATTGGATTTAAAGATAATCTTTTTAAAATTTGGTTACATCTTTCAACTTGACTTACAAGTAATTCAATATCTTGCATAACTTCAGATTGATCCTTCAGTTGATGTTTTAATTCCTGGGAAATGATTTTAATTGTCGATAATGGGGTTCCAAGTGAATGTGCTGCTGCAGCTGCTTGGCCTCCAAGTGATAACATCTCATGTTCTTTAGCCATTACTTCTTCCATTTTATTTAGGGCTTCTTTTCTAATTCTTGACTCATTTCCAAAAATAATTGCAAAATAATTTAGAAATATTAATGCAATTATTAAAGCTGTAGGTATCGAATAATAATAATATGGATCTACATGAAAATGATTATTAAGTGGTGATGGTAATTCTTTTGAATAAAAGGTTAAAAAAACAATTATTAATATTGTTGATATAACCAATAATAAATTTGTTCTTAAACCTAAATTAGAAGAGGCAAAAACACTCGGGATTATTAAGAAAATAATAAATGGATTTGTAATCCCACCTGTCAGGTAAATTAGTACTCCCAATTGAAGTATATCTATTATTAAGAAAATTAAAGCTGACCTATCTGAGATTTGAGTTTTTTTATATATAAAAATTAAATATAAATTACTAACTATCCCAACCAAAATAACTAAAATTGATTTTAAAAAATCAAATTGAAAATTGAGATAAAAATAAACTACATTGATTGATATTAGTTGGCCTATTATTGCAATCCACCTGAGGCTTATATAAGTAGATTTTTTTAATGAGTAATATTTTGAAGTTTCAAAAAACTTCATCTCTACACATCTAAATTTTGAACATTTATTGCATTAGAAATAATAAAATCTTTTCTTAATGCAACGTCATTTCCCATAAGAGTATGAATTAAATTTTGGTCTTTTTTCGTGTCTTTAGAGTATTGGACTTGCAATAAATTTCTTGTCTCGGGGTCTAAAGTTGTGCTCCATAGTTCTTCGGGGTTCATCTCTCCTAAACCTTTAAACCTTTGAATGTTCATTTTTTCTTTCTCTATTTCCATTTGTTTCGTAAACTCTTTTGATCCTCTTTTGCTTTTTTTTAATAATTGACTATTGTTTATTATATAATTTTCCAGATCTTTTTCGTCTTTTATATAAATTCCTTTTGACCCTTTGTTAATCTTGAATAATGGTGGTTGTGCTAAATAAATGTGACCATTTTCAATTAATTTATTAAAAGGTTTATTATTAAAAAAAGTTAATAACAGTGCTCTTATGTGAGAACCATCTACATCAGCATCTGTCATAATAATAATTTTTCCATATCTCAAATCTTTTAAATCTATTTCATGAGATTTGGGATCAAGTCCAAGTGCATTTATTAATGTTACAATTTCATTTGAAGATATCATCTTTGATAATGCCTTTGTCCTTTGGTCGGATCCATTTTTGTTACCATTATTATTTTTATTCAATTTTAATTCCTCAACATAAGTATTTAAAATTTTTCCTCTTAAAGGTAATACTGCTTGATTAGATCTATCTCTACCTTGTTTGGCTGACCCTCCCGCAGAGTCACCCTCGACAATAAATAATTCTGTCCCTTCCTGTTTTCCTATTTGGCAATCAGCTAATTTTCCAGGTAATCCACTTAGTTCTAATGCTCCTTTTCGCCTTACGTTCTCTCTTGCTTTTCTTGCCACATCTCTTGCTAAAGCTGCTTGAATAATTTTAGCAAGAACAATTTTTGATATAGACGGGTTTTGATCAAACCATATAGATAATTTTTCATTTATAATTGTTTCAACTATCATTCTAACTTCTGATGAAACCAATTTATCTTTTGTTTGAGAAGAAAACTTCGGATCAGGAATTTTTGCAGATAATACACAAGTAAGACCTTCTTTAATATCGTCTCCAGAGATACTTAACTTATTTTTTTTTAATAAATTATGCTCGTTTGCATATTTATTAACTACCCTCGTTAGAGCACTTCTGAAGCCTAAAATATGAGTTCCTCCGTCTTTTTGGTAAATATTATTTGTGTAGGGCAAAACATCTTCTGAATAATTAGCATTCCACTGCAATGAACATTCAATTTCAATATTATCTCTTTTTCCATCAATATATATTGGTTTCTTAAATAAATTATTACCACTTTTATTTAATAATTTTTCTCTTTTATCGTCTAAATATTCTACAAATTCTAAAACCCCTCCTTCAAACTTAAATTCATAAGACTTTTCTTTTTTTTGACTTTTGTCACTTAATGAAATTTTAATACCTTTGTTCAAAAAGGCTAATTCTCTCATTCTTTTAATTAATATACTCGCACTAAACTTAATTGATGAAAAAATTTCTTTTGAAGGCAAAAAAGTTATTTGTGTTCCAGTTTCTTTTGATTTACCAATTGCTTTTAAAGGTGATTTAGCAGCACCATCTTTGAATTCAATAAAATATATCTTACCGTCTCTATAAATTTCTAGTTTAAGATTTTCTGATAAAGCATTAACGACTGACACCCCAACCCCGTGAAGTCCACCAGAAACTTTATAAGAATTATGGTCAAATTTACCTCCCGCATGTAGCTGAGTCATAATTACTTCAGCTGCAGATTTTTTTTCTCCTTTATGAGTATCAACTGGTATACCTCTACCGTCATCTTTAACAGTTATTGTTCCATTTGAGTTGATATAAACTCTAATATTTTTACAATATCCTGCGAGAGCTTCATCAATTGAGTTGTCTACAACTTCATAAACCATATGATGCAAACCAGTACCATCATCAGTATCACCTATATACATTCCAGGTCTTTTTCGAACTGCCTCTAGACCTTTTAAAACTTTTATAGAGTCTGCCTGATATGTGTTCTTGTTTGTCATTTTTTAATAATAGGAAAAATAAACTATATCATTTTTAATTAAAAATTGCTCATTTTTAATCTTATAACTTTTTATAAATGATTAAATAAACCCTTTAAAATAAAGGTAAATTGATTAATACTATCAAACATATATTTATAATTGTAAGTTTTCTATTAATGGAAATGTTTAGCTGTAAATAATGATCTCAATAACCTGTAAAATTTATATAAATAACTAAATCTAGTATAAAAACATTCTTTTATTATACCTTTAATATTAGACTTAAAAAGATTATTCGAAATAATCAATCTTTTGTTGTCTTCAAATTCTAATTTTGCTTCATCATGTATCTTATCTTTAAAAATGTATGCCAATAACAAACGTGGATTTTTTGATGTATTTATTGTTCCTCTATGCCATAAATTGCTCGTTCGAATAATTAAATCTCCTTTTTTAGCGAGAATTTTAAAACCTTTTTTAAAAATGATTTTCCAATACGGTAAATTTTCTTTTTGGGTACCTGGTAATATTTCTAGAGGACCGTTAGTTTCATAAATATCCTCAACTACAACATTGACTATCAAAAAACTGTTATCAAATTTACTATCTGTATGAAAGTGTTGATTATATTTATATTGAAAGTTTAAATTACCTCCACTAGCTATATCAAAACTTGAAAATTTTTGAGTTGATAATTTTTCGATTATTTTTTGAAATTCTTTTGTATTAATTTTTTTAAATATAATTTTTGAATAGTTGCCTGGTGAGACATTCAAATTCCCCATTAAACTTCCACCCTTTTTTTCTAATTTATTAAATTCTATTAATGTATTCTTTTTTAAATCTTCACATATAGAATAAAAATCTTTATCTTGAATAAAATTTTTTAAGATTACAAATCCATTTTTTTTAAAATCATTCAAATTTTCGAACATATTACAAATTATAGATCAAATAAAAATAAATTTAAATCAAAACTAAGTATTTATTTATGGCGGAGAGAATGGGATTCGAACCCATGAAAAGATTTCTCCTTTACACGCTTTCCAAGCGTGCGCCTTCAACCACTCGGCCACCTCTCCATTAAATTCATAAAAAATAATTTTAACTTTTATACCAACATTTTGGCAAATTAATATCAGATCTGGATGGGTTATTTGGCTGGTCTAATACCGAAGGAAACTCTAACTCATTATTTACAACTTCTGATCTATCTTTTCTTAAGTAACTAAACTCCATGACAGGTGGAATTATGATATCTTTTTCTTTTACTACAAATTCAGGATTATTATTTGGATGAATATGAGTACAATAAAAAAATTTATTTAATATATCAAAAACTTTTTTTATTTTTTTAAATGTAAAAGAGTCAAAAATATAATGTAATTGATGAAATTCAATTAAAATTATTCTAAATTTTTTTAGTGTATCTATATCCAAAGAATTAATAATTTCATATTCATCCCCCTCAACATCTAACTGCAATATTAGATCATTATTTTTTTTATAATCAATTTTAGAGGATATCCAGTCTTTTAGATTAAGATAATTTTCATTAGAGACTGGACCTATAAATTTTTTTTCAAAATTAATTAATTCATTTAAGATTTTAGGACTCACACTAAAATCAGCAAGATAGCAATGAATATTTTTTTTAGTTAAATCGTTTTCAAAATTAGTTAAATTTCCTACACCAGGGGAAAAACAATATTTTACCCCCTCTAAATCATTTGGAACAACATAGCCTCCATCATTACTTCCACCAATTCTGATATTGTCTATTTTTAACTTCTTGGGAACTATTGTTTTTAGAAAGCTACGTATTTTTGATATATCCGTTCTTTTGGATGTAAATGTTCCTTTGCTCAAAAGATATTTACAAGTTGCATTAATAATTTTTTTTTTTAAACCCATAACTTCATTAAATTATTTAATTTTGTATCATTTTTAAAAATCAATAAAAGTCCAAGGATTAGTTTTGAATTTAGTATATTTTTTGAACCAAAATGATAAATATCTCTCTGCTAAATAAGCATAAAGTCTTTGCGTATCATAGCCTTTTAATTCATTAAATCCAAAAACCTGCTCACATCTTTCAAGCCATGGGAATAAACTATTAAACCATTTATCTAAAATATGTGGTTTTGCGATAACCATGATGTGCGGATTATATGAGGTCTTAATTTTTACATATTTTAAAAAATCATTCCTATCTTGTTTATCTAATAAATTAATAGCTTTATCCAAATTTTTATATCCGTGATGCATATCAAAATGAAGTGAGATTGTTTGTTTTTGCTCATTAAAAATTATTGACGGATCTTTAATCAAATTTTTCCATCCTCTTTTTATAATTTTAATTTTTTTTGCACCTGATATCTTAATGGGTTCACATAAAAAACTTTCATAATTATTCAAATTTTCATCAATATTTATCAGCAAAAAATCATTTAAATTTTCTGGAAAAATCTGGTTATTTTTTTCATTGGGTTTAATCCAATATCTTCTTTTTTGGCAGAACCCAATCCATTCTTTTTTTTCACTGGGTAGAATATTTTTCCAATACCAATAATGAAAAGTTAATTCAGAATAATACTTTTCTTTGTGATAAATATTTTGTTCAGTATCACAATTTATATATTCTTTTGGAAAGTTCCCATTTCCTACACCTACTAATTTAAGGCAGGTTTTTTCTACTAATTCTAATCTTTTGTTAGTTACGCAATAGATGTCTAAATTTTTCATTTACCCAAAAACCTTCTAAAATTTTTAATTTGCCTTACAAAAAATCTTTTTAAAAAATTAAATTTTTTATCTCTTTTAGCTAATATAGGAAAATATTTTAAATGATCCCAATAACGTCCATTTATATTTTCCGCCCATTCACATTCAGATGCAGATAGGCATTCGATATTATTTATTTTACACAAAATTGAAAATACACTTTGATCATGTCTATGCTCAATAAAGGAGTGGTGATTTTTTTCTTTTGATGGGCTATCATCAATCAGGTCACTTATATTACAAACCCTTAGCCATTCAGTTAATAAATTAATTGTTTTTATATTTTTTTTGAAGAACATTGTTCCAGACCAAATTTGTTCTGAGTTTCTAATAAATGAATTTTGAGGTATATTGAAATAATTAAACAAGTCATTTTTTGTATACTCTTTTTCAAAATATATCTGATAATTTAGGTCTTTATCATCTTGAAAATCCGGCTTTTTATATTGAAATGCAAGAACATCTTTTTCGTTAGTGATTTCAAGGTAATTTTTTAATCGTTCCAAACCATTTTTGTTTAAATGACAACCTATATCAGAGTATTGTAAAATGGAATTATCTGGAATTTTTTTTAGATAATTTAATATAATTTCTGGTTTCCAACAAGCATATCCAAACAATCTTTTTTTCTTATTTTTAAAAAATTCATTGATTTGATTTTGTTTTTTTTTACTGAGATCATCAAAATTAAAAACTTTTATCTCTTTGTAGAGATTTAATTCACTTGATTGATTGACAAATCTTCTTTTGCTATTATCCAAATCGGAACTAGCAAAAGAACAAAGATAAAAATTATTCACTTTATTTTCAATATAATTATTTTTTTCTTTTTTTTAAGATTTTATCAAGTTTTGTTAAATTCATGGATGAATTAATTGGTATGCCGATATTTGGTTTTTTTTTCAAAAAAATTTTCTTAACATTATTATTTTCTTTAACTGCAAAATTATACACTGATTGTGTTTTCCCACCTAAGTTTATTATACCTCGCTGATTTATTAATTTGAATAATATTGGTATTACATCTTCATGATAAATAAAGTTTGTCTTTACATTTGTAAAAGCTTTTTTGTGAACAAATGGTTTTTCTGTCATACAAACTCTTAGAATTAATGAATTTTTATATAGTTGAACAGCTGACTCTCCTCCAAGCTTTGACCAAGCATAATTATTTACTGGAAGCAAAGGGTCTTGTTCTTTGTAATTCCCTTTAACACCAGGGTAAACATAATTTGTAGAAAAATATACTAATTTGATATTAAATTTAGAACTTAATTTTGTAATATTTGAAGTTCCAATGATATTAAGATCTATACTTTTTTCAATTTGTTTATCATGAATTTTCATTGGTCGTGATAACCCCGCCAAATGAATTATATAATTTGGTTTTAATTTTTTTAAGAATTTTTCGGATTTTTTAAAATTTAAAATATCTAATTGTTTTTTCGTAGGAAAAAATAATTGATATTTTGTTTTATGACTTTTTAAAATTTGTCCAAATCTTCCTGTTCCACCAGTAATAATTATCTTTTTCATTATTTTTTTAATTAATATTTTTGTTAATAATTTGATTATTAAATTATATAAATAGATTATGCATTATAAATTCCTAAAAAAAATTATAGGTATTATCGGTTTTAAACTAATTGACAAAAATCTTGTAAAAAATGAGCGAATATTATCAAGATATTCTGATTTATCTCTCGAGAAATTACTTGATAATTTATTTTTAAATAGTGAATTAAAATCTGTAATACAAATAGGCGCTAATGATGGACAAAGATTTGATGTCTTGGAAAAGTTTATTAAAAAATATTCTCCATTTGTTATATTCTTAGAGCCCATTAAAAGTTATTTCAATGATTTAAAAAAAAAATATTCCAATAATAATAATCTTATTTTTGAAAATTTAGCAATTACAGTAAATAATGAAATTAGCCAATTGTATAAAGTAAAAGATGATAAGTTAAAATATTATGATGAACACGTTATGGGTATATCATCGTTCAAAAAAGAACACTTAATCAAACATGGAATAAAAAAAAATCATATCATTAAAGTTGATGTTCAATCCATTACAATTAAAAAATTACTACAAAAGCACTCTGTTAAAAATTTAGATTTAATAATGATTGATACTGAAGGTTATGATGGACATATCGTAATTGACTTTTTAAAAAATATTGAATTGAGACCAATTATAATCTTTGAATTTATTCATATTAAAAATATGATTTTAGAAGATGCTTTAAAAAAATTAAAAAATAAAGATTATTTTTTTTTCAAGATTGAAGAAAATATTATTTGTATTCCTAGAGAAAAATCAAAAAACCTTCAACTAAACTAATTTAAGATCCAATCTCTTAAATTATTTTTGTTTTTAATTATATATTCAGGGAACCTTTTATCTAGATCAATAGGTAGATATACTTCTTCTCTGCCAATTATATCCTGACCTTCCTTAATTCTTTTCTTTATTTCATCCACATTCAGAAATTTCTCATCAATTTTTTCCTTAAATACATGCGGATCATCTGTCTCACATAAATTTTTATATTTATATAAAAGTTTTTCAGGATCCTTCAGGTTACAAAAATGCCATCCACCATCTTCTATAATGTTGTTCAATCTAAATTTATCTAAACGCCAAATAGGTCTTTTTTTAAATTTGAGATTCCTTAACCATTGTGGTGATTTTAAATATTTTTTCATACATATTCTGCTTCCATACCAAAATGGATTTTTTTGACTGTGCAAGTTAATTTTATAATAAAAATGAAGTTGTTTAAATACTGCATATCTCATACTTTTTTTAAAATCTTTAATTTTTTTTGGATTGGGTATTTCATCTAAATCAGAAATAATAATTAAATCATCGTCACTTGCTTTTTCAATCCCTCTGTGAATTGCATTTCTCTGGAAATTTTCTCTTAAGTATGGATTTTCTCCATCTGGCAAATCTTCTACTGGAATATATATTATTTTATTTTTAAACTTACTAAATTTACTTATTTCGAATTTAAAGGGTTTAAAATTATTTTGCCACGTTTTATTTCCTTCTATTATTACAAAATAATCAACATAATCATTTAGAATATTCAATCTTAAATCAAGCAAAAGATCTTCATCTAAATAGGAGAAGCAATCAAATATTTTCATTATTTTTCCTTACTAATTTTTAAAACTCCAATAAATGCCTCTTGAGGTATTTCAACCCTTCCAAATTGTTTTGACCTTGCTTTACCCTTTTTTTGTTTTTCCAATAATTTTCTTTTTCTATCTGTTGCACCGCCACCATGTATTTTTGTCAAAACATCTTTTTTAAAACCTTTGATGGTTTCTCTTGCAATTATTTTACCCCCTATAGCCGCTTGAATTGGTATCATAAAATTATGTCGTGGAATTAAATCTTTTAATTTTTCGCAAACTTCTCTGCCTGTTCTTTGGGCAAAATCTTTATGTATCATCATTGCAAGAGCATCAACGGGTTCGCCATTTACTAATATTCCAAGTTTAACTAGATCTCCTTCCTTATGACCAATTATTTCATAATCAAAACTTGCATAACCGCTTGTCATTGATTTAATACGATCATTGAAATCAAATACTACCTCATTTAAAGGAAGCTCATAAGTTAAAACAGCTCTATTTCCTGAATAACTAAGATTAATTTGTATACCTCGTTTATCCTGACATAATTTAATAATTGAACCTAAATATTCATCTGGTGTTATAATTGTTGCTTTGATCCAAGGTTCTTCAATAAATTTTATTAACGTCGGATCAGGCAAACTTGAAGGATTTTGTAAATCAATGATATCACCATTATTTAAATTTACCTTGTAAACAACACCTGGAGTAGTTGTAAGTAAATTTACATCAAACTCTCTTTCTAGTCTTTCAGTAATTATTTCGAGGTGAAGTAAACCTAAGAAACCACATCTAAAACCCAAACCTAATGCTGAAGATGACTCGGCCTCAAAAGAAAAACTTGCATCATTTAATTGTAATTTGGCAAGTCCATCTTTCAATTTTTGGTACTCAGAACTATCAACCGGAAAAAGTCCACAAAAGACAACTGGTTTACTAGGTTTAAAGCCTGGTAAAACTTTTACTTTTGGTTTTGAGGCATCACAAATTGTGTCTCCAACCTTTGTTTCTGATAAAACTTTTATGCCAGTAGTTATAAAACCAATCTCTCCCGCATTTAATTCATTTATGTCTTTCGCTTTGGGGGTAAAAACTCCAACCTTTTCAACTATATAATCTTGATCTGTAGAAAGCATTTTGATCTTCATGTTTTTAGTTATTTTACCATTTATAACCCTAACTAAGATTACTACTCCTAAGTAAGTATCATACCAACTGTCAACCAATAAACATTTTAAATCATCATCAGGATTTCCCTTTGGACTAGGCAATCGACTAATAATTTGTTCAAGAATTTCGTCAATTCCTTCACCTGTTTTTCCTGAGCATGGAACAGCATTTTCTGTATCTATACCAATAACATCTTCAATTTGTTTATTTGTTCTATCTAAATCAGAAGCAGGCAAATCAATCTTATTTAAGACTGGGATTATTTCATGATTAATATCTAAGGCTTGATAAACGTTTGCTAAAGTTTGTGCTTCTACTCCTTGTGTGCTATCAACTATTAATATTGACCCTTCACATGCATAAAGCGATCTACTAACTTCATAACTAAAATCTACATGTCCTGGGGTGTCAATTATATTTAAAATATAATTCTTTCCATTTTTAGATTTATAATTCAATTTAACTGTTTGTGCTTTTATAGTTATTCCTCTTTCTCTCTCAATATCCATTGAGTCAAGAACTTGTGCTTTCATCTCTCTTTCTGTTAAACCACCACACTTATGAATAATTCTATCAGCAATTGTTGATTTACCATGATCAATGTGTGCAATGATTGCAAAATTTCTTATGTTATCAATAGTGCTCATTTAATTTTTAAGATCTAATTTTAGCACCAGTTTTTTTTTCTACAGTTTCAATAATTAGTTTATTTATTTTATCTAAATCATTATCATTCAGTGTTTTTTCAGACGATTGAATCGTAACGTTAATTGCAATTGATTTTTGACTTTCAGGAATATTTTCTCCTTCATAAACATCAAAAACTCTTACGTTACTAATCAATCTATTATCAACAACTGAAATAGCATTTATTAAGTCTTGTGAACTTACATCTTTATTAACTATAAATGCAAAATCTCTCTCAGATTTTTGGTAATCTGAAACTACAAATTTCGTTTTTTGATCATTTAATGTTTTTTTTGGTATTTTTAAGTTATCTAAAAAAATTTCAAATCCTACAAGAGACTCGGTTTTTATATCTATTGCTTTTAAAATATTAGGATGGATCTCTCCGAAATAAGCGGCTACTTGATCTTTTCCTCTGTTTAAAAACAACCTACCTGATTTACCTGGATGATAATAATTGGGTGTTTCTCTATCTATAAAAAAATTATCAGAGTTATAACCAGCCTCAACTAAAGTTTGAACCACGTCTCTTTTTACATCAAATACATCAACATTTCTCTCATTTTCAATCCAAGATAATCTATTTTTTTTTCCAGCTGACAAACCACAAACTACAGTGCTTTGTTCACCAGGATTTGAGCCCTTAAAGATAGGACCTATTTCAAATATTGATATATCTTTAAAACCTCTATCAAGATTTTTACTCATATACATACTTAAATTTGAAAATATTGAGTTTCTTAAAACCCCCAATTCAGAGCTTATAGGATTTACTATTTTAATTTCTTTTTCATCTCCTTTAAAGTTTTTGTTATAATTTGAGTCTGTAAATGACCATGTAATTGCCTCTAAATATCCTTTCGAAGCAATTGATCTTTGTAAAAAATGAAATAACTTTTGAGTTTGAGTTAAAGTGGATTTAGATCTTTCTTTTATTGGATCTATAGTTGCTATTTTATTATAGCCGCTTATTCTTACTAGCTCCTCTATAATATCTATTTCTTGTGAAATATCAGGTCTCCAAGACGGAATAGTTAATTTTAAATTTTTTTTATCTTTTTTTATTTTAAAACCAAGATTTTCTAAAATTTTAATCATTTCTTTAATAGAAATTTTGAAACCAGATATCTTTTCAAATAAATTGGTATCAAATTTGATAATTTTACTTTTATAAGTTTCTATTTTTTGAATATCTATTTTGCTGATTTCTCCACCACAAATTTCTTTTATTAATAATGCTGCTTTATTTAAACCTGACTCAATAGATAATGGATCAATACCTCTTTCAAATCTAAACTTTGCATCAGTATCGAGATTTAACTTTTTTGCAGTATTTCTTATTGATCTTGGATCAAAATAAGCTGACTCTAACAGTATATTTTTAGTATCAAATTCTGTTCCTGATCTAATTCCTCCAATAATTCCACCTAGTCCCAAAACTCCTTTGTTATCACTTATAACACACATGCCCTTTTCTAATTTATAATTTTTATTATCTAGAGCAGTAAATTCTTCTCCAGAATTAGACTCTCGAACAATTATACCTTTTTCAATTTTATCAGCATCATATGCGTGTAGTGGACGATTTATATCAAGCATAACATAATTTGTAATATCAACTATTGCAGAAATTGGTTTTTGACCAATTGAAATTAATTTATCCTTAAGCCATTTTGGACTTTCTATATTTTTTACATTTGTAATCAAACAACTTCCGAAAGCATTACATCCTTGGTTTTTTTCTTTACTAATTTTAACTTTTAAAGTTTGTTTTTTTTTAGATTTAATTTCTTTTTCTTTATATTCCAGTAATTTTCCAAAACCTGAAGCAGCGAGATCTCTAGCTATTCCTCTTACACCAAGACAATCTGGTCTATTAGGTGTTATTGATAAATCAATAAGATTAGATTTTGATTTTGAGAAATAACTCTTACCAATACTTTTTTCATATTTAGTTGACAATTCAGTTATTCCATCACTTTCTTCAGACAAATTTAATTCAGAATCTGAACAAAGCATTCCGTAAGACGTAACACCTCTAATTTTAGCTGTTACTAGTTTTGTTTTAGTTTTTGGAATAGTTGCCCCCGGAGGTGCATATATAGTAATTAGTCCTTTTCTTGCATTTGCAGCTCCACAAACAACTTTTATAAATTCTTTCTCCCCAACATTAACATCACAAACTTTAAGTCTATCAGCATTAGGGTGTTTTTCAGTTTTAATAATTTTTGCAACTTTAAATAATTCATTGTCAGCAGAAAGACTTTCTACACTTTCTACTTCTAATCCTATATTAGTAAGTTGATCTAAAAGATGTTTTTCTTTCAGACTAGTTTTTAAATGATCTTGAAGCCAATCAAATGTGATTTTCATCTGCTAAGGCCTCTATAGTTTGTTGGTACATCCAAAGGATCAAATCCAAAATGATTTAACCATCTATAATCACAATCAAAAAATGCTCTTAAGTCATTAATGCCGTATTTAAGCATTGCTAATCTATCTATTCCAATGCCAAATGCATATCCTTGGAACTTTATTGGGTCAACTTTTACATTTTTTAAAACATTCGGATGAACCATCCCACATCCTAAAATTTCTAACCATTGATCTCCTTCTCCTATTATTATTTTTCCATCTTTAATTTCGTATCCTATATCAACTTCGGCAGACGGTTCCGTAAAAGGAAAATGACTTGGTCTAAATCTCATTTTTAATTTGTCTACTTCAAAAAATTCTTTTATAAAATAACTTAAACATCCTTTTAAGTGACCCATGTTAATGTTTTTATCTATATGCAGACCTTCAACTTGATGAAACATAGGAGCATGTGTTTGATCACTATCTGATCTATAAGTTCTTCCAGGTGCAATAATCTTAAAAGGTGGTTTGTCTTTCAACATAGTTCTAATTTGAACTGGAGAAGTATGTGTTCGTAATAGTTTTTCTTTTTTTTCATCTAAATAGAAAGTATCGTGCATATCTCTTGCTGGATGATTGTCAGGAGTATTTAATGCTGTAAAGTTGTTATATTCATTTTCAACATCTGGACCTTCCTCAACGCTAAATCCTATTTCAGAAAAAATAGATGATATCTCGTCAATCGTTTGTGAAACTGGATGAATTTTACCTCTAACAAAAGATCTTTCGGGTAAAGTTATATCAATTTTTTCTTTTTCTAATCTTTTATTAATTTCTGCATTTTCAACTTCACTTATTTTTGAGTTAATTAAATCTTGTAACTCATCTTTTAGAAGATTTAAGTCAGATGCAAATTTTTTTCTTTCGGACTCTGCGATTGTACCAATATTTTTAAATTGTGATGAAACTAGTCCATTTTTACCAAATAGATCTGATTTAATTTGATTTATTTCCGAAAGATTTAATTTCCCTGTGAGTTTTGTAAGAAATTCATCTTTTATTTTTTTAAGATCAGACATTTTTACAGATTATTTCTTCAGAGAAATAAAACAATAGTGAAGATTAATTTAAAGCAGATTGTGCTTTTTGAACAATAGTTTTAAAGGCTTCTGGGCTATCGTACGCTATCTCAGCTAGAATTTTTCTGTCAATTTTAATTCCACTTTTATTTAATCCATTAATAAACCTAGAGTAAGTCAATCCTTCTGCTCGCACACCTGCATTAATTCTCTGTATCCATAAAGATTTAAAATCTCTCTTTTTATTTCTTCTATCCCTATATGCATACTGCATAGCTTTTTCCATAGCCTGCTTTGCTACTCTGATCGTGTTCTTCCTTCTTCCCCATTGCCCTTTAACAGCTTTTAAAACTTTTTTGTGCTTAGCTCTACTAGTTACACCTCTTTTTACTCTTGCCATTTTAACCTCTCAAACTGTATGGCATATACGACTTAACAATTTTTCCATCTTGTTTAGACATCGTAGTTGTGCCTCTTAATTTTCTAATTTGCGAATTCGTTCTCTTAATCATTCCATGCCTTTTACCAGCCTGAGCCATTATTACTTTACCTCTTGCTGATATCTTAAATCTTTTTTTTGCTGAGCTTTTTGTTTTAAGTTTTGGCATAATTGTGCGAGTTTATACAAAGAATGGTGAAAATTTACAACCTATATTAAAGCCTATAAAGGCTGAATTACCATTATCATTTGCTTCCCATCAAATTTTGGATGAAGCTCTACCTTGCCAATATCTTTCATATCCTCTTTAATTTTGCTCATTAATTCATTGCCTAAATGTGAGTGTTGAAGTTCACGACCCTTAAACCTTATTGTAAATTTGACTTTATCACCTTTTGCAATAAATTTTTTTGCATTTTTAACTTTAAACTCATAATCGTGAGTTTCTGTAACTGGTCTCATTTTAATTTCTTTAAGAGCAATAATTTTTTGTTTCTTTTTTGCGAGATTGGCCTTTTTTTGAGCATCATATTTAAATTTTCCCATATCCATTATTTTGCAAACTGGAGGATTTGCATTTGGAGCAATTTCAATTAAATCGAGCCCTTGATTTTTTGCCATTGAAATAGCCTCATTTGTATTAAGAGTTCCTAAATTTTCTCCATCACTTGCTATAACTTGAACCTCTGGAGACGAGATTCTATTATTAGATCTTGGACCACGATCTTTAGTTCGTCTTTGAAAATAATTTTGTTTGAAATCTACCACTTAATTTGAAGATGCTTTATTTAAAGCAGAGAATGTTTTTAAAAATGTTTTTAATTCCATATTTTCTTGTTTATTAGTATCCAATCTTCTAATGGTTACTGAGTTAGAGTCAACTTCTTTTTTTCCACAAATTAATAAAAGAGGTATTTTAGCTAACGAATGATCTCTAATTTTATAATTTAAATTCTGATTTTTTAAATCAACAACTGAACTAATGCCAACTTGTTTAATTTGATCAGATACTTTAATAGCATAATCATTAAAATCTTCTGAAATTGGAATTACAACTGTTTGTAATGGTGAAATCCAAAATGGAAATTTTCCAGCATAATTTTCTATTAATATTCCAATGAATCTTTCAAGAGAACCAAACAGTGCTCTATGTAACATTACTGGAACTTTTTTTGTTCCATCTTTATCAACATAAGAGGCACCTAATCTACCAGGCAAATTAAAATCGACCTGTAAAGTGCCACACTGCCAATCTCTTCCAATTGCATCCCTTAAGACAAACTCAATTTTTGGTCCATAAAATGCACCTTCACCTTTATTGATTGAATATTCTAACTTAGTTACTTTTACAGCTTTTAATAGTGCGGCTTCTGCTTTATCCCACACATTATCATCGCCAACTCTCAACTCTGGTCTATCAGAATATTTAAGGATAACATTTTCAAAACCAAGATCTTTATAAATTTCTAAAATAAGATTAGTCACAGTCAAACATTCCTCGGTTATCTGATCTTCGGTACAAAATATGTGAGCATCATCTTGAGTGAAAGCTCTTACTCTTAAAAGGCCATGAAGTGCTCCTGATGGTTCATATCTATGAACTTTTCCAAACTCAGACATCTTTAGTGGTAAATCTTTATAACTTTTTAAACCTTGATTAAAAACTTCTACACAGCCTGGACAATTCATTGGTTTAATTGCAAATATTTTTTCATCAGGAGTAGTTGAGGTATACATGTTTGCTCCAAACTTTTCCCAATGTCCAGATTTTTCCCATAAACTTCTATCTAAAACTTCTGGAGTATTTATTTCTTTATACCCTGCAATATCTTGCTTCATTCTCATATAATTAATTAATTTTTGAAATAAAGCCCAACCCTTCTCATGCCAAAAAACTGATCCTGGACTTTCTTCTCTAAAGTGGAACAAGTCCATTTCTTTACCTAATTTTCTATGATCTCTTTTTTCAGCTTCTTCTATTCTCTCTAAATAAACATCTAAATCTTTTTGACTTGCCCAACTTGTTCCATATATTCTTTGTAGCATTTCATTGTTTGAATCACCCCTCCAGTAAGCTCCAGAAACTTTTGTTAATTTGAAAAATTTTCCAACTTTTCCTGTTGAAGATAAATGTGGTCCTCTACATAAATCATGCCAGTCTCCATGAAAATAAATGGATACTTCCTCACCTTTTGGAATACTTTCAATCAATTCAGCTTTGTATAATTCACCTTTTTTTTTGAAATGAGTAATTGCTTTGTCTCTACTCCAAACCTCTCTTTTTGTTTTTTCATCTCTATCAACTATCTCTCTCATTTTTTCTTCAATCTTCTTTAAATCTTCCTCTGTAAAAGGTTCTTTTCTTGCAAAATCATAATAAAAGCCATTTTCAATTACTGGTCCTATTGTAACTTGAGTTCCTGGAAATAATTCTTGAACTGCCATAGCAAGTATATGTGCAGTATCATGTCTAATCGTTTCAAGTCCTTCAGCATTTTTTGAAGTAAAGATCTTTACTGAACAATTTTTTTCAATTACAAAATCTAAATCTTTTAGTTTCCCATCAACACTAATAACCATTGCTTGTTTGGCCAGTGATTTACTAATCTTTTCAGCTACTTCTAATCCAGTAACTTTTTTTGGAAAATCTAAATTGTTTCCGTCTGGTAATGTAATAATAGGCATTTAATTTAGTAATCTTTTATACTCTGAATAAGTAGAAAAACACATTTTTTCAACATTAAATTTCTTTATTATATTTTTTCTGCCTTCTTTACCAAGTAATTCTAAAGATGTTTCATCCATTGTTATAGCGCGAATAATTTTTTCACTCAAAGATTTTGAGTCTCCAGATTCAAACAATAAACCAGTTTTTTCGTTTATTATTGTTTCATTTGATCCACCAATATTGCTAGCTATTATAAGTTTTTCCATTGATTGTGCTTCAACAGCAACTCTTCCAAATGCTTCTGGTTCTATTGAGGGCGATATTACTATATCTGAAACTTTGTATGCCAAAGCCATATCATTACAATGATCGATAAATTTAATTTGATTAGTTAAGCGATATTGTTCAGTTAAACGAATTAATTTCTTTTTATACAAATTTCTACCTTGATCACTTCCTAAAATAACTACATGAAAAGCTTCATAACCTAATTCAATTTTTACTAAATTCAGTGCTTCTATTAATAACTCTTGTCCTTTCCAAGAAGTTAATCTTCCTGGAACTAAGATAATTTTTTTTTCTTTATTAATTTCCCATTTATCTAGAAGTTTTTTTTCATCAATATCTAATTTTGTTGATGAGTCAAAATAGTCAACATTAATTCCTCTAAAAATTACAAGGAATTTATTTTTGACTTTTAAATACTCAGAATAATTTTCTTTTATATGAGAAAAAATAAAATTAGATCCGGCAATTATTAAATCTGATCTAACCATGACAGAATTATAAAATTTTTTTAATTTTCCCCTAAAATTATAAGTGCCATGAAATGTTGTAACAAATTTTCTATTTGTAAACTTTGTTGCCAACAAACAAGACCATGCAGGAGCTCGACTTCTGGCATGAACAATAGAAATATTATAAAATAAAATAATACCAATGAGAATTATTGAATTTACAAAAATTAATATGGGGTTTTTGCTATGAACAGGTAATCTAATTAATTTTACTTTTTCTTTGTCTATATATTTAATTAATTCACCACCACTTGTTACAATAAAAGATTTGCATTTATTCTCTGGCAAATAATGAGCTATGTCGTAACAGCCCGTTTCAGCACCTCCATAACCTAATTTTGGTATTACTTGCAAAACTTTTATATTAGACGACATAAGATTAGATTATATAATAATAGATAAACTAATAAACTTTAATGACAAAATTCAATTACTTAAAATTAACTAAAACAAAAAAGATCAGATATTTGGTACATATGGAAAAAAACAGTCCATACATTGTTTTTTTACATGGATTTATGTCAGATTTAGAGGGTAAGAAACCCAAGGCATTTTTTGGTTTTGCAAAAAAAAATAAATTTGGATTCCTCGCTCTTGAATATTCTGGTCATGGAAAATCCTCAGGTAAATTTACAAACGGTAACATCTCAAAATGGACCAATGAAACATATTTATCAATAAAAAAAATTGTTAAAAAAAATAAATTTATATTAATTGGTTCTAGTATGGGAGCATGGATTTCTTTAAATCAATTCAAATTTTTTAAAAAGCAAATCGTAGGTTTTTTAGGAATTGGTTCTGCACCTGAGTTTTTAGAAAACTTAATGTGGAAAAAATTTACAAAAAAAATGAAATTAGAAACTATTCAAAATGGTATTTATAATCTTAAACATGGAGATTATATTTATCCAATAACTCTTCAATTAATAAAAGATGGGAGAAAAAATAAAGTTTTAAACAAAAAAATAATGTCTAAAATTCAAGTTACTATGATACATGGTCAAAAAGATGAAGTTGTACCAGTTTCTTATTCTAGAAAAGTTCTAAAAATTTTTAAAAAAGCTAAAAAAAAATTGATTATCGTAAATAATGGTGATCACAGTTTATCTTCAACTAAGTGGTTAAAATTAATTCAAAAACAGCTTAAGTTAATTATTAACTAACTTCTTTTATACTTGATTTGAGTGTTATTGGATTTTCAAGTTTATCTATCATCTCTTTTGGACAAACTTGAATAAAATTTTTAATCTCCTGATCAAAATTTAAAATTATATTTTTTGATATTGATGAATTTGTTTCTTTAGAATGCTCTAAAACTAGTTTTTTCAAAAGATTTATCCAATATTCTGTTTCTATAGTCTGCCAAACAACTGACTCTTGATTTACTTTTTTTTCAAATTCTTTTGATTTATCATAAATAAATGCCATACCACCAGTCATACCAGCTGCAAAATTATCTCCTACTTCTCCAAGAATTACAACTGTCCCACCAGTCATATACTCACAACCATTTGAGTCACATCCTTCAACAACTGTTGTTGCTCCAGAGTTTCTTACTGCAAACCTGTCTCCTGCTT
The DNA here is from genome assembly GCA_902556265.1 of uncultured Pelagibacteraceae bacterium. Lineage (GTDB taxonomy): Bacteria > Pseudomonadota > Alphaproteobacteria > Pelagibacterales > Pelagibacteraceae > Pelagibacter. Next base: position 59,158 of record CACDVM010000001.1, read on the forward strand.
GACCCGCAGCAAAAAGTTTTCCAGAAGTAGCACCATAAAGGACTGTATTTCCAATGATTGTATTTTCATTAGAAATTAAATTACTTTCATCAGAAAGTTTGATTGCAATAGTGGCACCTGATAATCCCTTTCCAACATAATCATTTGCATCTCCCTTAAGGCATAATTTTAAACCTTTCGCAGAAAAAGCACCAAAAGACTGTCCTGCAGATCCCTTGAAATTAAGAGTAAGAAAATTTTCATCTAATTTTTCATAGCCATACTTTTTATAGAGATGGTGTGAGATTCTTGTACCAACTGCTCTATTAGTATTTTTAATAATAAATTCTTTTTCAATTTTTTCGGAATTGTCTAAAGATTTCTCTATTTCTGGCCAGATTTCTTGGTCCAATGTTTCTGGTACTTTGGTTATTTCCTGAGACTCACAATATCTTTTATTGTCACCTGGATCTGCCTGAACAAATAAAGGATTTAGGTCTAGGTCATCTAGATTTGGTGAAGCTTTATTAACTTGCATCATTAAATCTGTTCTTCCTATAATATCATTTAGTGATTTAAATCCTAATTCAGCTAAAATTTCTCTTACTTCTGTTGCTATAAAAGTAAATAAGTTAACAACTTTATCTGGAGTACCAGTGAATTTTTCTCTTAATTTTTCATCTTGAGTACAAACACCAACTGGACAAGTGTTTGAATGACATTGTCTCACCATTATACATCCCATTGCTACTAAAGCAGTTGTTGCAACTCCATATTCTTCTGCACCCATCATTGCAGCAATAACAACATCTCTACCAGTTTTAATGCCACCATCAGTTCTCAAGGTAACTTTATGTCTTAAATTGTTTAGTGTTAAAACTTGATTGGCCTCTGTTAAACCCATCTCCCAAGGTATTCCAACATATTTCACACTAGTTTGCGGAGTCGCTCCTGTTCCTCCATTATGTCCTGAAATCAAAATAATATCAGCTTTCGCTTTAGCTACACCTGCAGCAATTGTTCCGATACCAGATGAAGCGACTAATTTAACCCCAATTCTTGCCTTTGGATTTATCTGTTTTAAGTCATAAATTAGTTGTGCCAGATCCTCTATTGAATAAATATCATGATGTGGTGGTGGAGAGATTAATGTTACTCCTGGAGTAGAATGTCTTAATCTTGCAATTTCTTTCGTTACTTTAAAACCTGGTAGCTGACCACCCTCTCCTGGTTTTGCTCCTTGGGCCATTTTAATTTCTATTTCATTACAATTATTCAAATAATTTACAGTTACTCCGAATCTAGCTGATGCAATTTGTTTAACTCTAGAATTTGCATTGTCACCACCTTCCATAATTTTGAATCTTTCTGCATCTTCACCACCTTCACCACTACAAGAAGCTCCTTTAATTCTATTCATACCAATTGCTAATGTTTCGTGAGCTTCTTTAGATAAAGCGCCGTGAGACATACTTCCGCTACCAAATCTTTTTAATATTTTTTCAATTGGTTCAACTTCAGATATTTTTATTGATGGACCTAGTTTCTTTTTTCTAAAATCGACTAAATCTCTTAGATTAATTGGTGGCAAATTATATATACCTTCAGCATACTTCTTGTATGCCTCATATGAATTCGATCCTACGGCACTTTGCAATAAATGAATGAGTCTTCCTTGATATTGATGTGTCTCTCCATTTTTTCTGTATCTGTAGATACCTCCTATTGGTAATATAGTTTCTGTACTTTCAAAAGCTTCTTTGTGAATTTCTCTTATTTTTTTTTCAATTCCAACTAAACCGATTCCTGAAATTTTCGATGTGACTCCAGGAAAATAGTCATCTACAACTGTTCTGCTCAATCCAACAGTTTCAAAGTTACATCCACCTCTGTATGAACTTAAAACAGAAATTCCCATTTTAGACATTATCTTTAATAAACCAGCATTAACTGAGTTTATATAGCGATTTACACACTCATCAAAACTATATTGACCAAAAAGTTTTTTTTCAAATCTCTGATATAAACTATCAAAGGCTAAATATGGATTTACTGTTGTAGCACCAACTCCAATCAATGTAGCAAATGAATGCGTATCTAAAGCTTCACCAGATTGAACATTAATTGAAACATATCCTCTTAATTTTTTTTGTATTAAAAATGTATTAATAGCTCCAACACACAACAACATTGGCATTGGCAATCTTTCAGAGCAAAGGTCTTTATCACTTAGAATTAATTGAGTAACACCTTGCCTGACAGCAATCTCAGACTCTTTTTGAATTCTTTTAATGGAATCTGCTAAATTTTCATCTTGTGAAAAAGAGCAATTTATAGTTACTGAATTTTTGCCAAAAAAATTAATAAACTTAGTAAATTGTGAATTTGACAAAATAGGACTATTTAAAACATAAATATTCTCTTTAGTTAAAGTATCAAAATCAAGAATATTTCCTAAGTTTCCAAATCTAGTTTTTAAACTCATCACTTTATTTTCCCTCAATGAGTCAATTGGTGGATTTGTTACTTGGCTAAAATTTTGTCTAAAAAAATGATAAAGTGGCCTGTACTTATCAGATAACACTGCCAAAGGGGTATCGTCACCCATTGAACCTGTTGCTTCTTTTGCATCTTCTGCCATTGGATGCAAAATGAGTTCTAAGTCTTCCAAGCTAATTCCAAAACTATATTGTCTTCTTCTTAAATTTTCTCCATCAAAATTATGTTTTTCATTATTGATTGGTAATTTTTCATCTAAATCAATTATTTGAGAATTAAAATGTTTAAACTCTTTTGCTAAATAATCTTTAATTTGACTATTAGAAAAAACTTTTCCTTTTTCGATTCTAACTCCAATTATCTCACCAGGACCTAATCTACCTTTTGTTAAAATTTTTTTTTCGTTTAGTTCTATCATTCCTGTTTCTGAACCAGCAAAAAGCATTTTATCTTTTGTTATTGAATATCTCAAAGGTCTAAGACCATTTCTGTCATTCGCAGCTATAACCCATTCATTATCTGTGGCAGCTATAGCAGCAGGACCATCCCACGGTTCCATTGTGCTATTTAAAAAATTAAATAATTGTTGATGACTTTTTGAAAGGGTCTTATTTTTTTTTGACCATGCATCAGGTACCAACATCAATTTTGCTAATGGTGCTGATTGACCAGATTTATTTAATAATTCGAAAACGTTGTCTAAAGCTGCTGAGTCTGAGACACCTTTTTGAATTACTGGTTTTAAATTTTCTACATCATCAAAAAGTGGGCTACTCATTTCTTGCTCATGAACTTTCATCCAGTTTTTATTCCCTTTATAAGTATTTATTTCACCATTATGTGCTACGGCTCGAAATGGTTGAGCTAAACTCCAGCTTGGTGCTGTATTAGTTGAAAATCTTTGATGGAAAATTGCATATCTCGATACAAATCTTTTATCTCTAAGGTCTAAATAAAAGTCAGATATTGCCTCTGCTAAATATAGACCTTTATAAATTATAGATTTTGAACTTATTGAACAAATATAAAAGTTATTTAATGAAGCCTCAAAAGCTTTATTTTCAATTCTTTTTCTTGTTTCATAAATTTTTCTTTCTAAATTTTTATCTAACAGATTTAAATCATTAGATTTAAATAGAACCTGGATAATTTCTGGCATAGTTTGAAGAGCTTTTTCACCCAAAATTTTTGGATTCACTGGTACCTGACGCCAACCATATATACTAAAATTGTTTTTGGTTAATTCACTCTCAACAATAGTTTTGCAATTTTCTTGAGCTGAATAATCGTTTCTAGGTAAAAAAATCATTCCTACACAAATCTCAGAGTTATCATAATCGTGTCCTGTGACTTGAATTTTTTCTATAAAAAAATCTTTAGGAATTTCAACATGGATTCCAGCTCCATCTCCTGTTTTACCATCTGCATCGACTGCTCCTCTGTGCCAAACAGCTTTTAAAGCCTCAATTCCATATTCAACGACTGATCTAGATTTTTTTCCTTCTGTAGATGCAATTAAACCAACTCCACAAGCATCATGTTCCATTTCTTTTGAGTAAACGTAATTTTGTGTTAGTAAATCTAAATTCTTTTTATAATTTTCCATTAAGCTACTTTTGATTTTTTTATTTCAATATTTTCTAAATAAGTTTTCATAGCTGCGGCTGCATCTCTACCATCTTTAATAGCCCATACTACTAACGAAGCTCCTCTAACAATATCTCCTGCAGCAAAAACCCCTTTTAAATTTGTTTCCATCGTATCAAAGTCAGTTTTAATCGTTCCCCATTTTGTAACTTGTAATTCTTTTGTATCAAATAAATATGGTAGATCTTCTGGATCGAAACCAAGGGCTTTAATTATCATATCAGCTTTAATTTCAAATTCTGATCCTTCTTTAATTTGAGGTCTTCTTCTACCTGAGTCATCAGGTTCACCTAACTGAATTTGATCAACAATTAAATTTTCAATTTTATTTGTACCTTTAAACTCTTTGGGGCTCGACAACCATACAAATTCAACACCTTCCTCTTCTGCATTTGCTACTTCTCTAGCTGATCCTGGCATATTTTCTTTATCTCTTCTGTAAAGACATTTAACTGATTTTGCTTTTTGTCTTACTGAAGTTCTAACACAATCCATGGCAGTATCACCACCGCCAATGACAACAATGTCTTTTCCCTCAGCATTTAATATGCCTTTATCAAATAACTCAACTTTATCTCCTAAACCTTTTCTATTTGATGCTGTTAAAAATTCCATGGCTGGAAAAATATTTTCTAAATCATTTCCAGGTAATTCTATTTCTCTAGGTTTATAAACTCCTGTAGCAATCAAAATTGCATCATGTTTTTTTCTCAATTGATCTAAGGTGGCATCTTTACCAACTTCAAAATTTTGAACAAATTCTATCCCTCCATCTTTTAAAAGCTTTGTTCTTCTTTGAACAACATGTTTTTCTAATTTAAAATTTGGAATACCATAAATTAATAACCCTCCTGCACGGTCGTAACGATCATAAACTGTAATTTTATATCCATTTTTTCTTAATTGCTCTGCTGCTGCTAATCCTGCTGGTCCAGCTCCAATTATTCCAACACTTTGGTTTTTTTCAAATTTTATTTCTATTGGTTTTACCCAACCATTTTCCCAAGCATTATCTGTTATATATTTTTCTACAGAACCAATGGTTACTGTTCCATGACCTGATTGTTCAATTACACAATTTCCTTCACAAAGACGGTCTTGTGGGCATATTCTTCCACACACTTCAGGCATATTATTTGTGCTCTGAGATAATTCATAAGCTTCTTTCAGTCTGCCCTCTGCAGTTAATTTAAGCCAATCTGGAATATTATTACTTAAAGGACAATGAACTTGGCAGAAAGGCACTCCACATTGAGAACATCTGCTGGATTGGTCCTGTGCGCCTTGTTTTATAAAATCATCGTAAATTTCATTAAAATCTTCTTTTCTATTCCCAACATCTCTTTTAGGTGGAGTCTGTTGACCTATATTTACAAATTTGAGCATTTTGTCAGTCATTTTTTTTTTTTGAACCAAGGCAAAATATACATTGTTTTTATTAGTAAAAGAATTATATAGGACAGTAAATATGACCTATATTTAAACAAAATTAGCATAAAATAAAGAAATTTTGATTTTTGCATATCTATTATGACTAAATGGAATTGTTTTAAAAGGATATTTTTTAAGTTACGACACTTATATGTTTCAAGATTTTATAGAAATCCTTATTCTATCTGCGATTCAAGGAATATCAGAGTTTTTACCAATAAGTTCATCTGCACATTTAATCTTAGTTTCCAGTTTATATGATTTAAAAACAAGCTCATTATTAATAGATATAAGCTTACATTTAGGCTCTTTATTAGCAATTATATTTTTTTTTAGAAAAGAGTTATTTAATTTAAAAAATAATCAAAAATTATTGAGCTTAATTATAGTCGGCTCAATACCACTTGTTACTTTCGGTTACATATTACACACAACTGAATTGATACATCTTTTAAGAAATATAAAAGTTATAGCTTGGACAACGTTATTTTTTGGTATCATTTTATATTTTTCTGATCAAAGAAAAGCTGATCAAAATATTTCCACCAATTTAAATATAAAATCAATTATATTTATTGGTTTATTTCAAATTCTAGCTTTGATACCTGGTGTAAGTAGGGCAGGAATAACAATGACAGCGGCTAGATTTTTAAATTTTAACAGAGTTGATTCAGGAAAAATTTCATTTTTACTTTCTATACCAGCGTTAGCAGGTGCAAGTTTTCTAGGACTTAAAGATGCATTTAATGAACCAGTAGAACTAAATTATTTAATTATAATAGCTGTAATATTATCCTTTTTGTTTTCATATGTTACTGTTAAATTTTTCTTAAATTATCTAAATAAATTTTCTTTAAATATTTTTGTTACTTATAGAATAATTATATCTTTAATATTAATTGCAATAATTTATTTTTAGCTAGTTTTTTTAATTAAAGGTAATAATTGTGATAACAAGACACCACACAAAATAAAGAAGCAGCCTAATATATTATTTATACCAAGAATTTGATCAAGTAGAAACCAAGCAGCAATAGTTGCAAACACACCCTCTAAGGAAAAAATAATAGCAGCCGGAGCAGGAGATATATTCTTTTGAGCATAAATTTGTAATACAAAAGCAAAACCACCTGACAAAATTCCTGCATATAAAATTGAGTCAATCTCCTTCAAAATATTTTCAAAGATAAACTCTTCATAAATAAGACCTATAAAAAAAGAAGATGCAGCTACGATTAATGTTTGAACTGCTCCAAGGGTAAGCGGTAGATTATATTTAGTAACAATAATACCGGTAAAAATAATATGAGTACTCCAAAATAAAGCTCCTAACACCACAAGAGTATCACCAAGTCTTACCGTTGCATCGTAAAAGTTTGTTAATAAATATCCACCTATTAAACATAATATTACTGATGGCCATACACTCCAATGAATAGATTTTCTACCAAATAAAAAAATAACAATTGGGACCATTGGAACATAAAAAATAGTAAAGAACGCTGCATTAGCTACATCTGTGTATAATAAAGCAACTTGTTGTAAAGCAGATCCTAAAAAGAGAGATAGACCAATTAAAAGTGAGAGTATGACAAATGTTTTAAAATCTAATCTAAATTCTGATTTAAATTTTTTTATCTCAAACAAAATAACCAAAGGTGCGATAGCTAAAAACCCAACAAAAAATCTCACTGCATTAAAGGTAAAAGGACCTATATCATCCATGCCTGTATCTTGTGCAATAAATGTGGTTCCCCAGATAAAAGTACATAATAAAGCACTAAGTAATGATACTGTTTTTGACATAATTTTTAGATAGCTAATTTATAGGCAAAATTTTTACCTAAATTTTCTTTTAATTCATTATTAAAACGTGCTGCCTCAGCTCCATCAATTATTCTATGATCATAAGATAAAGAAAGTGGCAACATTGTTCGTGTTATAAATCTGCCATTGATATGTATTTGTTTTTTTTCTGATTTACCAATTCCTAAGATGGCAACTTCAGGAAAATTGATAATTGGTGTAAAAAATGATCCTCCAATACCACCGAGGCTAGTGATTGTCATTGAACCACCAAATAACTCTTTTTTATCAATCTTTAAATTTCTACATTCGTCACTTAATTTTTTGAGCTCATCTCCTATTAAGGAAATATTTTTGTTATCTGTATTTCTTAACTTAGGTACCATCAAGCCATGAGGCGTATCAACGGCAATACCTATGTGATAATATTTTTTAACAGTGATTTTACCTTCCTCTATATTGTCAATGGAGCTATTAAAATTTGGAAACTTTTTTAATGATGCGGTCAAAGCCTTAACAATAAATGCTAATGGTGTAATTTTTTTTTTTTCTCCCGTATAGATATCTGTTAGTGATGTTCTAAATTCCTCTAACTCTGTAATATCTGCCTCATCATGATTAGTAACATGAGGAATATTAGTCCATGAATTCATCAAATATTTTGATGATAATTTTTTAACTCTCGGTAAGTCTTTAGTTTCTACTTCTCCAAATTCAGAATGCAAATATTCTTGTTTAATCTTTTCATTATTTTTATTTTCATTAATTGATATGTTTTTTGATTTTGATGCTACAAATAACTTTATATCACTTTCAATAACTCTTCCTTTTCGTTCGCTACCCTTAACTTGATTAATATCTACACCGAGCTCTCGTGCGAATTTTCGGACTTTCGGGCTTGCAGATGAAATGTCACTGGCTTTATTTTGATCAGTTGCAGTTTGTTGAACTTCTGGTTTTATTACCTTAATTTTTTTAAACTCCTTTTCAATTGTTGATTTTTTTTGAACTTTTTCTGGATTTTGTGAAGAGTTTTCTAAAATTAATATTAAGTCACCCTCTGAAACTTTGTCACCAACTTTGATTTTTAAAGTTTTAATTTTACCATCAAAATTTGATGGTATTTCTACACTAGATTTGTCACTCTCTATTGTTATGAGCGAGTCATTTTTTTTTAATGATTGACCCTCCGAAACTAAAACTTCTATTACTTCGACATCCTTAAAATCTCCAATATTAGGTACTTTTATTTCAGTTACGGACATTATAACTTAGTTGGCATTGGTTTATTTGTATCAATTTTATATTTTTTAATAGCGTCTTTGGCATATTTTGAGGCTATGAGTTGTTCTTTGGCTAATACACTCAACCCATATGTAGCAATATGTTCTTTATCGACTTCAAAAAATTTTCTTAGATTTTTTCTTGTATCACTTCTGCCAAAACCATCTGTTCCTAAAGAGTAAAAACTTTTATTAATGTACGGTCTGATTTGATCTGAATTCATTCTCATATAATCAGAGGCTGCCAATATTGGTCCTTCTGTTTTACCTAAACATTTTTCAACATAAGATTTTTTAGGTTCTTTGTCTGGGTTTAAAAGATTAAATCTTTCAACCTCTAAACCATCTCTCCTAAGTTCATTAAAACTAGTTACACTCCAAATTTCACTATCTATTTGATACTCATTTTGTAAAATTTCAGCCCCTGCTATCATTTCTCTTAAAATTGTTCCTGAGCCTAAAAATTGAATTTTTGTTTTTTTATTTTTATTAAATTCTTTAATTTTATACATACCTTTTAAAATTCCTTCTTCACATAATTTATCTTTTGGAATATCTGGGTGTGGGTAATTTTCATTCATGGTTGTAATATAATAAAAAATATTCTCTTTTTTCTCATGCATTCGTCTTAATCCTTCTCTAAAAATAACTGCAAGTTCATAGTGAAAAGTTGGATCATAAGAGACACAATTTGGTATTGTAGAAGCTAAAAGATGACTATGACCGTCTTGATGCTGTAATCCTTCACCTGCAAGTGTTGTTCTTCCTGCAGTGGCGCCAATTAAAAATCCTCTAGATTGACTATCCGCACCTGCCCAAGCTAAATCACCTATTCTTTGAAAACCAAACATGGAATAAAAAAGATAAATAGGTATCATTTCAATATCATGATTTGTGTATGAAGTTCCTGCAGCTATCCATGAGGACATTGCTCCAGCTTCGTTAATACCTTCTTCTAAAACTTGTCCACTTTTATCTTCTCTGTATGAGCTTAGTTGTGCAGAGTCTTCTGGTTCGTATTTTTGTCCCTCATGTGCATATATACCAATTTTTTGAAAAAAACCTTCCATCCCAAAAGTTCTGGCCTCATCTGGAATTATAGGAACCAATCTTGGTGCAACATTTTTGTCCCTCAATAAATTTGTAAGCATTCTAACTAGAGCCATTGTTGTAGACATTTCTTTAGACCCAGTTGAAACTTTCATATTATCAAAAATATCTTTAGGTGGAGCCTTTATAGGTTTCGCATAAGTAGTTCTCTCAGGAATAAAACCGCCAAGCTTAAGTCTTTTTTCTTTAATATATTTGATTTCAGGAGAATTTTGATCAGGCTTGTAATACTCAATATTCTTTACTTGTTTATCGGTTAAAGGAACATCAAACCTATCTCTATAATACATTAGATCATCTATATCTAATTTTTTTGTTTGATGCGTAGTGTTTACACTTTCACCACTTTTACCCATACCATATCCTTTTATAGTTTTTGCAATTACAACTGTTGGACTGCCAATATTTTTTGAAGCTTTATCATAAGCCGCAAAAACTTTATGTGGATCGTGTCCACCTCTATTAAGTCTCCAAATATCTTTATCTGATAAGTTGGAAACTAGTTCTTTTGTTTCTGAATATTTTCCAAAAAATTTTTCTCTAACATAAGCACCATCTCTTGCCTTCATCGCTTGATATTCTCCGTCTACTGTTTCATTCATGGTTTTAACAAGATGCCCTGTTTTATCATTAGCTAACAATGAATCCCAATAAGATCCCCAAATTACTTTAATTACATTCCATCCAGCACCCCTAAAAATTCCTTCTAACTCTTGTATAATTTTACCGTTACCACGAACAGGTCCATCTAATCTTTGTAAATTACAATTAACTACAAAAATTAAATTGTCTAAATTTTCTCTTGCAGCTAAACCTATTGCACCCAAGGACTCAGGTTCATCCATTTCTCCGTCTCCCAAGAAAGCCCAAACTTTTCTTCCCTCATCTTTAATTAAACCTCTATTAATTAAATATTTCATATATCTTGCTTGATATATTGCTAACATTGGTCCCAATCCCATTGATACAGTTGGGAATTGCCAAAAATTTGGCATCAACCATGGATGAGGATAAGAAGATAATCCACCTGGATTAACTTCCTGTCTAAAACTATCTAATTGCTTTTCAGTGAGTCTTCCTTCAAGAAATGCTCTTGCATACATTCCAGGTGCACTATGTCCTTGAAAATAAACTAAATCTCCTCCAAACTTATTGTTCTTAGCTCTCCAAAAATGATTCATTCCCACATCATACAGAGTCGCTGCAGATGCAAATGTTCCAATGTGACCCCCTAGTTCAGGGAACTTTTTATTAGCTCTTACAACCATTGCTGCTGCATTCCACCTTATTAGTGACCTAATTCTTCTTTCAATATTCTGGTCTCCATTTGACTTTTTTTCTTCATTGGCTGGAATTGTATTTATATATGGTGTGCTTTGTGTATAGGGAATATTAGCACCCTCCATATAAGCTTTATTAATAAGTTCTTTAATTAAATAATGAGCTCTTTGATTACCGTCTTTTTCAATTACTGCTGATAAAGACTCAAGCCATTCATTGGTTTCTAATGGATCTAAATCACCTTCTTTAAGAACTTGAATTGTGGTTTTTTCATTTTTTTTTATTTGAGTTTTTTGCTCTTGATTTTTTTTCAATGCACTTTCTGCTTCTTTTATTAAGTTCTCAGTATCTTTTGGAATTACTTTTGAGGCAGAAGGTGATTGATTGGAATTAGTTATATTAAGTATTAAGTCCCCTTTTGAAACTTTATCTCCAACTTTCACTTTAATAGATTCTATTTTACCAGAAAAAGTTGATGGTATTTCCACACTAGATTTATCACTTTCTATTGTTATAACAGGATCATTCTTTTTAATTTCTTGTCCTTCATTAACTAGAAGTTCAATTACTTCTACATTTTCAAAATCACCGATGTCAGGAACTAATAATTTTTCTATCATTTATTTTTAAGTCTTATACACCATAAAAATTCAGTTAATTGCTAATTCTAACACATTCTGTCCAATTTTTAGACACTCTTTAAGTACATGCTTCAAAAATGATTAAAAAGTTATTAAATGCACTAATTCAACCAAAAGATAGCACCTATATAGATGCTAGAACTTGGATACAAAAAATTTTATTAGAAGAAAAATTCGGAAAAATTAATTCCTAAATTTTCTCGATACACAAAGCTATACCCATTCCTCCACCTATACAAAGTGTTGCACAACCTTTATTTTTGTTTTGTCTTTTCATCTCATGAATTAGTGTAACCAATATTCTGGCTCCTGAAGCTCCAATCGGATGACCAAGAGCAATTGCTCCACCGTTCACATTTACTTTATTTTGGTCAATACCTAGTTCACGAATTACAGCAATAGTTTGAGCGGCAAAGGCTTCATTTATTTCAAATAAATCAATTTCATTTATATTCCATTTTGCCTTTTTAATTGACTCTCGAACAGCTTCAATTGGTCCCAATCCCATGAAGGCAGGATCTACTCCAACTGCAGCCCAAGACACTATTTTTGCTAGTGGTGTAATGGATTTTTTTTCAGCCTCTTCTAGAGTAGTTAATAATAAAGCTGCAGCTCCATCATTTATCCCTGAGGAGTTTCCCGGTGTAACCGTTCCATTTTCTTTAAAGCTTGTTTTTAATTTTTTTAAATCAGATAATTTTAAACCTGCTCTTGGATGTTCATCTTTTTCTAAAATATGTCCATGCTGATTTATCATTATTAACTCATCATCAAATTTATTTTTATTATTCGCTTCCTCTGTTTTTTTTTGAGAATTTAGAGCAAATTTATCTTGTTCTTCTCTTGTTATATCAAATTTTTTTGCAACATTTTCTGCAGTTATACCCATATGATAATTATTGAAAGCATCTGTTAACCCGTCATTAATCAATGTATCTACTAGTTTTTCTTTTGAAATTTTTTTTTCATCTCTATAAAAAATTGAATGAGAGGCTAATGACATATTCTCTTGACCTCCAGAAATTATATTTTTTGCATCCCCTAATTTGATTGATTGATAACCTGCAATTACTGCTCTTAATCCAGACCCACATACTTGATTAACTATATGGCTTGGTTTAGAGTCTGGTATGCCAGCATATATTGCGGCCTGTCTAGCTGGATTTTGTCCACATCCAGCAGTTAACACTTGCCCTATAATAACTTCATCAATTTCATCATTATTAAATTTTGATTTTTTTAAAACTTCTTTTATTGTAATAGCTCCAAGTTGATCAGCTTTAATTTTTTTTAATGAACCTTTAAATGCACCTATTGGAGTTCTAACCCCACAAATAATGACAACTTCTTTTGATTTATCAGCCATAAAATTTAAAATTTGTCTTATATTTAAAATACACTAAAAATTAATATACTATAATTAAATAAATTTATAAATGCGCCTGTAGCTCAACTGGATAGAGCGCTTGGCTACGGACCAGGAGGTTCTGGGTTCGACTCCTAGCAGGCGCACCACTTAAAGGATTAAATATGTTTAAATGGTTGTTTAAATCTTCACTACAAATGTCAGTAATTTATTTCTTTTTATTTATCTTTATAATTTTATTAATTTTAACTTTTGTATTATAAAAAACTATGGATAAAAAATTTGAACAAATAAGCTTAAAGCAAGGATTTATGAAACATAATGGTGGAGTTTTTTTTAAAAATATTTCAGATACAGAATATGAATTTAAATCAACCATAAATGAAAATCATTTAAATTCTGCCGGTATTACACATGGTGGATACTTATCTGCTTTAGTAGATGCGGGCGCTGGAACTGCTGCACATAGAACAGCTAACAATGCACCGTGTGTAACAATTTCATTAGATCTTAAATTTATAGGTGCATCAAAAGTTGGAGATGAAATAATTGGAAATGTTAAGATTTTAAAAAAAACTAAAACTCTTGTTTTTTTGTTTTGTGAATTAAAGTGCAATAATAAAATTATAACTTCCGCATCTGGAGTTTGGAAAATTTTAAAAGAAAAGGTATCTGATTTTGGACCTGGCGGATAAGACTATTTATGAAATTAAAGTTATAATAATAATTCTAATTATGTTAAACTAAGTTTGATTAAATGGTAAAATGAGAACTTTTAATTCTCCGATTCGGTCATGTTTTAGTCTATTTTTGTTCTTTAAGACCAACAACATCTGGTAGATAAAAAATTAACCATACCAAAGATAGAAATGATTAAAAATAAAATTACAGCTGTTCTTGGTCCCACTAATACTGGAAAAACTCATTTAGCCATTGAAACAATGTTGTCTTTCGATAGTGGAATGATTGGGTTTCCTTTAAGATTACTTGCTCGAGAGGTTTATGACAAAGTCATAAAAAGAACAAGTTTGGATAAAGTCGCTCTAATTACAGGAGAAGAAAAAATTATTCCACCTAATGCAAAATATTATTTGTGTACAGTTGAATCAATGCCTATCGATAAACAACTAGATTTTGTTGGTGTTGATGAAATTCAAATGTGTGCAGATCATGAACGTGGCCATATATTTACAGATAGATTGTTAAATATGCGTGGCAACAAACTCACTATGCTTATGGGTTCCAATACAATTAAAAATATCATTTCAAAATTAGATGATGATATTGAATTTATAAATAGAAATAGACTATCTAAACTTTCCTATGCAGGTCATAAGAAAATTTCGAGGATTCAGCGAAAAACTGCAATTATTGCGTTTTCTGCTGAAGAAGTTTATGCAATTGCCGAACTGATAAGAAGACAAAAAGGTGGGGCTGCAATAGTTATGGGTTCCCTCAGTCCAAAAACAAGAAATGCCCAAGTTGAATTATATCAATCAGGTGATGTAGATTTTCTTGTTGCTACAGATGCAATAGGAATGGGTATAAATATGGATCTCGATCATATTTATTTTTCAAATTTAAAAAAATTTGATGGTAGAAAATTAAGAAAATTAAACTTATCTGAAATCGGACAAATTGCAGGCAGAGCAGGAAGGTATTTAAACGATGGTAGTTTTGGTATTACAGGTGAATGTAAAGATATAAATCCAGAGGAAGTTGATTTATTAGAAAATCATAAATTTGAGGAAATTCAATCCTTATTTTGGAGAAATTCCAATTTAAATTTTAATAATTCTTTTGCTTTAATAAAATCATTGGATGAAAAACCTCACAAAGCTTGGTTAAAAAAAATACACGAATGTGAAGATGAAAAGGCACTAAAATTTTTTTTGAGAGATAATAATTTTAAAGATATTACATTTGACTCAAAAAAATTAAGTTTACTATGGGAATGTTGTCAAATTCCTGATTTTGTCAAGAAAACATATGGTAATCACTATGAGGTTATAGGAAATGTTTTTAAATTTTTAAATAGTGAAAAAGGCAAAATTACTGACGAGTACATGCATCTCCAGCTTATGAAACTTGACAAATTAGATGGAAATGTCGATTCTTTGTCAAATAGAATTGCAAATGTAAGAACTTGGTCTTATGTTTCAAATAAAAATAATTGGATAGAAAAACAAAATTATTGGATTGAAAAAACAAAATTATTAGAAGATAAACTTTCAGATAGACTTCATGAAGAACTTACAAAAACATTTATTGATAAAAGAGCAAGTGTTCTTGCCAGAGGTTTGAAACAAGATATGAAATTTAATACAAAAATTTTAGAAAATAATGATGTAATTATAGATGAACAATTTATAGGAAAAATTAATGGTTTAAAATTAGAATTAGATTTAAAAAAAGGTGCACTACAAACCGACATAAAATCCCTAAAAAAAGCAGCAAGACAAACTGTGGGTCCAGAACTTGAAAAAAGAATTCAAAGAGTAATAGACACAGGCTTAATTGAGCTTGAAAGTGACTTTAAGATTTATTGGAAAAAATCACCAATTAGTAAATTAGTACCAGGTAATGATTATCTTAATCCAAATTTAGAATTAATTGTCGATGATATCTTGGAAAATAAGGAAAGACAAAAATTAATAATATTTTTAGAAAAATGGATACAAAATAAAATTGATACAGTTTTAAAAAGTCTTATAGATTTAAAAGATTTAAAAGATAAGAATTCCTCAATTAAAGCTCTTGCTTATCAACTTTATGAAAACAATGGTGTTCTTAAAAGAGATCAAGTTTCTGAATACTTAAAAAAACTTGGTCAAAATGAGAGAAAAATTTTAAGAGATTTGGGAGTTAAGTTTGGAAGAT
Source organism: uncultured Pelagibacteraceae bacterium (assembly GCA_902556265.1). Classification (GTDB taxonomy): domain Bacteria; phylum Pseudomonadota; class Alphaproteobacteria; order Pelagibacterales; family Pelagibacteraceae; genus Pelagibacter. The sequence goes on from CACDVM010000001.1 coordinate 75,081, forward strand.
ATCATGTTTTTTTGCATAGATTGATTAAACCTGAAGCTGTTTCCTTAAGGACTTTACTTTGGAAAAATTACCATCAAAAATACTTTAATTTAAAACCTCCAACTTTTGGCTTGAATTTTTTAGATGATAAGAATTTAAAAAATAAAAATTTTATGCTTCTTTGTGGATTCGAAAAATTTGATAATTTTTTTGTTCGGATTGATATTTTAGAAAGATTATTTGTACAAATAATAAATTCTGATAAAGAAATTAAAATGGTTCCAGAGATGCTAAATTTATTAGGATGTAGTAAAGAAAATTTTAAAAAACTCTTAAAGAAAATGAATTATAAAATAATAGAAAAAGATAATGAATCATTTTTTAAGTATTTACCTCAAAAAAGTAATAAAAATTTTTCCAATAAAAAAAATATCAAGGAAAATCCTTTTGGTATTTTAAAAAATCTAAATTTAAATTAGAGATTCATGTTTTTTAAAAATAGTAATAATAAAGATAAAAATGATGATCTGGCAAAAGTAGCGGCACTATTGATACATGCGGCAAAAATTGATGAAAATTATTCAGACCAAGAAGAAAAAATAATCAAAGACGCTCTATTAAAAATCGGTGCAGACAATAAAGATATCGATAGGTTAATAACTAAAGGATTAGAAATTGAGACAAATTCAAACCAAATTTTAGATTTTACAAAAGAAGTTAAATTGATGGAAAATACTAATAAAATAAAAATTATTGAAACCCTTTGGCGTATTATTTACTCAAATAAAGAAGCCGATATTTATGAAACAAACCTAATGAGAAGACTTGGTGGATTATTATATATTGACAATAAAATTATGGGCGATATCAAAGAAAAAATTAAAAAAGAAAATTCATAATGACTTACATAGTAAATGATAAATGTATTAAGTGTAAATATACAGATTGTGTTGAGGTATGCCCTGTAGATTGTTTTTACGAGGGCGAAAATATGCTTGTAATTAAACCTGATGAGTGTATAGATTGTGGCGTTTGTGAACCAGAATGTCCAGTTGATGCTATAAAAGCAGATACAGAGGCTGGTAGCGAAAAATGGCTTGAGATCAATACTAAGTATTCAGAAATCTGGCCTAATATAACTGAAAAAAAAGATCCTCCCGCGGATCATGAAAAATTTAAAGATGAAAAAGATAAGTTTGAAAAATATTTTAAAGAAAACATTTAAAAAAAAATCAAAAACTAAAAAAAAACAAAAAGTAACTAGATCTAAAGTTGCTAAAACTCAAAAATCATTATCTAAAAAGATAAAAAAAAAAATAGATAAAAAAGGTACTAAATCAAAAAAAACAATTCTAAAAAAAACTAATAAAGTTAGAGAGACTAAGACTGAGACGAAGAGCGATAATTTAAGAATTCCTAAAACTAACGAAGTAAAACCTGAAATTAAGAAAGTAAAAAAACAAGAGACTGAAAAACGAGAATATAAAATAAAAGATTATGTTGTTTACCCAAAACATGGTGTTGGGCAAATTACAGAGTTTAAAAAAATTAATATAGGTGGAATCGATGTTGAAATTTATATAATAAAATTTGAAAAAGATAAAGCTAATGGAATGGTTCCTGTAAATAAACAATCTCATCTTCGTCCTTTAGCAACCATAAACCAAGTTAATAAATGTCTTTCAATATTAAAAAGTAAACCCAAAATAAAAAGATCAATGTGGAGTAGAAGGGCTCAAGAATATGAAGCAAAAATTTCATCAGGAAAAATTTATGAGCTTGCAGAAGTGGTTAGAGATTTAAATAAAGGTGATGATTTAATGGTTGATCAATCTTATAGTGAAAGACAACTTTTTGAGAAAGCTTACGAAAGACTAGTCTCAGAATTTCAAATTATATTAAACATCTCGTTAGAGGAAACACAAAAAAAAATGAATAAAGCTCTTAAAAGAAATTTAGCAGTTCAAACTAAAACCAATCCTGTGCCAACAAAAGAAGCTGCTAATGATTTACCTGATAATGAACCTGTTTCAGAAACCGAAGTTCCATTAGAAGAATAAAAAAAACGCCTCTCACACAAAAAGTTATGAGAAGCGTTTTTAATTAAAGAATACTAAGTTACTATCTTCTTCTTCTTTTTTTAGCTTTTTTCTTAGCTTTTTTCTTAGCCTTCTTTGCTTTTTTTCTTCTCTTAGGCATCTTTAGCTCCCTTTTTTAGTTAAACGAATCAAATTGATTCGTTGTTAACTTATTTTTATTTTTTTATGCACGTTATGTCAAATCTTTAATTAAAGTTTAAATTTTCAAAAATAAATTTAAAATAAAATAAAACTTTTATTATTTTAAAGTGTAAAAAAGTTAATGTTTATGCGCCTTATAATCAAATATTTTACTCAATTAATAAAGTTTTTCTAAATTTTCTTTATATTTTTCTAAAATTTTTTTTCTTTTTAGTTTTAATGTTGGTGTTAACATTCCATTTTCAATTGTAAATTCTTCTTTAATTAATTTAAATTTTTTAACTTTTTCTACTAAGGATAAACTTTTATTTAAATTTTCTAAGTAAAACTCAATTTCTTTTTTATTTTCCTCACTTTCACTTACTATTAGAGCAACTAAATACGTTTTTTTATCTCCATAAACAAAACTTTGCTTAATTTTTTCATTTAGACACAATAAATTTTCAATTTTAGATGGTGAAATATTATCGCCACCAAGATTTACAATAATTTCCTTTTTTCTGTCAGTTATTTTTAAATTTCCATCTTTAGTTATTTCTCCTATATCTCCAGTATGCAACCAGCCATCCCTAATTATATCGTTCGTTTCCTTTTCCATGTTCCAATAACCGAGCATTACGTTTTCACCCTTTACTAAAATTTCACCATCATCTGCAATTTTTACTTCATTAGTTTTAAAAGGTGGTCCCACTGTATCAATTTTGATTTTTCCAGGGATGTTACAACTTACTACGGGAGAAGTTTCTGTTAATCCATATCCTTGTAAAGTGGGCAAACCTATAGAGTTCAGAAATTCACCAATTTTTTGATCTAAAGCACCTCCTCCAGAAACGAAAGCTTTTAATCTGCCCCCAAACTGATTTTTTATTTTTCTTCTAACTAGGTATTCACAGAAAAAATTGATTATTTTTTCCATAAAATTTAGTTTCTCTTTGTTTAATTTTTTTGTTCCAAGAAAAATAGTATTTTCTATTAATTTTTTTTTAAGACCTTTTTGTTTTGAAATATTGAGTAAAATTTTGCTGTACAAATTTTGGTAAAACCTTGGCACTGCTGTCATAATAGTGGGTTTTGCAATAACCATATTTGGTAATAGTTTTTCTAAACTTTCAGCATAATAAATTTTTGCTCCAAGTGATATTTGTACGTATTGTACTGTGTGTTCATATGAATGTGATAATGGAAGCCAAGTCAAGAATACAGGCAAATCTTTTTTAACAAGCGTATCTAAAATTTCTTTTGCTCCCTCACAATTTGAAAGAATTCCACCATGACTAAGCATCACTCCTTTTGGGTTCCCTGTCGTTCCTGAGGTATAAATAATACAAGCAAGATCCTTTCTTGATATTTTATTATTATAGTCTTCAGGTGTTTTTGTTTTTATTTGGTCAGAGTATTTTTCAAAAATATTATGAATACTTTCAATTTTCTCACTTAAATTTTCGATTGATATTATTTTTGTCTCTATTGAAATAAATTTTTCAATCTTCTTTAATTGATTGTTATTAGAAACAATACATACCTTAGGCTTACAATCTTTTATGATGTAATCATAATCTTTTTCTGAGTAAGTTGTAAATAAAGGAACCGTAACACCTCCTGCGTTCATAATCGCAATATCGGAAATAAGCCATTCAGGTCGATTTTCTGACAATAAAACGCATCTATCTCCTTTAGATAAAATTTTTTTTAAATATTTTGATAAAATTGTAATATGACTTTCTACATGTTCCCAAGTTAAAAAATTTTTATCTTCATCTTTTAACCATCTTAAAAAAGGTTGTTTAGTTAAAGATTTTTTATCTTTATATTTTTTATAAAAAAGTTCGACTAAGCTATTTATTTTATTTAGTTCCATATTATGGTGGGCGAAGAGAGAATCGAACTCTCACTTCTTGCGAAACACGATTTTGAGTCGTGCGCGTCTACCAGTTCCGCCATTCGCCCTTAATTATTTAATAATTTATTAAATAGTATAAGAACTAAAATTATATTAAAACCAAAAAATGTTTAATACTCTTTATAAAAAATGTTTAAATTTAGCTTCTCACAAAAGCTCCAAGTATTATTTAGCTTTGGTGTCTTTTATTGAGAGTTCCTTTTTTCCAATTCCGCCAGACGCAATGGTGATACCAATGGTAATATCAAAAAAAAATGATTACTTTAAAATCTTTATCATAGCAACGACATTTTCTGTATTAGGTGGAATATTAGGTTATTTTATTGGTGCTTTTTTTTTCGATATGGGAATGCAAATAATGAGTTTCTATGGCTATGAAAATAAACTGACAGTGCTTAAGAATAGCTTGATAGGCAGTGAAAGTTTTTATGCCTGGCTTGGAATTCTTTTTTTAGCTGGCTTTACTCCCCTACCTTATAAAGTTTTTACTATTGCTAGTGGTTTAATTGGTTTTAATATTCTAATTTTTATTTTAATAAGCCTAATATCTAGAGGATTACGTTTTTTTATTGTGTCTTATCTGTCATATAAGTTTGGAGATATGTTCACAGAATTTATGAGTAATCATGGATCTAAATGGTTTACAATAATTGGAATATTTATAGTTATAATTGGATTTATAATTTACTTAATATTAAAATTTCATGCGTAATTTAAAAATAGACATTTTCTTTAAAATAATTTTTCTTATTAGTTTTATTTCTTTAATTTCAGCTATTTTTATTGAATATATTCTTGGACATCAGCCATGTAATTTGTGTTTGATTCAAAGAATCCCTTACGGATTAAGTATTATGTTAATAACTATAAATTATTTTCACAAAAAAAATGAGTGGTTTGTAATTTTACTATTAAACTTAATATTTTGTTTTTCTTTAATATTATCGTTTTATCATTTTGGTATAGAAAAGGGTTTTTTTGAGGAATCTGCCGTTTGTACACTAAAAAATGACTTTAATATTATTTCTAAAGAAGAATTATTGAACCAGTTGCAAACAAAAATTGTAAGTTGTAAAGATGTGACATTTAAAATTTTTGGATTTTCACTGACAACATTTAATATGATTTTAAGTTTAATTTTAATTGTTTTATTAACTATTATTTTAAGAAATTATGAAAAGTTCAAAAAGTAAAGTTGAGGAATTTATTCGTGTAGATCACGCCGGTGAACGTGGTGCGGTTAAAATCTATGAGGGCCAATTGTTAGCACTTAATACAATAGTTAAAGATGAAAATTTGAAAAAAACAATTGAGGAAATGAAAGTTCATGAAAAAGAACATTGTCAATTTTTTGAAAATGAAATTAAAAAAAGAAATATTAGTCCGACCAAATTGTTACCTTTGTGGGATTTATTAGGAGTTGGACTTGGTTTTGGTTCAACTCTTCTTGGCAAAAAAGCAGCAATGCTTTGCACGGCCTCAGTCGAAGAAGTAATTGATAAACATTATTTAGATCAAATTAATCGGTTGAATACTGACGAAAAAGAACTTAAAAAAAAAATCATAAAATTTAGAGAAGATGAACTTCATCACAAAGATATAGCGTATGAAAAAGGTGCTTCAAAAAAAGGTCTTTATTCAATTATGGATAAAATTATAAAGACTGGTTCAAAAGTAGCAATCAGGATATCTGAAAAAATTTAATCCTAAGCTTCTAATTCAACATCCCAATATAAATAATCCATCCAACTTTTATGTAAAAAATTAGGTGGAAAGTTTTTTCCATTACTATGTAAATCTTCTGTTGAAGGTTGATAAGGATATCTTGAAAGTTTCATTCCAGAAAATTTCAATAGATTACCACCCTTCTTTACATTACAAGCCGAACAAGCTGTTACGACATTGTTCCAATGTGTTTCGCCGCCTTTTGATCTAGGCAGCAAGTGATCAAATGTTAGCTCTTCGCCACTCCCACAATATTGACATGAAAATTTATCTCTAAGAAAAACATTAAACCTTGTAAAACTTGGTTTTGATTGAGGAACTATATAATCTTTTAAAGCTATAACACTTGGTAACTGCATGTCGAATGATGGACTTCTCACTATTCTGTCATAATTACTCACAATTACAACCCGATCAAGGAATACTGATTTTACCGTATCTTGCCATGACCATAAAGACAAAGGATAATAACTTAAAGGTCTATAATCTGCATTTAAAACTAATGCCGGACATTTTTCAAGAGAAACATCTTGTTCAATAAAATTATTCATAAATAAACCTTAACTTAAAAAAAAAAATATTTCAATAATAAGCCTTTAATTAATTTTTTTTAAAATATAGTTTAACGCAATACTTGATGCTTCAATAGGAATATGATGGTCGCAGTTTTTAATTAAATGAGTTTCAATTTCTATATTATTTCTTATAAAAAAATCTTTTGCCTCTAACATAAAATTAGGTGAAACTACTTGATCTACTTCGCCATGTATCAATAATGTATTTGTAGAAACTTTTTTCCTTGAACTTAAATTTTCTATATTAATTATTTTACCAGAAAAACCTACGATACAACTATATTTTTCACTAGATGTTAGGCCGATATTTATAGACATCATACATCCTTGACTAAAACCAGATAAACAAATTTTATTATTTTCTAGATTAAATTCACTTTTAACCTCTTCGATGAATTCATTCAATTTTTTTTCTGCTTTTAGAGACTCTTCTAAAATATATTGTGGATCTTCTTTGGTCAAATCAAACCATTGGAAACCTAACGGATTAATGAGACACTTTTCGTGACCATTTGGACAAATAAAAATTGTATTAGGCAAATGTCTTTTCCAATTTAAAGACAACATACTTATATCTTCTCCATCTCCTCCATAACCATGAAGTAAAATAATGGCATTCTTAACTTCTGCATTATCATCTGGTTTAATAATGGTTGAGTCTAGGCAAAATGTCATACTATCTGATTTATGTTTTTATTTTTTTAAAACACCCTACAATAGATTTATGATTTCTGGAATAATTGTAAAAATTTTGGCAATAATTTTGTTAATTGGAGTTGGAATTGTTCTTATACTTGGTATTGGGACTTTATTTAAAGGTGGTGAAACTAGTAAAAAATATTCAAACAAATTGATGCAATTAAGAGTTTTATTACAATTTATCGCAATAATAGCATTGGTCAGTTTTGCTTACTTTTTTAAAGATTAATTATAATTACTCAACCATTCTATAAATTTTTTATCTTCAAAATTTATCGAACCAATAATCCTTGCAAATTCAAACCCATTTTTATCAAATAAAATTGATGTTGGAATGCCTCTTAGTCCAAATTTTTTTGCTAAAGTTACAGGTGTATCAAAATATAAATTCAAATTTTTTATTCCTAAATTTTGAAAAAAATTTGAAGCTTTTTCAATGTCATCTTTGCCAACATTAATTGGAAAAATTTTTAGATTACCTAAATTTTCATTTGTTTGTAATAAATCTAAAGACGGCATTTCTTCCTTGCATGGAGCACACCAGGTTGCCCAAAAATTTATTAAAACCAATTTTCCTCTATAATCGCTTAAACTCAATCTATTATTTTTAGTATCTAAAAACGTTAAACTATCATATTTTTTTAATTCTTTATTGATAATAAGATTTTTTATACCTATTACCTCATTAGCAAAAGAATTGGACATTAAAAAAATAAATATTATTAAAAATCTCATGTTAAATAGGTATAATTAATTACCATGACAAAAAATAAAAACAACCTAGCAATATGGAACACCAGAATTAAAGATAATACTTCTAGATTATTTAAAAAAGCGGGAAATTCTATTGATATTGATAAAAGACTTTATAAAGAAGATATAGCAGGCTCTATCGCTCATGTTGAGATGCTATTTAAACAAAAAATAATCTCTTTAAAAATTAAAAGTAAAATAATTTATGGACTTATAAAAATAGAAAAAGAGATATCAAATAAAAAATTTAATTTTAAAAATGATTATGAAGATATTCATATGAATATTGAAAAAAGATTATTTCAAATAATTGGCGAAGATGCAGGATACATTCACACAGCAAGATCAAGAAATGATCAAGTAATAACTGATTTCAAAATGTGGATTAAAACTGCAAATAAAGAAATTGGAATCACAATAGATGAAATCATTAAAAGCACGATAAAATTAGCAAGCAAAAATATTTACACGATAATGCCAGGTTTTACTCATCTCAAAAATGCACAAGCCGTTTCTTTTGCACATTATTTAATGGCGTATGTTGAGATGTTTAATAGAGACAAAAAAAGATTTAAAGATAATTTAGATAATTTAGATGAAAACCCTCTTGGAGTTGCTGCTTTAACCGGCACATCTTTTAATATTGATAGAAATTATACAACCAAAAAACTTGGATTTAAAAAACCTACTAATAATTCAATCGACACGGTTTCTGATAGAGATTTTGTTTTAGATTTTTTGTACAGTGCTTCTGTTTGTTCTATGCACATTTCTAGAATTTCTGAAGAACTTATCATTTGGAATTCAGATGGATTTAATTTAATAAATTTATCTGACAAAATAGTAACTGGATCTTCAATAATGCCTCAAAAAAAAAATCCAGATCTACTGGAATATTTAAGAGGAAAAACAGGTAATAGCTATGGAAATTTATTTTCTATGCTAACAATTCTAAAAGGCTTACCTTTATCTTATTTTAAAGATCTTCAAGATGATAAAGAAATTATTTTTAAATCATATGATACGCTTTTAATATGTCTTAAAATATTCAATGAGGTTCTTAAAAATATAAAACCAAATAAAAATCGAATGTTGGAGCTTGCGAACTCTGGGTATATTACTGCCACTGACCTAGCGGATTATCTTGTAAAAAATCACACGATGTCATTCAGAGCAGCTTATGAAAAAACAGCTGCAATTGTAAATTTAGCAGAAAGGAAAAAAAAATACCTACATGAATTGACACTTAAGGAATTTAACAAAATTGAACCAAAACTTACAAATGATGTTTTAAAAGTGTTTGATTTAGGGAATTCTGTTAATTCTAAAATTTCGTATGGCGGAACATCTTTTGCTAATATTAAAAAGATGATAATGAAATATAAAAAACAAAAATGATTAAAAAAATTTTCTTGGCTTTGGCAATATGCTGTATGCTATTTGCATGTGGAAAAAAAGGTGATCCAGTATTCGAAGGTTCCAAGAAAAAAGCTGACGTTGTGAAGTTAAAAGTATCCTTATAAAAAATATCTAATGAAATATATTAATAAAAAACTTAAAATTGAGGGCGTTAGTGTTGAAAATATTGCTAAAAAATATGGGACACCATCTTATTGTTATTCTTTTAACAAATTAAAAGAAAATATTAAGGATTTTAAAAAAAATTTTAAATCTTTTTCTCCCCTAATATGTTTTGCAATTAAATCAAATACAAATGTTAATCTAATAAGAGAAATAAAAAAATTTGGTTTAGGTGCAGACGTTGTATCTATGGGGGAATTAATGATAGCAATTAAAGCTGGTATAAATCCAAAAAAAATTGTTTTTTCTGGTATCGGTAAAACATCAAAAGAAATAAGTTTTGCTATTGATAAAAAGATATTGTTGATAAATGCAGAATCCGAAAGCGAAATTAGAGAAATTGATAGAATTGCCAAACTAAAAAAAAAGAAAATACAAGTTGGTATTAGATTAAATCCAAATACAGATGCAAAAACCTTAAGCCAAATTTCTACTGGTAAAAAAGAAAATAAATTTGGTGTAAATGAAAAAAGTTTTATTACACTTGTAAACTACTGTAAAAAATCTCGCAATATTGATTTGAAATGTCTTAGTGTGCATATCGGAAGTCAAATTTTAAATTATAAACCTTATGAAAAAATGCTGAAAATAATTAGCAAAATTATAAAGAAGATTAATTTCAAGTTTGAATATATTGATTTAGGTGGAGGAATGGGTATTTCATATAATTTTAAGAATGAAAAACTTAATTATCAAAAATATAATTTTGCTATTATAAAATTCCTAAAAAGCCATCCATCAAAAATAATATTTGAACCAGGAAGGTGTATAGTAGGAAATACGGGAATTTTAGTTTCTAAAGTAATCTACATTAAAAAAAGTGAGAAAAAAAACTTTATTATTTTAGATGCAGGAATGAATGATTTAATGAGACCTGCCTTGTATGGTGCTGAACATAAAATACTACCATCTATAATGAAAAATCAAAATTCTAAAAAAATTTATGAGTTCGTTGGACCAATTTGTGAAAGCACCGATAAATTTATTACACTTAAAAATTTTAAAAAATTAGAGGAAAAAGATTTGGTCACAATTTGTGATGTAGGTGCATATGGGATGTCATTAAGCTCAAATTATAATATAAGACCTAAATCTGCAGAATTACTTATTAAAGGTTCAAAAATTAAAGTTATTAGAAAAAGACAAAGTTATAAAGATTTAATATAATTTTCTGTAATAATGATAAGAAGATCAATATTTTCAATTTTATTTTTTATTGGAATAATATTTATTTCTTTAATTTTTTTACCTTCTTTTCTAATGCCTCAAAAAATTGTTCTAATTGGTGGAAGGTTAATGGGATATTGGACTGGCTTATGTTTAAAGTTTTTCTTATCAACAAAAATTATTATTAAAGGGAAAGAAAATATTGTAAATAATGAAAAATATTTTATTGCATCTTCACACCAATCAATGTTTGAAACATTTTATCTACAAACTATTTTTAACTCCCCAATTTTTATTTTAAAGAAGGAATTACTTATAATTCCAATATTTGGGTGGTATTTAAAAAAAATTGGTTCAATTTCAATTAAAAGAAATAAAGTTACTAAAGATAACCTTGGATTTTTTGATAATATCATTAAACAAATAACATTATCAAAAAGACCACTAATAATTTTTCCACAGGGCACCAGAGTTCTTCCAAACGAGAGACCACCATTTAAAAAGGGTGTTGCGAGAATTTATGAGGAACTAAAAATTATTTGTCAGCCAGTTGCAATCAACTCTGGTTATGTTTGGCCAAAAAAAGGAGTTAAACAAAGTCATAAAACAATTACTATTTCTATTTTAAAACCTATACCAACTGGGCTTTCTAAAGATGAATTTATTAAAGTTTTAGAAAACAACATCTACTCTGAACTAAATCTGTTAAATTAGCCTTTCATAGGCATAACTACAAAAATACTATCAAAATCTCCTGGATCTTTAATAAGTGCTGGAGATCCTGTGTCGTTAAAAAATATCTCTATTTTTTCTCCATCTAATTGGGATGCTACATCAATTAAATATCTCGAGTTAAAACTAATTTCTAAATCATGATCAAATTTTACTAATAAAGTTTCTTTTCCATCACCACTATTTGTATTATTTACTGAAAGATTTAAAGTGTCTTTAGATAGATCAAATTTCACACCATCCTTTTTATCAAGTGACACAGAAGCAACTCTATCTACAGAATTCAAAAATAATTTTAAATCTATTTCTAATTTTTTTTGATTATTTTTAGGTATTACTTGGATGTAATTTGGAAATTTACCATCTATTAATTTTGAAATCAAAATACTATTACTTAATTCAAATTTAATTTTAGATTTAATATTCGAAATTTTTACATCACCATCATAATTATCTAACAAAGAACATAGTTGAAAAATAGTTTTTTTAGGTAATATTATAGGATCAAACTCTGCTTTTTGTTCTAATCTAATTTTTGATATTGACATTCGATGACTATCTGTTGCGACAGCAGTAAGATAATTTTTATCATCTACTTCTGTTTGATGAATATAAATACCACTTAAATAATGTCTTGTTTCATCATTTGAAACTGAAAATTTACATTTATTTAATAATTTTAAAAGCTGTTTAGATTTAATTGAAAATTCATTTTGATTAAAATTTTCATCTGTGAGTGGAAATTCTGAAGCACTAATACAATTTAAATTGAAAATAGATTTTTCTGACTCTAAATGCAATTTGCTTGCATCATTTAAAGTAAGATTAATTTTTTTTCCTGACGAAAATTTTCTTATTATATCATACATAATAGAGGAGGTAGTTGTTGTTTTTCCTTCTTCTAAAACCTCTATGTTGTTCAATTGATGAATAAATATTAAATCCAAATCTGTTGCTGTTATTGTTAATTTAGAGTTTTGCGCATCTAGCAATATATTTGATAAAATTGGGAGTGTGCTTCTCTTTTCTATAACACCTTGGCAGTAACTTAATGCTTGTTGTAGGTCTTGTTGATTAACGTTAAATTTCATTTTCTTTATTATTATACAATATTTGATTTTTTAATTTATTAATATTATCTACCATTTCTGGGTCCTTCTCTTTTAATTTTTCAATAGTTTTAACAGAATGAATTATTGTTGTGTGGTCTCTATTTGAAAATTCACGACCAATTTCGGGAAGAGATTTTGAAGTCAATATTTTTGTGAGATAAATTGCCGTTTGTCTAGGTCTCACTAAATACCTTGATCTTCTAGATGATAACATTTCATTTTTACTAATTTTAAAAAATTTACAAACTAGAGTTTGAATTAAATCTATAGTTACTTTATTCTCTGCCAAATTAAGTAAGTCCTTTAAAACGACCTTAGTTTCTGTAAGATTAGGCATTTTATTATAAATTCTTGAAAAGGATACAGTTCTATTAATAGCTCCAACTAGCTCTCTCACACTTGCTGTAATTTCAGTGCTAATAAAATTTTGTATATCATTAGAAATTTTAACTTGTTCGGGGTATAGGCTGTTTAATTCTTTTATTTTGTTTTCAACAATCTTTTTTCTCAATTCATAGTCTGGTTTTTGAATATCAACTACTAAACCGCCTGAAAATCTAGATTTAATTCTTTCTTGAATTCTTGATAATTTATTAGGAGCTCTATCAGCAGAAACAATTATTTGAGAACCCTTGTCTAATAACGCATTAAAAGTATGAAAAAATTCTTCCTGCATAGCTTCTTTACCATTCATAAATTGAATATCATCTATTAGCAAAACGTCTGTATTTCTAAAATATTCTTTAAATTTTACCATTTCATTAGCTTTAATTGACTTTACAAATTGATACATGAAGCGTTCTGCAGAAATAAACATCACTTTATTATTTTTTTTTAATTCAAAACCAATAGAATTTAGAAGGTGCGTTTTTCCCATTCCCACACCTCCATAAATATAAAGAGGATTATAATTAGAAACATTTTCAGAGACTTTTATTGAGGCTTCATAGGCTAATTTATTACTTGTTCCAGTTATAAAATTTTCAAATCTCTTGTTAGGATCAATGCGATTATATTTTAAAAATGAATCTTTAATAAAAGAAATATTTTCATTATTTTCATGAATATTTGAGTTTGTTTCATTTGTGATATTTTGTTCAATTATTTTAAATTCGATTCTGATTATTTCTTTTTTATAATTTTTTACAGTCTTAAGAATTTGGTCTAAATATCTTGAAGTAATCCAATCACGAATAAATCTTGTTGGTACAGATAATAATATATAATTACTAAATTCATCAACAAAACTTATTTTTTTAAGCCAACTCTCATAAATATCTTGGCCTAATTTACTTTTCATTTCAGTTTGAATTATTGCCCAATCTAACTTTTCAGGCTTTGAGTTACTAAAATTTTTATTTATAAAAGAATTATTCATATCTATGGGGAAAGTTCAGTTAGAACCATAATAAGATTATTGCAACAAATAATTTTGAATAATTAAAAAAAAATAAAATCTACGATTGTGTAAAATATTTTTTTTTAAAAAATCTTTGACAAAAAAATTTTTTATGTATCTTTTTTTATAAATCTTATTATTAGATTAAAAATTGTAACTAAGTTTACTAAATCTAAATATTGTAAGATAAAATATTTTTATCATACATAGTGCGTATTCTTTGAGTTGAATCAACTATAAGTATAACAAGCTATATTGTAGCTATTTTTTTTGTTATTCTTGAAATGTTTCTTGAAGCGTTTTGCTTTTTAATAATCCCTGTTTTGGCTATTTTCATTAGCTCAGAATTCAACTTGGGTAAGAATTTAAGTGCTTCAGTCTTTTTTTTACCTTCAATTAGTAAATTCATTTTTTTCAAAGCATTCTTAAATCTACTTTTTCTAGCCTTATTAACAGAGGTTTGTTTAGATATTCTTCTAATTCTTTTGATTGCAGATTTTGTATTTGCCATATTTTCAGGGGTATAGCTTGAGAATTTATATTGGTCAATCTAATAATTAATTATTTTTGACAAATATTACAAAAGAAAGTTGATCTATTAGAAATATTTTTTTTTTTAATAATACCTCCACATCTTAATCTTTTACATTTTAAACCATTTCTTTGGTAAACATTAAAATTTTTTTGATAATTACCACTAGTTCCTGAAATATTTTTAAAATCTCTAATACTTGATCCTCCTTTCATAATTGCCTGGAGAAGAACTTTTTTTGAATTGGTGACAATTTTTTTACAATCTTTTTCTTTCATTTTATTTGCTTTTTTCAATGGATTAATTTTACTTAAATAAAGAATTTCATTTGCGTAAATATTTCCAATTCCAGAAATAAAATACTGATCTAAAAGAAAACTCTTAATATCTTTTTTTTTACCTCTAAAGAATAAATAAACATATTTATAATCAAATTTCTTATCAAAAGGTTCGGGGCCTAAATGATTAAATCTTTTTTTTAAAAGTGACGTGTTTTTGATTATTTCGAAAAAACCAAATCTTCTAGGATCATTATAAATGATCTTGAAATTTTTAAAAATTATTTCAACGTGATTATGTTTCTTTGGTAATTTTGCTGAGTTATAAAAACTAGTATTTGTAATAAAGTTTTTTTGTTTATTATTAACAAGGTGTATTGTTCCAGACATACCAAGATGTAATAAAAGATAACTATTATTAGATAAACTTAAAATTAAATATTTTGAAAATCTTTTAACATTTGTGATTATTTGGTTTTTTAAAAAATTTGAAAAATTTGTTGGAATTTTTAACCTTAAATTTCTATTTCTTACTATTACTTTTATTACCTTTTTTTGTTTAATTTTTTTATCTAATGACTGTCTAACTATTTCTACTTCTGGTAATTCTGGCATTTAATACTATATTCAATATATAATTTAATTTTATGCAACAATATCTACAAAATAAAAAAGGGCTAGTACAAAATGTTTTTGATCAAGTTTATGATAAATATGATCTGATGAATGATTTTATGTCACTAGGTGTTCATCGTTTATGGAAAAGAGATATGTTAAATATGATGAATCCTTCACACAAACAAAAATTAATTGATGTTGCTTGTGGAACGGGAGATATAGCTCATCTTTATTTAAAAAGTTTAAGAAAAAATTCTGAAATAACTTGTGTCGATCCTAATAAAAAGATGATTGAAAAAGGTAAAGAAAAATTGAATAAATATAAAAATATAAATTGGGTTGTTGCTCACGCAGAAAAACTTCCAATAGTCAAAAACTCATTTGACTTTTATACTATTAGTTTTGGTCTTAGAAATACTAAAGATATAGATAAAGCCTTGATTGAAGCTTATCGAGTATTAAAACCAGGTGGTCGATACTTATGTCTTGAATTTTCAAAGATTCAAAATCAAAATTTAGACTTAGTTTACAAAAATTATTCTAAACTTATTCCATCAATTGGAAAATTAGTTGTTGGTGAAAAGGAACCTTATGAATATCTTATAAAAAGTATTCAAAACTTCATTAATCAAGATGAATTAATTGATTTAATGAAAAAAAATGGTTTTGAGATGTGTACTTACAGAAACCTTTGTGGTGGAATTGTTTCTATACATAGTGGGTGGAAAATTTAATGATAAAAAAAATAGTTACTTTATTTAAACTTGGTAGAAAAATTGCTCAGTCAGATATACTTAACATAATTTCAAAATTTCAAGAACCGCCATTAGTAGTAAAAATTTTATTTAAGATTTTGTCATTTTCTTTTTCTCCAAGAAAAGAAATAGATTTAAATAAAGATGAAGGAGAAAGATTATCTAGTTCTTTAGAGTCAATGGGAACTACTTTTATAAAACTAGGTCAATTTTTAGCTACAAGACCGGATATTATTGGTGAAGAACTTTCAAAGAAACTTGAAAACCTTCAAGATAAACTTCCGCCATTTTCATTAACTCAAGCAAAAGAAATAATAAAAAATGACTTAGGTAATGAAACCTATAATTCAATAATTGAAATCGGTGAACCTGTGGCAGCAGCTTCTATAGCTCAAGTTCATAAAGCACAAATTAACGAAAATGGAACCATAAAAGAAGTTGCTATAAAAATTTTGAGACCAGATATTAAAAAATTATTTAATCAAGAGATTGATGCTATGATGCTTTTTGCTTTTTTTGTTGAGTCTTTTGTCAAAAAAACGAAAAGACTCAAATTAGTCGAGGTAGTTTTTTTATTAAAAGAAATTACTAATCTTGAAATGGATCTTAGGTTTGAGGCTGCTGCAGCAAATGAATATTCAGAAAATACAAAAAATGATATTGGATTTAGAGTTCCGAAAATTTATTGGAACTTTACAAGTGAAAATGTAATGACTCTTGACTGGATAGATGGAATTTCTATCAGAGAAACAAAAGAACTTGAAAAAAGAAATTTTAACACTAAGAAAATTGCTGAAGATATTATTCAAAACTTTTTAAGACATGCAGTAAGAGACGGATTTTTTCACGCAGATATGCACCAAGGTAATATATTTATCGATAATGATGGTCAAATTGTTCCGATTGACTTTGGTATAATGGGAAGACTTGATAAAATGAGTAAAAGATTTTTAGCAGAAATTTTATTTGGCTTTATTCAACGAGATTACCGAAAAGTTGCTGAAGTACATTTGATTGCTGGATTAGTTCCAAAAGACGTTCCAATCGAAGATTTAGCCCAAGCATTACGATCAATAGGTGAACCAATATTTGGACAAGCTGTAAAAGATATTTCTGGTGGAAAACTATTGAAACAATTATTTGATGTTACAGAAAAATTTAATATGCAAACACAACCTCAACTTCTTATGTTACAAAAAACAATGGTAGTAGTTGAAGGAGTAGCGAGAAAGTTAAATCCTAATACAAATATTTGGATAACTTCAAAACCTGTTTTAGAAAATTGGCTTAAAGAAACAAAAGACCCAATGACAACTATAAATGAGACAATTCAAAATACATCTGAAGTAATCAAAAGATTGCCAGAATTCCCAGAAATAATGGATAAAGCAAACCAAGCTCTTACTTACTTAGCTAGTGGCCAAATTCCTCAAAATTCAAATTCCTATACAGCTTTAAATACAAAACGAAGTGAAATGGTTGCATTTAGAAATCAATCTATTATTGGTTTATTAATCCTTGTAATTTTTGGTCTATTGGTATTTTAATTCATTCGATGAAAAATTTGGATAATAAAAAAATTTTGTTAATAATTTGTGGTGGAATAGCTGCTTATAAAAGTCTTGAAGTGATAAGACTTATGAAAAAAAGTGGAGTAATTATAAAAACAATTCTTACCAAAAGTGGTTCTGAATTTGTAACGCCTCTTTCAATTACTTCATTGTCTCAATCAAAGGTTTATCAAGATCTTTTTAGTATAGAAAATGAAGCAGAAATGGATCATATTAGTCTTTCAAGATGGGCAGATCTTATCTTAATTGCGCCAGCAACTGCCAACACAATATCTAAGCTTGCAAATGGCAATTCTGATGATTTGGCATCTACAGTTGCTATTGCTTCAAATAAAAAAATTTTTATTGCTCCTGCAATGAATGTGAGAATGTGGGATCATCAATCTACAAGACAAAATTTAGCTAAACTAAAAACTTACAACTATAGATTAATCGGTCCTGAGATTGGAGATATGGCATGTGGTGAATATGGTGAAGGAAAAATGTCAGAACCAAAAGAAATAGTAAAAGAATTAGATAGTTATTTTGAAAATTTGAAAATAAGAAATAAATTAAAAGCAATTGTCACTGCAGGACCTACTAATGAATACATTGATCCAGTAAGATTTATTACTAATAAATCTAGCGGAAAACAAGGATATGAGATTGCAAAATCATTATCCAAAAAAGGTTTTGATACAACTTTGATCTCTGGACCATCAAATTTAAAAATTAATGATGACATTAATTTGATAAAAGTTGAAACTGCTGAAGAAATGTTTCAAGCAACACTTAATTGTTTACCTGCTGATGTTGCAATATTTTCAGCCGCAGTAGGTGATTATAAAGTAAAAGAAACTTCTAAAAGAAAGATAAAAAAGCAAGACAGACTTAATATAGAATTAATAAAAAATATAGATATTCTCAGTCATATATCCAAACATAATTCTTTACGACCAAAACTTGTTATAGGTTTTGCTGCAGAAACTAATAATTTAGAAAATTATGCAAATAAAAAACTGAATGAAAAAAATTGTGATTGGATAATTGCAAATGATGTATCAAATAAAAAGATTGGATTTGACTCAGATTTCAATGAAGTCTCAATTTTTTATAAAAATGAGAAAACAGATAAACTCAAATATAAACCTAAATCTGAAATTTCAGACGAATTAGTTGAAAAAATTATTAATCATTTAAACTAATGATTAAAGTGTTAATTAAAAAATTAAATTCATCTGTGCAATCTCCTTCATATAAAACCAATGGCGCTTCTGGTATGGATTTAATGGCTTTTATTGAAAAACCAATTAATTTAGAACCAGGTAAGTCTTGTCTTGTTCCGACTGGATTATCGGTTGCGTTCCCAGATGAATATGAAATTCAAATTAGACCAAGATCTGGATTAGCAGCAAAGAATAATATCAGCGTTTTAAATACACCCGGTACGATTGATAGCGATTATAGAGGAGAACTTAAAGTTATCTTATTTAACCATGGTGATGAAAATTTTGTAATTAATAATAAAGACAGAGTCGCTCAAATGGTTTTAACTCCAATTAGAAAAATGGAATTGGAGGAAACAAGTGAACTTCCAGAGACAGTAAGAGGTAAGGGAGGTTTTGGTTCAACTGGTAAATGAAAAACGGTTTAAGTAAATCTCAAATCGAAAGATTTTCAAGACAATTAATTCTAAAAAATATAGGGTCAAGAGGACAAAAAAAGATTTTGTCATCCAAAATTTTAGTTGTTGGTATTGGAGGTTTGGGCTGTCCTGCCGCAGAAAATCTGGTAAGAGCAGGTATTGGAACCATTGGTCTTATAGACGATGATATTGTTAATCTTTCAAACATTCATAGGCAAAGCTTATTCGATTCAAAAGATGTAAAAAAGTTAAAAGTTAGTGTAGCAGCAAAAAAACTGAAAGAAATAAATCCACTAACAAAAATTAAAACCTATAAATCAAAACTCGTCAAAAAAAATATTGAAAATATAATTAAAAATTATGAAATTATTATTGATGGTTCTGATAACTTTAAAACCAAATTCTTAATTAATGATTATTGTATAAAGTTTAAAAAAAAGTTAATCACTGGTGCTATAAGTAAATTTGATGGTCACATATTCACATTTGATTTTAAGAATAAAAGAACTGCCTCTTTAAAGAATTTTTATCAAGAAAAAGATATTTCCGATGATATTCTAAACTGTGAATTTGAAGGAGTTCTTGGAACAACTGCATCAATAGTGGGTGCTGTCCAAGCAAATGAAGCCTTAAAGATGATAATGGAAATTGGCCAAAACTTGAAAAATCAAATATTAATTATAGACCTACTAAATCTTAATTTTAGAAAAGTTAAATTTAAGTAAATATAAGATAAAATTAAATAATGAAAAAATTTTACTTTTTAATATTGATTTTGTTTTTTGTTCCATGTCACGTTTTTTCAGAAGAAATTTTTTTATCACTAAAAAAAAATAAGGTGAATGTAAGATATGGTCCAAGTTTTGATTCACCTA
The DNA here is from genome assembly GCA_902556265.1 of uncultured Pelagibacteraceae bacterium. Taxonomy (GTDB): domain Bacteria; phylum Pseudomonadota; class Alphaproteobacteria; order Pelagibacterales; family Pelagibacteraceae; genus Pelagibacter. Next base: position 95,196 of record CACDVM010000001.1, read on the forward strand.
TTAAATTTGTCTATAAGAAAATTAATTTGCCAATCAAACAAATAGACAAAAAAGAAAACTGGAGAAGAATTATTGATTTAAAAAATAATAGTGGATGGATACACCGGTCACAGTTAAAACCTGCAAACTCAGTAATAAGTCTTAATGAAAAGATTTTATTTAAAGAGCCATCAAATTTTTCAAAACCATTAGCAAAAATTCAAAAAGGAAGAATTTTATTAATCCAAAAATGTATTGATAGATGGTGTAAGATTAGATCAGATAAATTTAAAGGCTGGATAAAAACAAACAATATTTGGGGTTCAATTAATTAAAGTCAGCAGATAAAGACTTTAAATTTGCATCAGTTAGCTTAGTTGAGTGTGAATATTCTCTATGATCAATTCCAATTTCAACATTTAATGAATCTCTTTTAAATTTTTTTATTTGCTCATCATTAAATTTAAAATGAATAAATTGAACAGAAGATGCTTTTCCATCGGCTGATGTTCTGTCTACATCTTCCTCTGGTATAGCTTTAACTATTTCTCCATCAACTTTCATAAAAACATTTTTTTCTATTCCACCAACTTTATTTAAAAATGCTGACCTAGAAACTGGATTATCTATTTCAAACATTAATGTAGCTATAAGTTCTTTACCATTTGGAATTAAAGGATTATATGCTGTAAGTTCATCCTTTAATTGCTCATCTCCACCTTTTTCAATATAAAGCATTTCTTGAACTTGAGCCAACATCGTTTCAAAACTCTCGAAATAAAATGTTGCATAGGGCCCTAATGAGATTCTTCTATTTTTTTTAAATTCAACAATATTTTTTCTTAATTCTTTTCTTTGTTTAATATAAATATCTAATGGCATGATATCACTTTTGTGAATTTCTCTTTTTTCTTTTGTCATCATTATAATCTATAACTTTTAGCTATTAATTCGATAGGATGTACTGCCTCATCACTTGAGATATTTGTATCTGTTTCCATTTGTTTTAAATGTTTACCTGCTAATGGGCAGTCAGATGCCATATACTTATTATTTTTAGTTTTAATTTGTCTTACTGTAGGTCTTCCAACTTTTTTCGCTAAATCATATGTATCTTTCATTACCCCAAAAGTTCCTCCATGACCGGCACATCTTTCTACAACATCTATTTTAGCATTGGGTATCAACTTTAACATATCTCTTGCTTTAACACCCATATTTTGAGCTCTTGCGTGGCATGCATGATGAACTGTTACTCCACCATCAATTTCTTGAAGACCCTCGGCTAATCCTTCATTTTTAGATATATCAACTATATATTCATCAATATCCATTACATTAGATGATAATTTTTTCACATTCTCATCATTGGGCAATAATAATGGCCATTCAAATTTTAACATCAGTCCACAACTTGCTGTGAGAGTGATTATCTTGTACCCTTTATCAACCCATTCCAATAATTCTTTAGAAACCTTTTTTGCCTGCTGAACAACTTTTGGTAAATCTGCCTGTTCTAAAAAAGGCATCCCACAGCAACCTGGGTACGCTTCTTGAACTTCAACACCATTTTTTTTTAAAACTTTGAGAGCTGCAACACCTGTGTTTTTTTTATTAAAATTTACAAAACAGGTAGTATAAATAACAACCTTTCTAGTATTATTTCGAGCTTTATAATTAATTGCATCTTTATTCTTTCTAAAAAAATTAGAAAAAGTTTCAGAATTGTACTTTGGTAATTGAACTCTCATATCTATACCAGCAATCATTTCTAAAATTTTTCTTATAAATTTATTTTTTATACTTGAAGCCCAATTAATAAACTTTGAAAACATAACACCAATTTTTGAATTTCTATCGATTTCTGCCAATTGTCTTGGAAAAGCAGGCAATTTCCCTAATTTTTTTTGTGATGTTCTATATCTCAACATTAAATGTGGAAAATCTAAATCAAAATCATGCGGTGGTACGTATGGGCATTTTGTCATAAAACACATGTCACAAAGAGTGCAAGCATCAACTACAGGTGCAAATTGGTTACTTGATAAACTTTCTACATCCTCATTTTTTGATTCATCTATCATGTCAAAAAGTTTAGGGAATGAGTCACAAAGATTAAAACACCTTCTGCATCCATGACAAATATCAAAAACCCTTCTCATTTCAGTATCCAATTTTTCTGGATTTAAAAAATCGGGATTTTCAAAATCAATTGGATGACGAGTAGGTGCTTCTGTACTGCCTTCTTTGCTCATGTTTAATATTAAAATATTAAGATTTTAGTGGGTGATGGACACCCACTAAAAATATTGATTAGCTAATAGACTCTAAAGTTTTTTGGAATTTACCAGCGTGAGATTTTTCTGCTTTCGCTAGAGTTTCAAACCAGTCAGCAATTTCCTCAAAACCTTCTTCTCTGGCAGTTTTAGCCATACCCGGGTACATGTCTGTATATTCATGTGTTTCTCCTTGTACAGCTGAAGCAAGATTAGCTTTAGTTTCTCCGATAGGCAAACCTGTAGCCGGATCTCCTACTTCTTCTAAATATTCAAGATGTCCGTGAGCATGTCCTGTCTCACCTTCAGCGGTAGATCTAAATACTGACGCAACATCATTGTATCCTTCAATGTCTGCTTTTTGAGCAAAGTAAAGATATCTTCTGTTTGCTTGGCTTTCACCTGCAAATGCAGCTTCTAAATTTTCTTTTGTTTTTGTTCCTTTTAATGACATTTTAATCTCCTTAATTATTATTCATAAGATATAATCATTCTAAATAACTTGTCAACAGTTTAGAATAGTTATAATGTAGTTTTTAAGTAGTTGAAATTATTATATTATTTTTGATTTTGATTATCACTCGCAACTTTGATCAAAACTTCAACAGAATTAATTTTTTTTCCTGTAATATTTTTTTTTACATTTATTTTTTCAATATCATCGTCGTCACAATCAATTAATTCATTTGTGTCTTCGTCAAAAAAGTGATGATGAATTTTTGTGTTTGTATCAAAATAACTTCTATCACTATTTATTGAAATTTCTTTTAAATATCCCTTAGCCTTGAATGCGTGAACTGTATTATATACTGTTGCTAGAGATATTTTTTCATTAAGTTTTTCGGAAATGTTTTTAGCAAGATCATTAATAGTAAAATGAAAAGTTTTATCTCTATTAAACAAAACCTCACAAATTTTAAGTCTTTGTTTAGTAGGTCTCAATCCTGATGACCTCAATTTATCAACAAATTCAACATTTTTTAACATTGTTTTTTATAATAGTTCTAAACTATATCTATATTATAATTTATTAAAATCAAGTATTAAGGGAGTTCAAATTTTATGAAAAAAAACTCCTATTCATATGAAGATTTAATAAACTGCGGAAATGGTGGCCTTTTTGGCCCCGGTAATGCAAAATTACCTCTTCCACCAATGCTTATGTTTGATAGAATTACAGAAATTAACGAAAATAAGGGAACGTTTAACAAAGGTTCGTTAATTGCTGAACTAGACATTAAAAAAAATCTTTGGTTTTTTGACTGTCATTTTAAAGGGGATCCTGTGATGCCAGGATGCCTAGGTTTGGATGCAATGTGGCAGTTAGTGGGTTTTTATTTAGGTTGGATAGGAAACCCTGGAAAAGGAAGAGCTTTAGGAGTTGGAACAGTGAAATTTACCGGAGAAGTTTTACAAGATGTTAAATTAGTAAAATACGTAATTGATATGAAAAAAATTATGTCTCCTGGAGGAACAACTGTTGGCCTTGCTAATGGAGTAGTTTTGGCAGATGATAAAAAAATTTATTCAGCTGATAGTTTAAAAGTAGGATTATTTAAATAATGAGAAGGGTAGTAATTACAGGATTGGGTATAGTTTCTTGCTTAGGTAATAATCAAGATGATGTTTATCAATCTTTACTAAATTCCAAGTCAGGAATTTCTTATTCTGAGGAATATAAAGTGCACAACCTCAAAAGTCATGTTCATGGTAAACCAAACATAAAACTTGAAGATCATATTGACAGAAAAACAATTAGATTTATGGGTTCCGGTTCTGCATATAATTATATAGCCATGAAAGAGGCTATTAAAGACTCTGGCTTAGAAGATAATGATGTAAGTAATTTTAAAACTGGAATAGTTATGGGTTCTGGTGGACCTTCAATTGAAAATGTAATTTTAGCAGCTGACAAAACTAGAGCTAAGACTCCAAAATTAATGGGGCCTTTTGTTGTTCCAAGAACAATGGCAAGTACTGCATCAGCAACTCTAGCTGTTCCATTTAAAATTAAAGGAACTAACTACACAATGAGTTCTGCATGTGCAACAAGCGGACACTGTATCGGAAATTCAATGGAATTGATTCAAATGGGTAAGCAAGATATCGTTTTTGCTGGTGGTAGTGAAGAAATTCACTGGGCAATGACTGCAATGTTTGATGCTATGACGGCTCTATCTTCAAAGTACAATGATACTCCAGAAACTGCATCAAGAGCTTATGACAAAACTAGAGATGGTTTCGTAATTGCAGGTGGAGGCGGTGTTTTAGTTCTTGAAGAATACGAACATGCTAAAGCAAGAGGTGCTAAAATATATGCAGAATTAACTGGTTATGGAGCCACTTCAGATGGATACGATATGGTAGCTCCATCTGGTGAAGGAGCAGTTAGATGCATGCAAATGGCAATGTCTACAGCTAAAAATAAAATTGATTATATTAATACTCATGGGACTTCTACACCTGTAGGAGATATCACGGAATTAAATGCTGTTAAAAATACTTTTGGAGACAATATTCCAAAGATTAGTTCAACAAAATCTTTGTCTGGACATCCGCTGGGTGCTGCTTCAGTTCACGAGGCAATCTATTGTTTAATAATGATGAAAAATAATTTTATTGCTGGTTCAGCAAACATTAGCGAAATGGATGAAGAGGCTAAAAAATTTCCAATAGTTGCAAAAACTGAAACTAGTGCAACTTTAAATACTGTAATGTCTAATAGTTTCGGTTTTGGCGGAACTAATGCTGCGTTAATTTTTGAGAAAGTTTAATTTATGAGTTTAATGAAAGGTAAAAAAGGATTAATTATGGGTGTTGCTAATGAAAGATCTATTGCCTGGGGTATTTCACAAAAACTTGCGGAAGCGGGGGCTGAATTAGCATTCACATATTTGGGTGATGCTCTTAAGAAAAGAGTAATACCATTAGCTGAAAAATTAAATTCAAAAGTCACTTTCAGTTGTGATGTTGAAAAAAAAGAAGAAGTGATCAACTTATTTAAAGACATTAAATCTCAATGGGGTGAAATAGATTTTGTAGTTCACGCTGTAGCATTTTCTGATAAATCAGAATTATCTGGTGAATATTTAAATACTACTAGAGAAAACTTTTTAAGAAGTATGCTAATCTCATGCTTTTCATTTACTGAAGTCGCAAAAGAAGCATCTAAAGTAATGAAAAAAAATGGTAGCATGCTGACCTTAACTTATGAATCTACTAAAGCTATTCCAAATTATAATGTAATGGGTGTGTGTAAATCTGCTCTTGAAGCAAGTGTTAAATACCTGGCTAGAGACTTAGGTGCTAAAGACATTAGAGTAAACGCTATTAGTGCTGGGCCTATTAAAACATTAGCAGCTTCTGCTATTGGAGATGCTAAATTTTTATATAAATGGAATGAAGATCATTCTTTTTTAAAAAGAAATGTAGATATCCATGATGTTGGCAATTCAGCTTTATATTTGTTGAGTGACCTTGCAAGTGGTGTTACTGGTGAAATTCACTACGTAGATGCTGGATACAATAAGGTTGGGATGCCAGATCCCAAAAATATTAGTTAATATAAATTAAAGTTATGGAAATATTTATATTTTTATTTTGTATAATATTTGTAATTTATTATTTATTTAGACCCACCTCTAAAAAAGAAAAAGACCAATTCAATGATAAAAATAATTGGCGAGGTGGGTTTTAATTTTACTCAGCAACCTGTTTTATAGAAAGTTTAACTTTACCCCTATCAAAACCAATTACTTTAACTTTCACTTCGTCACCTTCTTTAACGACATCAGTAACTTTAGCAACTCTTTTACCTGATAATTCTGAAATATGAACAAGTCCATCTTGTTTACCTAAAAAGTTAACAAAAGCACCAAATTCCATAATCTTCATTACTTTTCCTGAATAAATTTTATTCAGTTCAGCTTTTGCAGTGATATCTTTAATCATTTCCATAGCGATGTTTCTAGACTCTTCATCAGGAGCGGCAACAGTTACAACGCCCTCATCATTTACATCAACTTTAGCACCTGATTTTTCAACTATCTCTCTGATCGTTGCTCCGCCTTTTCCAATTACAGCAGCAATATCTTTTTTATCTACTGTAATTTTTTCCATCTTTGGAGTGTGTTTCCCAACTTCTGCTCTTGAAGCTGATAATGCTTTATTCATTTCACCTAGGATGTGAACTCTACCATCTTTAGCTTGATTTAAAGCCTGTTCCATAATTTCAAATGTAATACCAGTAATTTTTATATCCATTTGAAGTGAGGTAATTCCATCTTTAGTTCCAGCAACTTTAAAGTCCATATCTCCAAGGTGATCTTCATCACCTAAGATGTCTGATAAAACACTAAAATCGTCACCTTCTTTAATTAGTCCCATTGCAATACCTGCTACTGGTTCTTTTATTGGTACACCAGCATCCATTAATGCTAATGATGTTCCACAAACAGTGGCCATAGAAGATGAACCATTGGACTCTGTAATTTCAGAAACCACTCTAAAAGTGTATGGAAATGACTCCTTTGAAGGTAACGAGGAATGAATAGCTCTCCATGCCAATTTACCGTGGCCTATTTCTCTTCTGCCAGTTCCTATTCTTCCAGTTTCTCCAACCGAGAATGGTGGAAAATTATAATGAAGCATAAATCTTTCTCTTTGTAATCCATCTAAGCTTTCTATTCTTTGTTCGTCATCAGATGTACCAAGAGTTGCTGTTACAATCGCTTGTGTTTCTCCTCTTGTAAACAATGCAGAACCGTGTGTTCTTGGTAAAACACCAACTTCACATGAAATTGGTCTAACATCGGATAAACCCCTACCATCAATTCTATTTTTATTTTTAAGAATATCTGTTCTAACAATAGATTTCTCAAGATTCTTTAACTGACTATTAACATCAAGATCGGTATAATTTTCATCTTCCTCATAAAGTTTTTTTGCTTTTTCAGTTATCTCTGAAATTTGATTTGATCTATCTTGTTTATCCCTTGTAGCAAAAGCTTTAGTAAGATCTTTAGTGAATGTCGCTTCAAGTTTTTTCTTTATTTGAGACAAATCTTTTTTCTCAACTGTCCACTCAGGTTTTCTACATTCTTTAGCAAGTTCCTCTATCATTTTAATCACTGGAACAAATCCTTCATGACCAAATTTCACAGCATTTAACATCTCTTCTTCAGTTAATCCGTTTGCTTCCGACTCAACCATAAGAACAGCATCTTTAGTTCCAGCCACAACTAGGTCTAAACTTGAATTCTCTAATTCTGTCTTTGATGGATTAAGAATATATTTACCATCAACAAAACCTACTCTAGAAGCTCCTACCGGGCCCATAAATGGCATTCCTGAAATAGCTAACGCTGCAGATGATGCGGTAATTGCTAATATGTCTGGTTGGTTTTCCTTATCATATGAAATAACGGTTGGTAATAACTGTACTTCATTTTTAAATTCATCAGGAAACAAAGGTCTGATTGGTCTATCAATTAATCTGGAGATTAATGTTTCACTTTCAGTTGGTCTTGCTTCTCTTTTAAAATATCCACCAGGTATTTTTCCACCTGCATAATATTTTTCTTGGTAGTTGACTGACAATGGAAAGTAATCCATGTCTGGATTTACTTTCTTTGCTCCTACTACTGTTGCTAAAATAACTGTCTCACCACATGAAGCGATAATTGCTCCGTCTGCCTGTCTTGCTACTTTGCCTGTTTCTAAACTAATCTTCTTTCCTGCTACTTCAATTTCCTTCTTATATACTTTAAACATTTCTTTTCCATTTCGTTTCGTTCGTTTCGTTCCATTCCGTTCTATCTATTTTGACTTCTATTTTCTTAAATTCAACTTCGACAGTACATTTTTGTAAGAATCCATTTTATTCTTCTTAAGGTATTCTAACAATTTCTTTCTTCTATTTACTGCTCTTAACAATCCCACTGAAGAATGTTTATCTTTTTTAAACTTCTTAATGTGACTAGAAAGAGTTTCAATTTTGTCCGTTAACAGTGCAACCTGGATTTCTGAAGATCCGGTATCTTTATCATGCATTGCTAATTCTTGAGCTTTCTTGTTCATATATTGTTTTCCTATTTATTTGTTTGTTTTATTAAGTTTTCTATTTTTTCCGCATACTCAAAAGACTCATCTTTTCTAAAAAGTAATTTTGGTAAAAATTTCATAACCACTTTTTGTGATAAAATTTTTCTTATCAAAAATGAGTATTCTTTTAAAATATCTATTGTTTGCTCTGCATTTTTCCCTCCAAGTGGGAGTACATAAGCTTTTGCGATTTTTAAGTCTTGACTCATTCTAACTTCAGTAACAGTAATAGTATTTGTTTCTAAATTTGGAACTTTAGCCTCATTTCTTATAAAAATCATGCTTAAAGACTGCTTAATCATCTCTCCAACTCTAAGCTGTCTTTGGGATATCGGTTTTCCTATTCTATCAGCCATTAAATCATTCTTTCAGTAGAAGTAACACTAAAAGCCTCTATTGTATCATTTTTTTGGAAATCCATATAATCTTTAACTGTTATACCGCATTCTTGTCCATTGTTAACTTGTTTTACCTGGTTTTTTTCTCTGAATAAGGTTCCAACTTTGCCAGTATAAATTATTGCACCATCTCTTATAATTCTCAAATTTGAATTACTATTTATTTCTCCATCAATTATTTTTGATCCAGCTACCTTTCCTGCACCTGAAACTTTAAATATTTCCAATATGTGAGCTGTTCCTGTAACAGTTTCCTGAACGTCTGGTGTTAATAATCCAGACATTCTTTTTTTAATATAATCTAGAACTTCATAAATAATATTATATGAAATAATTTTGATATTTTCATTCTCAGCAAGCTTTTTTGCCTCTTTACTTGGCTTAACATTAAAAGCTATCAATACAGCTTTTGATGCTTTTGATAAAGTAACATCAGTCTCGGTTACCATTCCAATATCAGATAAAATTATTTTTGGTTTCACTTCATCATGTTTAATTTGATTAATTGCATTTTTAATTGCCTCAGATGAACCATGGACATCAGATTTAATTATCAAGTTTAATTCTTCGACAGATTTATCGGAAAAAGCCGAGTCTTGTGTAACAAATGTTAATGGATTCTTCCCATCTTTACTTTCTTGAGCCCTATTTTCACTTAAGGTTTTGGCTTCTTTCTCATTGTCAAGAACAATAAAATCATCTCCTGCTTTTGCGGCACCATTAATTCCCAAAATTTCTATAGGGGACGAAGGAAGTGCTTCATCTATATTTTTTCCTTTATCATTAATTATTGCTCTAATTTTGCCCCACTTCAATCCACTTACAAAGAAATCTCCTTTTTTAAGAGTTCCTGTCGTTATAATTATAGTTGCAACAGGTCCTCTTCCAACATCAATTTTTGATTCTAGTACAACACCCGTAGCTTTTGACTCAAAATCTGTTTTAAGATCTAAAATTTCAGCTTGAAGAATTATAGCTTCAATTAACTTATCCAAATTCAATTTAGTTTTAGCAGAGATCTCCACCATTAGTGTATCTCCAGATAACTCCTCCGCTATTAATTCGTGCTCTAATAACTGATTTTTAATTTTTTGTGGATCAGCTTCAGGTAAATCACATTTATTAATAGCAACCACAATAGGTACATTCGCTGCTTTTGCATGTTTAATAGACTCTATTGTTTGAGGTTTAACACCATCATCAGCAGCAACAACTAAAACCACAACATCTGTGAGCTTTGATCCTCTTGCTCGCATTTCAGTAAAAGCTGCATGCCCAGGTGTATCAATAAAAGTTAATTTATTCGATTTATTTTCTATTTGATAAGCACCAATGTGTTGTGTGATCCCACCAAATTCTCCTGATACCACATTTGCACTTCTTAAAACATCAAGCACGGAAGTCTTGCCGTGATCAACATGGCCCATGACAGTTACAATTGGTGGTCTATTTTTTAAATTTTCTGTTCTCGAGGCTTTAATTTTTTGAATAATTTCTTCTGCTTTTTCCTCTCTAATTGGATTATGACCAAATTCCTTAACTAAAAACTCAGCTGTATCAGCTGCTAATGTTTGGTTAATAGTAACTGTTACACCCATTCCAAATAAATACTTAATTACATTGCTTGATTGCTCTGCCATTCTATTAGCAAGCTCTCTAACTGTAATGGCTTCTGGAATATTTATATCCCTTTTAATTGGTTTTAAATTTTCTTGAACTTCTTTTTTAGTTAAATTTTTATTTTCTTTTTGCCTTGCTCTTTTAACTGAAGCCAAGCTTCTTTCTCTTGCTTCTATCTCATCACTTAAAGCTCTAGAAACAGTCAATTTAAGTTCTCTTTTTTTTACTCCTGCTTTTTGATTTTTTTTGTCTTTATTGTCATTTTCTCCTTTTAGTCTTTTTGTGGCTCTTTGTTCAGCCAATTTACGCCTTTCAAAATCATTGGTTGTTTGAGATGTTCTGCTATTAAAAGATGTTTTTAAAGGTGCTCCTTTACCAAATGACGATGTATTTTTTGGTTTAGATGTTCCAGACTTATTAAATCCACCTCTAGAAAATTTATTTGGTTGTTTGTCTATTACTCTAGAATTTTTACCTTGAGTTTTTGCTATTTCAATATTTTTGATCGACTTTTTGGCAGAACCAGAAATTGTTAATTTTGTTTTTTTTTCCATATCTCATCACTCAATCTTTATAAATAATATTTCTTGCAGACATAATTAATTCATCAGCTTCCTCTTTTGATAAAGCAAAATCTTCTAAATAACCGTGAATTTTAACTCTCTCTCCTTTAACAACATCATATCCACCTGTGAGTTCATCTGATGCAAGATCTGCGAAATCTTCTAATGTCAAAATTTTTTGTTCACCTAATGTAACTAACATACCAGGGGTTAAACCTTTTAAATTTATCAATAAATCCTCAAGTCCCAACTCTTTAATTCTTTGTGAGATATCTTCTTGATCTTTTTGATGAAATTCCTTTGCTCTTTCTATTAGAGCATTAGCAGTGTCCTCTTCTATACCCTCTATTTTGGATAAATTTTCAGAGGAACTATCTTTTATATCATCAATTGATGAGAAACCCTCGGCGACTAATAATTGTCCTAGTGTTTCGTCCAACTCTAAATTTTTTACAAAGTTTTCTGTTTTTTCTTTGAACTCTTGTTGTCTTCTCTCAGAGTCTTCTGCGTCAGTCATAATATTAATTTCATAATTCAGTAATTTAGTTGCAAGTCTTACGTTCTGACCTCTTCTTCCAATTGCTTTGCTTAAATTTTCTTCAGTTAGGATTACATCAAGTTTTTTTCTCTCATTATCCACATTTACTCTCTGAACCTCTGCTGGTGATAAAGCATTTGAAACTAAAATTGCGGGATCTTCAGACCAATTAACGATATCAATTTTTTCACCCTGTAACTCATTTACGACTGCTTGAACTCTAGATCCTCTCATTCCAACACAAGCTCCAACTGGATCAAGAGATGTATCAACCGCTTTAACACAAATTTTGGCTCTACTTCCTGGATCCCTAGATGATGATTTAATTTCTATTAATCCATCATAAATTTCAGGCACTTCTTGAACAAAAAGTTTTTCCATAAATTTAGGGTGTGCTCTTGATAAGAATATTTGTTGTCCTCTTGGTTCTCTTCTTACATCATAACAATATGCTTTTATACGATCCCCAGCCTTTATATTTTCTCTTGGAATTAATTCATTTTTTTGAATTATTGCTTCAGTTCTTCCAAGATCAGTAATTACGTTTCCAAATTCAAGCCGTTTAACAATGCCACTTAAGATTGTATCTTTTTTATCAATAAAATCATTATATTGTCTTTCTCTCTCAGCCTCTCTAACATTAAAACTAATAACTTGTTTCGCTGTTTGCGCAGCTATTCTACCAAAATCAAATGATGGTAATGGTTGAAGTACTTCATCTCCTATTGCCTTACCCTTGTTTATCTCGTTTAAATTAATTGCATCCTCTAAGTTAATTTCTGTGTTAGAATTCTCAGGGTTTTCAGCAACTACCAATTTTCTAAAAATTTCAATATCACCACTTTCTCTGTTAATAGAAACTTTGATTTCGTTATCTTGACCAAATTTAGATTTTGCTGCTTTTGCGATACCAGTCTCCATAGAAGTAATTATTAATTCTTTATCTATAGATTTCTCTAGTGCAACTGCTTCTGCAATTCTTAATAATTCTAGTTTATCAGCTCTTTTATTTAACATATTTTTGTAAGCTCCAAAAAAAAATGGGCTAATGCCCATTTTGTAATTCAATAATGTAAAGGCAATATATAAAAGTTTTTCTTTAATTCAATAGAAACTATCTTTTAAATATAGATTTTTTATCACTTTTTTCCCATGAAAATGACCCATTATCCTCTGGATTCCTTCCGAAGTGACCGTAAGCAGCTGTTTTTTCATAAATAGGTTTATTTAAATTCAACATTTCTCTGATTCCTCTTGGGCTAAGATCAAAATTTTCTTTTATTTTTTCAATAACAAATTTATTTTTATCCAAATCATTATCAAATAAATCAACGTAAATAGAAAGGGGTTTTGAAACTCCAATAGCATAAGCTAATTGAATTAAACATTTATCTGCAATGTTTGATGCTACAACATTTTTGGCAATATATCTTGCGGCGTAAGCTGCAGATCTGTCAACCTTTGTTGGGTCTTTTCCAGAAAAAGCTCCACCGCCATGGGGTGCTGCTCCACCATAAGTATCAACTATAATTTTTCTTCCTGTCAATCCACAATCTCCATCTGGACCACCAATAACAAAATTACCAGTAGGATTAACATAAAACTCTTCCTCATTAAAATCTTTAAGAAAATTTTCTGGAATAGATTTTAACATATATGGTCTCAATAAATCTCTAACTTGTGCTTGATTAACATCTGCTGAATGTTGAGAAGATATTACCACAGACTTGACTTTAGTTGGTTTTCCATCAACATATTCAAAAGTAACTTGGCTTTTAGAGTCTGGTTCAATATGTTTCAATTTTCCAGATTTTCTATCTTCCGCCATTAATCTTAAAATTTTATGAGAGTAATGTATTGGCGCTGGCATTAAGACATCAGTTTCATTACATGCATATCCAAACATAATGCCCTGATCTCCTGCTCCTTCATCTTTATTCCCAGAGGAATCAACACCAATTGCAATATCTGCAGATTGAGAGTGTAAATGACACTCAATTTTTGTTGCTTCTTTCCAAGTAAAACCTTCTTGGTCGTAACCAATATCTTTTATACAATTTCTAACTTTTTCTATTAGTTCATCTTTTTTGATTTCAGGTCCCCTCACTTCACCAGCCAAAACAACTTTATTAGTGGTTGTCATGGTCTCGCAAGCAACTCTAGAAAAAGGATCTCCAGAAAGATAACTATCAACGACCATATCTGAGATTCTATCAGAAACTTTATCTGGATGACCTTCTGATACCGACTCACTAGTAAAAAGATAATTTTTAAGATTGCTCATTTTTAGTTTTATTAAATGAAAATATTAAAAAAATATACAATAAAATTAGTAAACCAAAAATTTTATTTCCATATTTTGAAAATATTGTCGGTTGTATTTTCCTATTTTCTTTAAAGTCTATATAGCCCGACAGACCAAAATCAACCTTTTGTTCAATTTCTCCCACTGGATTAACTATTGCTGCCATCCCATTATTAGCAGATCGAACTACATATTTTCCACTTTCTATTGCTCTAAAGATACTATGAGTAAAATGTTGTTTTGGTCCAATTGATTGACCAAACCATCCATCTTCAGAAATATTAACAATTAAATCAAAATCTGAATTATCGAATAGCTTTCCTGAGTAGATTATTTCATAACAAATAAGAGGTAAAATTTTTAAATGAAAACTGTTTTGGTTAATTTCAATAAAATTTCTTTCTATTCCTCTAGAAAAAGATTGATAATTATTTGTTAACGACTTTAGACCAATAAATTTAAGAGTGTTTTCAAAAGGCAAGAATTCCCCAAAGGGAACTAGATTAATTTTATTATAAGAGTTTAATAAATTTAGTTTATTATCATAAACTGAAAGAGAATTATAATAATCTTTAGTTCCATCATTTACAGATTGACTATTTGTTCCAATAATTAGTAAATGATTTTCACTAAAATATTGATTAAATATCGAGCTATATTCAATTAACTCATGTTGTGAAATACCTGGAATAATTCCCTCGGGCCAAATAAAAATAGTTTTATCTGCTTTATTAGGTTTGCTTATTTTTATTAACTCCTCAATAACAGTAATAGCATCAATATTAGAATAGAACCTATCAAGGCTTATATTTGAACCAATAACCCTAATCTTATAATTGTAATCTTCTTTAATAAGATTATTAAATTTTTTGTTGTAGGAAATTCCGTAAATATAAAAATACACAAAAGCTATTAAAAAGAAAACACAAACACCTATATCTTTTTTATTACCTCTTAATATAAAAATTGAAGGGCTCGTAAATAGAGATATACAAAATAAGTTAAACCCATAGGTTCCTAAAACTGAGTTAATACTTAAAAATTCTATTTGATTGGAAAAACTAAAAGCAACTAAATTCCAGGGAAAGCCTGTTAATAATGTTCCTCTCACAAACTCCAATATTCCAAAAATGAGACAGAAAAGTAAAAAAGAACTTATGGTCTTTTGTGGTTTTAAAATTATAAAAAAAAAGGAAACCAAACCATAAAATAAACCCAAAAAAGCAGGAATTAAAATTATAGAAAAAGGAATTAAAAATTTGTAATTTTGATCAAAAGACAATGAGATCGATATCCAATACAAATTAGTGACAAAGTAACCAAAACCAAATAACCATCCATAAATAAAATAAAGTTTTTTATTCCTATGCAGTTTATTTTTTTTTACTAAAAATAAAAAAAATAAAGTAAAAGTGAAAAAATTGATAATTAAATAATTAAAGGGTGGTAAACTCAAAGAAGTCGCCATTCCCAAAATGGCTAAAAATACAAATTCAAAATATATTTTCTTGTTCAATTTAATTAATATTAGAGATTACTGATTGATATATTTGATTTTCCTCTTTAAGCATCTTTTTATAATCTCTATTTTTTTCATGATCAAAACCTAATAAATGAAGGAAACCATGTATAAAAGTTTTAATTAATTTTTTTTTAAATATTTCGAATTTTTGAGACTTTGGTTTATCAATAAAATTATAACTTATTATGATATCTCCAATATAAGATTCTTTTGCAATATTTATTCTTTTGGAAAATGGAAATGATAAAATATCAGTTGGTTTATTTTTATTTCTAAAATTTTTATTTAATTTTTTAATATTTTTATTATTTGATAAGAGTAATGTAAGAGTAATTTTTTTATTTAAAAATTTATATTTTTTTGGAAAAGCGTTACATATTTTCTTAAAAAATAAATCTTTTTTTCTTATCCTTTTAGACCAAGCCCTCTCTTCAGAGAAGACATTAATATTAATCATTTTTTGAATATGCTTTTACAATTTTTGATACTAAAGGATGTCTAACAACATCTGAGTGGTCAAAATCAACTACAGCTATTTCATTTAAATGCCCCAGTAATTCTTTAGATTTTATTAAACCTGACATACTTTTGTTAGGCAAATCAATTTGGGTAGGATCTCCGTTTACTACAATTTTTGAGTTCTCACCAATACGAGTTAAAAACATTTTAATTTGTGTATCTGTAGCATTCTGCGCTTCATCCAAAATTGCAAATGAATTTTTTAATGTCCTACCTCGCATAAAAGCTAATGGAGCAATTTCAATATCACCAATTTCAATCATTCTCTGTATCTTTTCAAAATCAAAAAGGTCATAAAGAGAGTCATACAAAGGTCTAAGATAGGGATCGACTTTCTCTTTCATATCGCCAGGAAGAAATCCTAATCGTTCACCAGCTTCTACTGCTGGTCTTGATAAAATTATTCTTTCAATCTTTTTTTCCAATAACATTGTCAGACCTACTGCAACTGCTAAGAAAGTTTTACCTGTACCTGCTGGACCAGCAGAAATAATAATATCTTTCTGTCTTAAAGCTCTAACATATTCTTTTTGTTTCTCAGATCTTGGTATAATAGATTTTTTTGGAGTCTTAATAATATCTGTCACATTATTGTTTTTTACTTTTTCATTAATCATAAATTTGTCTACTGATGAAACTATATCTTTATTTTCAATACTACCATTATTGATAAATTGATTAGCTAAAAATTGGATTGCATTTTTTACAATTTCGTTTGTCTTTAGATCTGACTTTATTAATATAGAGTTTCCTCTAGAATACAAATTCGACTGAGTAATTTTTTCTAATTCTTTTAAATTTTTATTAAACTCTCCAACTACTCCCATCAGTAATTCATTATCATGAAAAATAACGCTTAAAGAATTGTTGTCTGAATAAACAAATTTTAGTGATGAACTTATATTTTTCTTTATTAAACTACTCAATTTTCAAGCTACCTTTTTATTTGGTTCATAAATTTTTTCTGCAAATAAAGTACTTCTGTTGCTTTGTTTAATTTTAACAGCCACAATCTTTCCAATATCACTTTTTTTACCATTAAATATAACTGAAGTCATATGTTCTGACCGTCCAAAAACTCGTGTTTTATCTTCTGTAAAATTTTCAACTAATACATTTATAGTCTTATTTACCAAGAGTTTATTCATGGAACTTTGATTTTCAAACAATTTATTTTGAATTTTTTCTAATCTTTTTAATAGAATTTTTTTATCAATTAACTTTGACTCCGCAGCAACTGTTCCAGGTCTTGGACTAAATATGAATGAGTAAGAATTCACAAACTTTATTTTTTTAATGAGATCAAATGTGTCTTTGAAATCACTATCTTCTTCTCCAGGATAACCAATAATAAAATCACTAGAAAACTCTATATTTGGATTAATTTTTTTTAATTTGTCGTATATTTTTATATATTCATTAATTGTATGTTTTCTATTCATTAGATTTAAAATTTTATTTGAACCGCTTTGAACCGGTAAATGAACCAAAGGCATCAATTTTTTTGAATACTTATATACTTCAATTAAGTCATCAGTCATATCTTTTGGGTGAGATGTTGTATATCTAATTCTTTTGACTCCTGAAAGTTTTTCAATTTCTAAAATTAAATTAGATAGCCTATATTCTTTATTCCTATAAGCATTAACATTTTGACCAAGTAAAATTATTTCCTTAGTACCATTCTCAACCAAATACTTGGCCTCATTTAAGATTTGTTTAAAAGGCCTTGAATACTCGGGACCTCTTGTGAAGGGAACTACACAAAAATGGCAAAACTTATCACATCCCTCTTGAATAGTTAAAAATGAAGAAACTTTTCTTGAGTCATTTTTAATTTTTTTTAAAAAATTAAATTTGGAAATAGGATCAAATTCAGTCTCTTCAAATTTTTTATTTTTTTCAACATATTTTAAAATTGTATCATTTATTTTATGATAAGATTGAGGGCCTATTACCAGATCTATATATGGTTCTCTTTTAAGCATTTCCTGATTTTCTGCTTGAGCCACACACCCTGCTACAATCACCAATGGTTTTTTTTTAAATCTAAAGATTTTTTTTACTCGTCCTATTTCATGATAAACTTTTTCTTTTGCCTTATCTCTAATATGGCAAGTGTTTAAAAGATAACAATCAGCTTCAACATATTTTTCGGTTTTGTGATAACCAATTTTTTTAACTGTGTCGTAAATACGATTTGAGTCATACTCATTCATCTGACATCCAAAAGTTTTAATAAAAATTTTATGTCCCATTTATTGAGATTTTTTTTTTATCCCATATAGCTCAAGTTTATGATCAACTAAAGTATAACCATGTTTTTCTGCTACTTTTTTTTGAAGTTTTTCTATTTCTTCGTCTACAAATTCTATAATTTCACCTGATTTAACATCAATTAAATGATCGTGGTGACCTTCATTTAATTCTTCGTATCTTGCTTTACCACCTTTAAATTCGTGTTTAGTAAGTATTCCCGACTCCTCAAAAAGTTTTACAGTTCTATAAACAGTAGCAATACTTATTTTAGGATCTATTTTTGATACTCTGTTATATAACTCATCTACATCAGGATGATCCGATGCTTCTGACATTACCTTGGCAATTATTCTTCTCTGATCGGTGAGTTTAACACCCTTTGATAGACATTTTTGTTCAATTGTATCTGACATAACTAGTTTTAACTTATATAAACAGGATTAATCAAATTTTTTTTAATATTAAATTTATTGCATAGATTAGGAATATTTTCATATTTTATTTTTTCAATACCTCTAAAATCATCGAAACTATAACAATAATAATCAATTTTCATTGCTAAGTGAATAGCCTTTATTATAGAAAGTGAGTTTCTTATACCCGCAAAACTTCCTGGACCCCTATTAACATATAGGCTTGAAATATCATTTATTTTTAGATTTTTTGAACTTAAAAAATCATAAATCAAAATTATCAATTTTTCAAAATTACTTTTGCTATTTTCATGTGTAATATTATGACTAATATCATCGTTAATGATCATAAAAAAAATTTTATCTTTTGTAGCATCTATTATCAGTTTGTTAATCATAGGATTATCTTTTATCAGTAATTCTAGTTCAGGGGAAAATAATATCAAATATTTTTCAAATGATAATGGTATTTTATCGTTAATGTATCACAGATTTAATGAAAACAAATATCCATCAACAAATATTCGAATGGATATTTTTGATAAACAGATCAAAATGATTAAAGAACTTGATTATGAATTTAATGACCCAAAACTTTTTATAAAAAACTTTAATAAACCAAAAAAAAAGAAAGAGATTTTAATTACTATTGATGATGGATTTAGTTCTTTTTATGAAGAGGCCTGGCCATATCTTAAAAAAAATAAAATTCCCTTTATTCTTTTTGTCTCCACTGAGCCAGTTGGAAAAAGAGGATATATGAATTGGGATGAAATCAAAGAGATAGAAGAGTCTGGTTTTGCGATTATAGGTCATCATTCTCATACTCACGAATATTTAATTGATATGAATAATTCAGAATTTATTAATGACATAGAAACAGCTAGTAAAATTTTTAAAGAAAAATTTGGTTATGTTCCACAAATATTTTCTTATCCTTTCGGTGAATACTCAAAATTTATGAAAGATTATATTTCAAAAAATTTTAAAATTGCATTTGGTCAACATTCTGGTGTTATTGATATAAATAAAGATAAATTTGAACTACCTAGATTTCCTATTAACGAAAAATACGGTGACTTAAAAAGATTTAAATCAGTTATCAATTATAGCCCCCTGGAATATAAAAGTTTAAAGCCAGAAGAAAAAAAAATACTTGATGAACAAAACCCTCCCAAAATAGTTGTTGAATTTTTTAAGGAACAAAAAAACATCAATAATATAAATTGTTACTCTAATGATGGCGGAATATGGAAAAAACCAATTTTAAAATTTCAAAAAGAAAATTTAATAATAAACTTTGATGAGAAATTTTTACCAAGAAGAGGAAGAGTTAATTGTTCTTTAAACGATAATGGAAATTGGAGATGGTTCGGAACTCAATTTACCATAATAAAAAATTAGATTAAACTTTCTAATTCGATACTTGAGGGTAATAATTTTGCATCGTCGAAATCTTTTAAATCATTTTGTTTAATAATCTTAGTTAACACCTCAACGTATTTTGTGCCTGTTTCCGCATATTCATTTAAAAACTTTACTAAAATCAAACTGTCTAATGGTTGTCCCCTATCTCTTAATTCAGCTCTAGCTCTTCGTAAATTCTTATATGACGAATGAGTATTCAAGTTACGCTGATATGCTCTGACCGATGCTTGAAGTACGTTAAACTTCATAACTTTATGACCTTTATCTTGGTCTGCATCTTTTGGTTTCAAGCCTTCACCGGACCAAGTCCATTGTCCAAATAATGCATTACCTTCTTGAGCAAATCTAGAAGTTCCCCATCCAGTTTCTTTCGCTGCTTGAGCTATTGCAAGGGAAACAGGAATTTCATCCATTCTTATTTTTAATGTTGATAAATCACTTGATGATACACCATATTGTTTATATTTTTTCTTTAACCATTTTTTTTCCAAGTCAGTGTTATTACTTTTATTTATAATACTAAAAAGTCTCTTTCTATCTAATTTAATATTATTATTCTCTTGTAAAATTAATGGCAAGACAATCTGAATAAAAAAATCTTTTCTTTGATTAGTATTTTCGATCATCTTTATTTCTGCTGGAAGCAAAGTTAATGCAACTGGTTTAACTAATTTTTTTTCTCTAACATCCTTTAAAGAATATTTTGTATCCTCAAATAATTGTTTTATGGTTGATGCGTTTAGCCTTACAGTATCTGTCTCTAAATCATTTAGACTAAAAATATCTCTTAATAGGTCATTCTCATTGAGAACTTCATTGCCCTCTTCAAAATTTTTTCCTTTATTATTTAAAGTATATGCAAGTACTGCTTTAGAATTGTTTTGAAATTCTTCATTTTTGTTATTCACATGATTGATTATTTTGGGCATTGAAAAAAAGAAGAAAAGTACCAATAAAGAACTTAAAAAAATTCGTGGAAATGAACCTAGACCTTTTTGATCTAATGTTTTTAAAAATTTTAAATTAAAAATATTTTTTTTTGTTCTAATCATTTTAAATAGCTTCTACTTGTTTTACTTCAGGAATATAGTGACACAAAAGATTCTGAACACCTTGCTTTAAAGTCATTGTGGAGCTGGGGCATCCAGAGCAGCTTCCTTGTAACTGCACCTTTACAATACCATTTTTAAACTCTTTGAATTTTATATCACCTCCATCTTTGGCAACAGCAGGCCTTATTTTTTCATCTAATATCTTAATAATTTTTTTTTCTAAATCTTTAAAATCTTTCTTTTCTTCTTTGATATCTTTTTCAATTACACATTCTTTCCCACTTGAATAAAAATCATTAATTAATGAAATAACAATATGTTTAACTTCATCCCACGAAATTTCTTCATCTTTATTTATTGATATGAAATCTTTCCCCAAAAAAATTCCTTGGACACCGTTAATTGAAAGAATATTTCTTACTAACTCGTTATTAGTTTCTTCTTTTTTTGTAATTTCAAAGGAACCATAATTTGAGACTACTTTGCCCGGCAAAAATTTAAGTGAGTTAGGATTAGGTGTAGTTTCAGTTTGAACGAACATATTTTATATATAGTCAAAAATTACAGAATTGGAACTAGTTAATATAAAAAAATTAAAAACCAACTATTTCGTGAATTTTCTTTATTTTTCTTGATGCTATATCATTCGCTTTTTTACAACCCTCTGAAAGTATTTTATCTAAATAATTTTTTTCATTTAATAGCTTCTTAATTTCCACAGAAATAGGGTTAATTTTGTCAACTAAAGCTTGTGACAAATTTTCCTTAAATTCAGAAAAATTTTTTCCTGAAAAATCTTTAATTATTTTTTCTAGTTTGAGGCCAGTTAAGCTCGAGTAAATACCTATTAAATTTTTAGCCTCTGGTCTTTTTTCAAGTTCGTCTATATTTGACGGCATTGGCAACGGATCTGTTTTAGCTTTTTTTATTTTATTGATGATTTGATCTTTTTCATCTGTAAGATTTATTCTACTTAAATCTGATAACTCAGATTTACTCATTTTTTTTAGTCCATCTTTAAGACTCATAATTCTTGAAAACTCTTTTTGAATTAAAGGCTCTGGTATTTTAAAAAAATCATTTACATTGAAATCATTATTAAACTTTTGAGCAATATCTCGACAAAGCTCCAAATGTTGTTTTTGATCGTCCCCAACTGGGACATGAGTTGAATCATATAATAATATATCTGCAGCCATTAATACTGGATAAGAATAAAGTCCAATACTTGCTTTTTCTTTATCCTTACCTGCTTTTTCTTTAAATTGAGTCATTCTATTTAACCATCCCATTCTAGCAGTACAACTAAGTATCCAAGCTGCTTCTGAGTGTGCACTCACTTGTGATTGATTAAAAATAATACTTTTTTCTGCATCAATTCCACTTGCTATAAAAGTTGCTACTGTCTCACGAATGTTATTTCTAAGTTCCTTGGGATCTTGGTTTATTGTTATTGCATGTAAATCAACAACACAAAAAATACAATCGTTCTCATTGTCATTATTTAATTCAACAAAATTTTTTATTGCCCCTAGATAATTTCCTAAATGGAGATTGCCTGTAGGCTGAACACCTGAAAAAATTTTTTTTCCCATAATTTAATACTTTAATTTAATATCATCGTATTTAAAAGCTTTGATAAAATATGAAACCAGTAAATAGAAAGCTAAACCTAATAAAACTAATAAAAGTAGATAAAATGATTTAAAGTTGTAATCATAAACGAGTTGATTTTTAAATATTTGAGTTAAAAAATTGAAAAATACTCCCATCATAAGTGATGAAAAAACTATCTTAAAAAATTTATTAAAAAAAATATCATTAAATTTAAAAAGATTTCTATTCTTTAAATAAATAAATAACACAATGGAGTTGAACCATGACGAAATAGATGTTGCTATTGGAATAATTATAAAACCAATACTTTTAAAATAATAAAGACTTATTAAAATGTTTAATGTTACAGATAATAATGAAATAAAAAATGGTGTTTTTGTATCATTATTTGCAAAAAAGAAAGTTGAGAAAACTTTTATTAATGCAAATGCTGGCAATCCCAATCCAAAATAAAAAAGGGCTCTTGCTGAATTAAAGACTGCTTCAGAATCAAATGAACCATATCCAAATAGTGCGGAAACAATTTCCTCAGATCCAATAAGTAGTGCAACTGATGCTGGTAAACTTAAAAACATACTTAACTCCAATGCTTTGTTTTGAATCAAGAGAATCTTATTTTTTTTTTTTAAGTAAATGTGCTTTGAAAGCTGAGGTAACACAACAACCCCTATAGCTATACCTGCGATCGCTAAATTTATTTGATAAATTCTATCTGCATAATATAAATAAGATACTGCACTTGCTTGAAAAGAGGCAATTATAGTTCCAACTAGTATATTAATTTGAGTAACACCAGAAGAAAAAATACTTGGCAAAAGTTTTTTAAAAAAAATTTTTACTTTACTATTTACTTTAATTTTAAAATTAAAACTTATTGAATAAAATTTTTTTACATACTTATACAAGAAAGCTAATTGTAAAAACCCAGCTATTGAAACTCCATATGAGAGATAATAAATAATTTTATCATTTAAGAAATTGCCAAATAAAAGAATTCCAATAAGAACTAAATTCAAAATTATTGGTGCTGCTGATGCTGCTGCAAATTTATTATGTGAATTTAATATTGCTGCAAAAAATGATGATAAAGATACAAATAATAAAAATGGAAAGGTTATTCTTGTTAAATCTATTGCGAGCTCAATTTTTTTACTGTTCTCAGTAAAACCTGGCGCTATTAAGCTAACAACCACAGGCATAAAAATTTCTGCAATTAAAACTAAAAATAAAAGAACTAAAAATAGTAAATTAAAAATTTCGTTAGCAAATAAGTTTGATTTTAATTTTCCTTTAGTTGACTCTGAAGTATAACTGGGAATGAAAGCCGCATTAAATGTTCCCTCTGCAAATAACCTTCTAAAAGTATTGGGGATTCTGAATGCTACAAAAAATGCATCTGCCAAAAAACTTGTACCCAGAAATATTGCAATTAAAACATCTCTTAAATAACCAAGTAATCTACTGATTATGGTATAAAAACCAAAAGTCCCTGTTGACTTAATTAAGTTCATAAATCATATTAGTCTTAATTTTACCCCATTTGTACACCTAATTAGCATAAATGAAAAAAACAAAAATTGATCATTACACAGACAAGGAAGCTCTAGAATTTCATAGCTACAAAAAACCTGGCAAGATAGAAATTGTAGCTTCAAAAAACATGATTACTAAAAGGGATCTTGCTCTTGCATATTCACCTGGGGTCGCAGTACCTGTTAAAAAAATAAGTGAAAACCCTGAAGCAGCTTATGATTATACTAGTAAAGGAAATTTGGTTGCCGTAATTAGTAATGGTTCAGCTATTCTTGGAATGGGGGACTTAGGAGCCATCGCTTCAAAACCAGTCATGGAAGGAAAAGCTGTATTGTTTAAAAGATTTGCAGATATTGATTCTATTGACCTTGAAATTGATTCTAAAAATACAGAAGAGATTATAAATTCAATTAAAAATTTTTCTCCTTCTTTTGGTGGAATAAATTTAGAAGACATTGCTGCCCCAGATTGTTTTGTAATTGAAGAAAAGCTTAAAGAAATTTTAGATATACCAGTATTTCATGATGATCAACATGGCACTGCAATTATCACAACTGCAGCTTTAATTAATGCTTTAGATATAAGTAAAAAATCAATAGATAAGATCAAAGTTGTTGTTAATGGCGCGGGAGCATCAGCTATGGCATGTGCAAACTTATTTAAAAATAGTGGTGTTCCACAAAAACATATTACTATGCTTGATCGTAAAGGTGTTATTTACAGAGGTAGGTCAAACTTAAATCAATGGAAATCAAGCCATGCAATTGAAACATCAGCTAGAACTTTAGAGGATGCTATTGAAAAAGCTGATGTATTTTTAGGACTTTCAGCAAAAGGTACCTTAACAAAAAATATGGTAAAAAAAATGGCAAAAAATCCCATAATTTTTGCTTGTGCAAATCCAGATCCAGAGATTACTCCGGAGGAAATCGAAGAAGTCCGAAATGATGCTATCATTGCAACTGGGCGATCTGATTATCCAAACCAAGTAAATAACTTAATTGGTTTTCCATATATTTTTAGAGGAGCTCTAGATGTTCGAGCTAAAACGATAAATGAAGAAATGAAAGTTGCTGCAGCACATGCAATTGCCAATCTTGCTAAAGAGGATGTTCCAGATGAAGTTGTTGCCGCTATGGGTGGGGATAGACCTCATTATGGTAAAGATTACATAATTCCATCAACTTTTGATCCTAGATTGATTAGCATTATTCCAGCGGCTGTTGCCAAAGCAGCAATGAAATCTGGTGTAGCTAGAAAAAAAATTGAAAATTTTGAACTATACCAAGAACAATTAAAACAGAGACTAGATCCAACTGTAACAATAATGCAAGGTATAAATGGATATATTAAAAAAAATCAAAAGAAAATTGTTTTTGCGGATGGGGAAGATGAAAATACTCTTAAAGCTGCTATCGCATTTAAAAATTCTAAACTTGGTATACCTATTTTGATTGGTAAAGAAGAAAAGATTAAAGAACAAATAAAAAAAATTGGTTATAATGAAAATTTTGATATTGAAATTATAAATTCAAAAGATACTCCTAAAAGAGAAAAATACGTTAGTTATTTATTTAAAAAACTTCAGCGAGAACAAGGATTGTTGGAATGGGATTGTGATAGATTAGTAAGAAATGACAGAGTGATTTGGGCATCTTGTATGGTTGCTTGCGGTGATGCTGATGGAGCTGTAACTGGTAACACAAGGCGATTTGGAGCGTCTTTAGATAAGATTAAACAAGTTGTAAATGCAAGACCAGGTGAAATAATGTTTGGTCTAAATTTAGTTGTTCACAAAGGAAAGACCATTTTTGTAGGAGATACTAGTGTTCATGAATATCCAACTTCAGAAGAAATGGCAAAAATAGCAATATCAGCTGCTCGTGTTGTTAGGTTATTTGGCTTTGATCCAAAAGTAGCTTTTGTTTCACATTCTACGTTTGGACAACCTCTTACAAGTAGAACTAAACATATTAAAAACGCTGTTGAAATTTTAAAAAATAAAAATGTAGATTTTGAATTTGATGGTGATATGCAACCAGATGTTGCTCTTAATCCAGAATATAAGAGTCTTTACCCTTTTTCAAAGATTGTGGGAAATGCAAATATCCTAATTATGCCCGGTCAGCATAGTGCTGCAATTTCATATAAAATGATGAAAACTTTAGGAGACACTAAAGTAATCGGCCCACTGTTAGTAGGCTTAGGTTTGCCAATTGAAATTGCTCCTTTGAGATCTTCGACATCAGAAATAATCAACTTGGCTTCAGTAGCTGCATATTCTGCAGATATTATAGATTATAAAAAAAATTAATCTTTTTGAATTCTCAAATCATCAACAAGTAATATGCTTGCTATTACATCTTCAACATCTAAAATTTCTTTAGCTTCAGTAATTACTAAATCTTTTTCTTCCGTGGTAAGTGATATTCCGTAAAGATATATCTTTTTTTTATAAGTATCTATTTGATAATTGGTTGCTTTAATATTTTTATTAAAAATCAATGCTGTCCTTAATTGAGAGGTAATTAAAATATCTTTTGCTGACTGTTTAAAATTAAATTTTTCCTTAATCTTAATATCATTTCTTACAGATCTCACTCCATTTGTTTCCCAAGCCAATTTAGTCAATTTTAATTTTTCCTCAGGATCATCTACCTTGCCTGTTAAAAAAATTCTTCCATCCAAGACTTTTGAATTAATTGATAATAAATATTTTTTATCTAACAAAATAATTCTTGTAGATAAATTCTTTTGCATAATTGAGTCATCAATTTGTGTACCAACTGACCTTGGATCAAGCGCAACACTAACGCCCGTTCCAAAGATACCCTTAGATGAAACACCTATACATCCTGATAAAATTAAACTAATCAATAATAAAAAAAAAATTTTAATTTTCATTTTTTATTTTTAAGCAATAATTATATATCTCTTTTTTGGAGATTTTATTTTTTTCATTAATCAAATCAATAATTTCCTTTATACTTAGTCGATTAATCATTTTATCTATTATTCTTTTATCTGATTCATCTAATTCCTGGGAGTTTTTTTTTTGATGTTTTTTTTCAGAAATTACAATTGTTAATTCACCTTTTACATCTTTATTAAATTTTTCTAAATTATTTATGTCTTCCCTGATATATTCCTCATAAAATTTTGATATTTCCCTACAGATTAAAATTTTTCTTTCGGAGAAAAAAGTTTTTAAAATATTAATAATTTTATTTAACTTTTTAGGTGAAATAAAAAAAACGATTGAACAATCTAATTTTGATAAAAAATCAAGATCTTCATCAATTTGTTTTTTCTTTTCAGGAAAAAAACCGTAGAAGAAAAATTTTTCAGAAAATCCGCTAACTGCTATAGCTGATGATACAGCTGATGGACCTGGTAGAGTGGTAATTTCAATTTTATTTTGAATACACTCTCTTACTAAAACAGAACCAGGATCAGATATACCTGGGGTTCCTGCATCTGAAACAACTGAAATAATTGCTCCCATCTTTAATAAATTGATAACTTTAGATAAGTTTTTTTTTTCGTTAAATTTGTGATTTGAAATAAGTTTAGATTTAATCTCATATTTATCTAATAGTTTTTTTGAAATACGTGTGTCTTCACAAAGGATATAATCAGAATTTTTTAGTAACCAGATACTTCGGAGTGTTATATCACCTAAATTTCCAATAGGTGTTGCTACCAAATAAAGGCCTTTTTTAATTTGTTTATTTGTAGGATTATAATTTACAATCATAATTGTAATTTAGACATTATAATATCATTAAAATGAAAAAAAATTTTAAAATTTTTATATTTTTCTTAATTAGTATTTTATTGATACATACTAATAAAGTTCAAGCCAATGAAAAAATTAAAATTGGCCTTTTAGTACCATTAACAGGATCTAATAAAGAACTTGGTAATTTAATTATTAAATCAACCAAAATGGCACTTCAAAATATTGGGACCACAAAGATAGAGATTTATCCAAAAGACTCTGGATCTAATGCAAACCAAGCTCTTAAATCCGCAATTGAATTTAGAGAAATGGGAATAAATATTGTTATTGGTCCAGTCTTTTATCAAAGTTTAGATTTTTTGGAGGAAATTAAAGAAATTACTTTTTTATCTTTGACCAACAAAGTAATAGATCTACCTATTAATGTTATTAGCACAGGTGTAAATGCAACATCACAATTAAAAGCATTAAAAAAATTTATAGAACTTAATAAAATTAATAAAACTATTTTTTTAACACCCAATGCTGACTATATGCCAGAAATAAAAGCTGCCATTAAACAAGCAAAAATAAAAATATTCAAACATCATATCTACGATAGAGAACCGACAAAACTAACAGCTCAAATTGAAAAAATTACAAATTACAAAATAAGAAAGCAAAATTTAAAGGATGAAATTAAACGAGTTGAAAATTCTGATTTGATTGACAAGGACAAACAATTGGAAAAATTAGAAAAAAAATATACAATAGGTAATGTAAATTTTGACTCAGTCATAATTTCAGATTTTGATGAAAGTTTAAAAAGTGTAATCACATCACTTCTATACACTGATGTATCCCCAAAGAATAAATACATAATGACGTTTAATCAATGGTTTGACAAAAGTATAATTATAGAAAATAATATTCAACCAATCTATTTCCCATCAATAAACAAAAAAAACTTAGATGATTTCAAAAAAAAATTTTTGAATGAGTTTAATGAAAACCCAAATCATTTATCATTATTAAGTTATGATTTAGTTGGATTAATTTATTATCTTTCACTTAAAAGTGAACTAACAGATATAAATAAATTATTTAAAAGAAAAAATTCATTTAAAGGAAAGATTGGTATTTTTGATATAGAAAATAATAAAATTTACCACAGATTAAATCTTTACAAAGTGCAAAATGGAAAACTTATAGAAATTTTTTAATTTTTCTAAAAGCTTTGAAACGATGGTCTATTTTATATTTTTGTGAAGATTTCATTTCACCAAATGTTTTCTTTGCTCTATTAGGAATGAATATCGGATCATAACCAAAGCCATTTTTTCCTTTTGGTTCGTGTGAAATACTTCCTTCCACTTTTCCTGTTACACATGCTATTTTTTTATCTAAATAACTTATAGACAGTGCACAAACAAATCTAGCTTTTATCCTTTTGCTCTTCCATTTTTTATTTTTTTTATAAAGCTCTTTATAAACTTTTTTAATAGCTCTTTTAAAGTCTGAATTTTTACCTCCCCATCTAGCAGAATAAATCCCTGGTTTCTTTTTTAAAATATCAATTTCCAGACCTGAGTCATCAGCTAGACAAAATAAGTGAGTTTTTTTAGAAAAATATTTTGATTTTATTAATGAATTTTCTTGAAAAGTTTTTCCATTTTCCCTGGGACTTTTAAGATTAAAATCTGATGTTGAAAAAATTTTAATGTTTTTTGGAAGTAAGTTCCTGATTTCTCTCAATTTTCCTTTATTATTGGTCCCTATAAGTAATTTTTTTATTTTTTTATATAACATCTAGAAATTTTAGATTTTCTTACCATATAAGGACTTATGGAAAAAGAAGAAAACCTTAAAACTGATACTAACTCAGTCCCCGAAGAGAATAGTGAAGATATTAAATCTGATATAGATAAAGAAAATTTTAATGTTGAAAAAGAAGACAGTGATAAAGATGAAACATTACAAAAAACTTCTGAAGAAAAAATTATTGAACTTGAAGATAAATTGGCAAGAACATTTGCTGAAATGGAAAACCAAAGACGAAGGTTTGAAAAAGAAAAAGAGGAAGCATACGAATATGGAGGATACGCTTTTGCAAAAGAAGCTCTAAATTTAATAGATAATCTTGAGAGATCAAAACAAATTTTAAAAAATGATCAGTCTTTAAAAGACTCTGAGGCTTTGAAAAAAATTCTTGAGCACCTAGATGTAATCAATAAGGATTTAATGTCTATTTTTTCCAAAAACAATATTAACCCTATCGAAAGTTTAAATAAAAAATTAGATCCAAATTTTCATCAAGCCATGATGGAAATAGAGGATGAACAGAAAGATCCTGGAACTATAATTCAAGAAATCCAAAAAGGTTTCATGATTAAAGATAGATTGTTGAGACCCTCATTGGTTGGCGTATCAAAAAAATCTGAAAATAAAGATAAAAAAGATGAGAAAAATGAAGAAAATAAAGATGATAAATAATGATTTTATCAACTTGTAGAATTAAATTTAACCCCTATATGAAGAGAAAGATATAATTATGAGTAAAATAATTGGAATAGATTTAGGTACAACTAATTCATGTGTGGCTATCATGGAAGGTAGTCAGGCTAAAGTTTTAGAAAATGCAGAAGGTGCAAGAACAACTCCTTCCGTTGTTGCTTTTACAGGCGAAAATGAAAAATTAATAGGACAACCAGCTAAGAGACAGGCTGTCACTAATCCTGAAAATACTATATTTGCAGTTAAAAGATTGATTGGAAGAAATTTTGATGATCCAACAGTAAAAAAAGATATTGATGCTGCTCCATTTAAGATTGTGAATTCAGAAAAAGGAGATGCTTGGATTGAGTCTAAAAATCAAAAATATTCCCCATCACAAATTTCAGCTTTTATACTTCAAAAAATGAAAGAGACTGCTGAAAAATATTTAGGTCAACCTGTTACAAAAGCTGTAATAACAGTACCGGCTTATTTTAATGATGCTCAAAGACAAGCCACTAAAGATGCGGGAAAGATAGCGGGGTTAGAAGTATTAAGAATTATTAATGAGCCAACTGCTGCGTCATTAGCTTATGGTTTAGATAAAAAACAAAATAAAAAAATTGCAGTTTATGATTTAGGTGGAGGAACTTTTGACGTATCAATTCTAGAGCTGGGAGATGGTGTTTTTGAAGTTAAATCAACCAATGGTGATACATTTTTAGGTGGTGAAGATTTTGATAATACTATTGTTGACTATTTAGTTGATGAATTTAAAAAAGATAGTGGAATTAATTTAAAATCAGATAAATTAGCCCTACAAAGATTAAAAGAGGCAGCAGAAAAAGCTAAAATAGAATTATCAGCTGCAGAACAGACGGATATTAATTTACCATTTATAACAGCTGACAAAACAGGTCCAAAACATATCAACTTAAAAATGACAAGAGCAAAACTTGAGGCTTTAGTCGAAGAACTAATCTCAAGAACAATTCCACCATGTGAAACTGCTTTAAAAGATGCAGGCATTTCAGCGAATGAGATTGATGAAGTTGTTATGGTTGGTGGTATGACTAGAATGCCAAAAGTTATTAGTGAAGTTAAGAATTTCTTTGGTAAAGAACCAAATAAAAGTGTTAATCCTGACGAAGTAGTTGCAATGGGTGCAGCCATTCAAGCTGGTGTACTCCAAGGTGATGTTAAAGATGTTTTATTGTTAGATGTAACACCTTTGTCTTTAGGTATTGAAACACTTGGAGGAGTTTCTACTAAACTTATTGAAAAAAACACAACTATACCAACAAAAAAAAGTCAGGTTTTTTCTACAGCAGAAGATAACCAACCAGCAGTTTCAATCAGAGTTCTTCAAGGTGAAAGAGAAATGGCGACAGATAACAAATTATTAGGTAATTTTGAACTAGTTGGTATTGCTCCTGCAGCAAGAGGGGTTCCTCAAATTGAGGTAACTTTTGATATAGATGCTAATGGTATTGTTAATGTTTCAGCTAAAGATAAAGGAACAGGAAAAGAACAAAAAATTCAAATTCAAGCATCAGGTGGTTTGAATGATGAAGAGATTGAAAAAATGGTGAAAGATGCTGAAGCTAATAAAGATGCTGACAAAAAGAAAAGGGAGTCTGTGGATGTTAGAAATCAAGCAGACACATTAATCCATTCAACTGAAAAAAACCTTAAAGAACATGGTTCTAAAATTTCAGATGCCGAAAAAAAAGCTATTGAAGATGGCTCTAATGCTCTTAAAGAATCTTTAAAAGGCGAAGATGTAGAGGATATTAAGAAAAAAACAGAAACATTGGTGCAAGCTTCAATGAAACTTGGAGAAGCTATTTATAAATCACAACAAAGTACAAAACCAGATTCTGGTAAAGATGATGGAAAAGATGAAAAGGATAAAAAAGACGATAATGTTGTTGATGCGGATTTTGAGGAAGTAAAAGACGAAAATAAAGAAAAAAGCGCTTAACTGACATCTATTTGTCCAGGTTATATACATGGCTAAAAGAGATTACTACGATGTCTTAGGCGTTAACAAAAGTGCTAGTCCCGAAGAACTTAAGTCAGCCTATAGAAAACTTGCTGTAAAATATCATCCAGATAAAAATCCAGGAGATAAAGGTGCTGAAGATAAATTTAAAGAAGCAAGTGAAGCTTATGGAATACTATCTGATAAATCTAAAAAAGAAAATTACGACAATTTTGGACACGCTGCTTTTGAAAATGGTGGTGGAGGTCAAGGAGGCTTTGGTGGATTTGGTGGTTTTAGTGGTGCAGACTTCTCAGATATTTTTGAAGATTTTTTTGGAGATTTCGGTGGTGGAGGACGAAGAAGTTCACGAGGTAGGAGTTCCCAAAATAGAGGGTCTGATTTAAGATATGACCTCACTATTTCTTTGGAGGAAGCATATTTAGGGAAAAAACAAAATATACAATTTTCAACTTCTGAAAAATGCAACACATGTAAAGGAAATGGATCTAAACCTGGTACTAATCCAGATCGATGCACATATTGTGGAGGAAATGGGAGAGTTCGCTCCAATCAGGGCTTTTTTACTGTACAACAAACATGTCCTCAATGTGCTGGAAGTGGAGAAGAGATAACTAATCCTTGCACAGATTGTAGTGGACAAGGAAATAAACAAACTTCTAAAAAAATTTCAGTAACTATACCTAAGGGTGTTGATGATGGAACAAGAATAAGACTTGCTGGCAAAGGTGAGGCTGGAACAAGAGGTGGTGTTAGTGGTGACTTATATTTATTTATAAACGTTAAAACTCATGAGCTGTTTAAAAGATCTGATGTAAATTTATTTTTTGAATTTCCAATTTCAATAGCTGATGCTGCTCTTGGAACAACGATTGAAATACCAACTATAGATGGGAAAAAAGCAAAAATTAAAATTCCAGATGGAACTCAGGATGGTAAACAATTTAGGTTAAAAGGAAAAGGTATGCCATTCATGAGGAGAGGGGATTATGGAGACTTATATGTGCAGGTCAAAACTGAAGTACCAGTATATTTAAATAAAGAACAAAAAGAACTTTTAGAAAAGTTTAGAGAAATTGAAAATGAAAAATCAAATCCAAGTATTAAGAAATTTTTCCAGAAAGCTAAAAGTTTCTGGAAAAGTTAAAAAATGGGATTAGAACAAATAATCCCTACAATTTTTTTAGTAGCTGTATTAATTCTAGTCCTTCCAGGGTTTGTAAGAACTAATTCAAAATCAAAACAATTTATAATAAATTTATTTATTTGGTCTATAATAATTGTTTCTGTTGTGATAGTTTCATATCTTATCATAAAATGAAAAAAATAAACTTAGCAGTTACAGGGTGTATGGGCCGAATGGGTCAGCAAATAATTAAGTCTGTAAGATCAGATAAAAATTTTAAATTAGTAAGTCTTACTGAAAATAGAAAAATTAATAAAAAAATTAATGGAATCAAAATAAATTTTAATAATGAGCAAGCTTTTAAAGATGCAACATTAATAATAGATTTTACAATTCCAAAATGTACTTTTCAAGTGCTGAGAATAGCTGCAAAATTAAAAAAAAGAGTAGTCATAGGAACCACTGGATTTACAAAAAATGAGGAGAGGTTAATTAAAAAATTTTCTAAAAAAATACCAATTTTAAAAGCTGGAAATATGAGCCTAGGTATTAACCTTTTAATGTATTTGACAGAAATTGCTTCAGGATCTCTTGGAAAAAAATTTTTAAGTAAAGTTTTTGAAGTACATCACAAATATAAAAAAGATTATCCCTCTGGAACAGCCATAATGCTTGGAAAAGGAATAGCTGAAGGTAAAAAGAAAAATTTTTATAGTTTATTTGGAAAAAAATTTTTAAACAAAAAAAATTTTCCTTATGGGAAGAAAATTAATTTTAATTCTATAAGAAAAGGAAAAATTATTGGTGAGCATGAAGTAAAGTTCTCAAGTGGGAAGGAAATTATTACCCTAAATCACGAAGCTTTTGATAGGGCTCTTTATTCTGAAGGAGCTTTATCTGCTGCAAAATGGTTAATGAGTAAAAGACCTGGTCTTTACTCAATGAGAGATCTTATGAATTTTAGATAATGAATGAGATACAAAGAGCTAAAATAATTTTAAAAATTTTAAATAAAACCTATCCTAAAATTTCTGTGCCATTAAAAAGTAGAAATGTTTTTACTTTGTTAATTTCAGTTTTACTTTCAGCACAATGCACAGATGTTAACGTAAACAATGTTACTAAAAATATATATCCAAAATATTATAAGCCACAACATTTCCAAAAATTAGGAAGAAAAAAAATTGAAAAGCTAATTAAAAAAATTGGTATTTTTAGAATAAAAGCAAAAAGTATTTATAAATTATCAAAATTATTAATAGAAAATCATAATGGTAAAGTACCAAAAACTTTTGCTGAATTAGAAAAACTTCCTGGTGTTGGGCACAAAACAGCTAGTGTAGTAATGTCACAAGGATTTGGTCATCCTGCATTTCCAATTGATACTCATATTCATAGGTTAGCTCAAAGATGGGGTCTAACTAATGGAAAAAATGTAACCCAAACTGAAATGGACTTAAAAAGATTATTTCCAAAAAAATATTGGAACAAACTTCATCTTCAAATAATTTATTATGGTAGAGAGTATTGTAAAGCTAGAGACTGCTATGGAATAACTTGTAAAATCTGTACTACTTGTTATCCTAATAGAAATAAACCTATTATAACTAAAAAAGCTTAACATGAAAATTCTTGGCATCGGAAATGCTATAGTAGACGTAATTTGTAAAGTTAATGAAAAATTCATTAGTGATAATAATTTGACTAAAGGGACAATGAAATTAATTTTTGATGAAAATGAATTTAAAAATTTATTATCCAGTTTAAAAATTGAAAAAACTATCTCGGGTGGATCTGTTGCAAATTCAATTGTAGGATTATCCCAACTTGGAAATGATGTTGGTTTTATAGGTAAAATTTCTGATGATGATTTAGGTAATAAATATGAAGAAGGGTTAAAAAAAGAAAATGTAGATTATTTTTATACTAAAAAAAAGGAAGTTTTGCCAACTGGAACTTGTTTAATCTTAATAACACCTGACTCAGAAAGAACTATGTGTACTTTTTTGGGAACAGCAGGACAAATAAATGAAAATGACATTGATACAGATGCAATTAAAAAAAGTAAAATGATTTTTTTAGAGGGATATTTATGGGATGAGGGTGATCCAAAAAAAGCTTTCGATAAAGCAATTATTAATTCAAATAAAGTTGCTATGTCTTTATCTGATCAATTTTGTGTTGATAGACACAAAACCCATTTTCTTGATTTGGTAAAAAATAAATTAGACATTACTTTTGCAAATGAAGGTGAAATGATGTCTTTAATTGAAGCCAAAAATTTTAGTGATGTGATAAAATTTGCAAAAGAAATTAAAAAACACCTTATTGTCACTAGGGGAGAAAAAGGAGCTGTCTCTATTTTAAATAATGAAGTTGAAGAAATCGGAATTAAGAAAAATCTTACTATTTTAGACTTGACGGGTGCTGGAGATTTATTTGCGGCGGGATATTTACATGGGTATTTAAATAACCTTTCTCAACATGAATGCCTTGAAAAAGGTACAGAAATGTCTTCTAAAATAATTCAACAAATAGGTGCTAGGCTTTAATTTTTTTTTGCCTTTTAAAACTACCTTTTCCTTTTTTGGGTTTAATGACCCGTGGTTTATATTTTCTTGTAAATAAATCTTTTGCAATCTTATTTTTTTTTTTCAATTTATTACGTAACCTTTTTTTGAACTAATAATGAAATTTTCATCATTAAATTTTTCCTTAATTTTCTTTCTTAATCTATAAATGTGTGTCTCAACTGTATGAGTTTCTAATTCTGAATTGTATGCCCAAACTTCTTTTTGAAGTTCATTAATTTTAACAGGCTTAGATACTTTTTTAAAAAAGAGAATTAAATTTATTTCTCTTTCAGTTAAATCAATAATTTTGTCATCTTTACTCATCTCTCTTGAGTTTAAATTTAATTTATATGACTTAATAAAAACCTCTGATTGTGAGTTAAATTTTTCTTTTAAAAATTTAAGATTAATAAGCTCGATCAACTTATTAAGCTTAATAGGAAATTTATCTATTTGTAATTGATTTTTAAGATTATTCACCTTCAAGGCAGAGACAATCAAATAATCATCTGATAATTTGCTCTTTAATTGTTCTAGATTATTTTTATCAGCTTTAACAATATCAAAATTGAAGATCTCTTTAATTTCATTTAAAATATTAAATAATGTATCATACTGATAAATAATTATTTTTTTAGAATTCATATACAAATAAAATATGACAATAATAATAAAAAATAAAGAAACTCTTATTTTCAATGAATTTAAATTTCGCTGTTCTATAGGAAAAAGGGGATTTACAAAAAAAAAAGTGGAAGGAGATAAGAAAACTCCAATAGGTTTTTTTGCAATTGGGGACTTATATTTTCGAAGTGATAAAATAAGAAAACCAATTACAAATTTAAAATGTATCAAAATAAAAAAAGATATGGGCTGGTGCGATAATCCTAAAGATAAAAAAAATTACAATAAACTAATAAAAATAAAAAAAACTATTAAACATGAAAAAATTTATAGGAAAGATAACAAATATGATCTTATCATCCCTATTTTATATAATACAAAAAAAAGAATTCTTGGTAAAGGAAGTGCAATCTTTATACATTTGACAGAAAATTATAATAGCACTCTAGGATGTATTGCACTTAAAAAAAATGATTTTCTAATTTTACTAAAATTAATTAAAAGAAATACTAAAATAAAAATTAATTAATTTCTTTGACCAAAAATTTTAGTTCCAATCCTTAGATAATTAGCCTTGAACTTAATTGCTTCTAAATAGTCAGATGACATTCCCATACTTAACTGGTTTAAAGATAATTTTTTTGCTGCTTGTTCCATCTTTGTAAAACTTATAGATGGATCAATATTCATGGGTGGTAAACACATCAAACCAATTATATTTAGTTTTAATTCTTTAACACATTCATTATAGAAATTATCAAGATCATTAATCATAATACCGCTTTTTTGATTTTCATTTCCTATATTTATTTGAATAAAAATTTTAATATCTTTATTAATTTTATTTTTTTCTTCAGAAATTTTTTTAGCTAATTTAACTGAATCCAATGAATGGATATAATCAAATAATTTAACAGCCTGTTTAACTTTATTTGTTTGCAATCTTCCAACCATATGTAAATTTAAATCTGGTTTTTCATCTTTAATCTTACTCCATTTATCTATTGCTTCTTGTACTTTATTTTCCCCAAAATCAGTGTGACCATAATTAATTAACGGCAATATTTCTTCTATAGAAAAAGTTTTACTTACTGCAATAATATTAATTTTAGATTTTGGATCTGTATTTTTTAAATGTATTTCTTTTTGTATTTGGATTAAATTGTTAATACTTTTATGCATAAAAAAATTCCTAATATTTTTACTTTTATTTCACACTTTAAAAAAGAGGAAATTTTGAACCTTAATAAAGATATTGGTATAATTTTAAGAAATTATACAGATAAATATAACAAAAATGAAATCATTGATTTAAAAAGATTTTGTAAATTAAATAAAAGAAAATTTTTTTTAGCCAATAACATTAAATTAGCTATAAACCTAAATTTGGATGGAGTTTACATACCTTCTTTTAACAAGAATTTATGTATTAAAAAATATAATTTTAGAAAAAATTTTTTGATATTAGGATCAGCACACAATATTTTTGAAATTAAAGTAAAAGAAAAACAAGGTGTTGAAGTTCTTTTTTTATCACCATTATTTAAAACAAAAAATTACAAGCGAGGATTGGAAGTAATTAAATTTAATTTATTATCACAATCTAGTGATAAAAAAATTATTGCTCTTGGTGGTATTAATAAAAAAAATATTAATAAATTAAAAATTACTAACGCCCATGGTTATTCTGGGATATCTTACTTTTCTGAAAAATTATAAAAATGGAAAATAAAGTTATTTCACAGCAAATTCAAATTTTAATAAATCAATTTAAAGTTAAAAATTTTCAATATGTTCTAACAAAAGGAAAAATATTATTAAAAAAAAATCCTGAATATGTCATCTTGTATAATTTAATTGGATCATCATACCAAAATATAGGTGATTATAAAAATGCAAAAGATTATTTTAAAAAAGGCCTTAAGCTCGAACCTAATAATGTCGCTTTAATGAACAATTTAGCAATGACGTATAAAAATCTTTTAGATTACAAACTTGCGGAAGAATTATATGTAAAAATAATAAATACAAATAATAAATATGTGAACGCCTATGTAAATTTAGGAAATTTAAAAAGAGATTTAAATAAGTTTGATGAAGCGATAAAGTTATATGAAAAAGCTTTATTGATTGATGATAAAAACCCTATTATATATTATTCATTAGCATTAGCACATCAAGGTATAGGTAATTTTGAAAAGACAAGTTATTACTCAAAAAAAACTTTAGAATTTGACTCAAATTTTACAAGAGCGGATCATTTAATTAGTCAATCAAATAAATACAATGAAGACAGTGAACATTATGTTTTTTTAAAAAAAAAACTAAACAATTATCAATCAGAAAACTTAGAAAAAGTAGATATTCTTTTTTCATTAGCGAAAGCCGAAGAAGATTTAGGAAATATTAAAGCTTCATCAGAATATTTAATTAAAGGAAACAAATTAAAAAAAAATTTAATAAAGTATGATTTTTCTAATGAAATAAATTTATTAGAGGATATTAAAAATAAGTTTAAATCATTAGAAATCGAACATATTGCGAAAAATAACGATAAAAATATAATTTTTATTTTGGGAATGCCAAGGTCAGGGACTTCCTTGGTTGAGCAAATTATAACCTCTCACAGTGAGGTTTTTGGCTGTGGAGAGCTTCCAATTTTGTCAAATATAATAAAAAATAATTTTATCATAAATGAAAACTCAATAATTAATGATTTAGATAAAATTAAACAAGACACGGCATTAATTATTTCTTTAAGAAAAAAATATATAGATTTTATAAAAAATTTTGAACAAAGTGAAAAATTTATTACAGATAAAGCACCCCTTAACTTTAGATGGATTGGATTTATCAAGATTCTATTTCCAGATGCCAAAATAATACATTGTTTAAGAGACCCAAAAAATAATTGCTTATCTATGTTTAAAAACTTATTTGAAGGTGGTTTAAATTTTACTTATGATCAAGAGGACCTCGTCAAATACTATCAATATTATTTGGAATTAATGAATTTTTGGAAATCAAAATACTCTATGAATATTCTTGATGTAAAATATGAAAATTTAATCTTAAATAATGAAGTTGAAATAAAAAGAATGATAAAATTCTGTAATTTAAATTGGGAAGAAAATTGTTTAAAATTTCACAAAAATAAAACACCTATTAAAACAATGAGTACCGCTCAAGCAAGAAAACCAATTTATAAATCTTCTCTGAACTCTTTTAATAAATTTAAGAATTATTTAACTATTTTGGAAAAAAAGTTATAAAAAAAAGCCCTAACTATAAAGTTAGGGCTTTTAATATTTTTTATATAACTAATTAAAATGCAAATGATAGAGCAATCTCTGTCATTTGGTCATTGCTAGCAGTAGTTCCGCCATTGTTAGTTACTTCGTTTCTGTTACCAGCGATTTTAACTGATCCCATTGTGTAAGCAATCGCAATACCTTCACCATTTTCTGTTACGTTAGTAGCAGACGGTTTGTCAAACTCAACATCTCTTTCACCGTATGAAACAGATAAGTTATCGTTTACGTTGATTGCGATACCCCATTGATCAACTTCTTCGTCAGTAGCTCCACCAGTACCATTATCAATATTTGATACTTGGTAACCAGCAGTTACAGGACCCATAGTGTAGTTCACAAATAATGTCATGTGCTCATCGTCACCACCATCGGCAACACCTGCTTTAGCAACAGTTCCATTTTCTGCTTCACCATAACCTAGACCCCAAGCTAATCCTTCCATGCCTAGCATGTCGCCTGAACCAGTTAATGCAAAGTCGTACGCGTTTTGACCAGCGCCTGAAGAAGCACCGTCAGAAGAGTTAGCACCTGAACCTTTTCTAGCAGCAGCATTAAGTGTTACTCCACCTAATGAAGTTATATAGTTAAATACACCTTTATTTCCAGCTGTACCTACTAATCCACCTACTGTAGTTCCATCTAAACCATCCCAGATTTCTTCTGCAGCTGTCGGTGTTTTATCATCGATAGTTGCAAGACCTGAACCTGAACCTTGGTCAAATGCAATTGTTCCCATATCACCCATGTCAACTGACAATCTAGCTGAAGACATTCCAGCAAATTGGTCAACTGATGTTTGCATGTAAGATACAGTCATACCATTAACATCACCTGAAGCAGTGAAGCCAATGTTTGTTTTCATACCAAAAGGGTTACCAGTTACTTCACTAGTATCTTCTGATGTGTAAGTTAACATTGTAGCACCACTTACAGTCATTTCAGCAGCGTTTGCTGAAACAGCAGCAAGAGAACCAGCTAGAGCTGTTAATCCTACTTTTTTTAAATTATTCATAATTTCTCCTTTATTATTTGTTTTCATATATGAATAGGGGTAAATTATTTGTTATTTTCTGATTTAATACAAATTAACTGCATAAACGTTGAAATTATCTAAATATGTTGCTTTTTTATCACACTATATAGAAATTGGCCTTTTAATTACTTCAATAAGCTATTATTAAGTTTTCTCAGTAGATTATGAAAAAACTAATATATCTCACTATGATGACTTTTTTGCTATTCACAAATTCTTGTGGAATTTACAAATATAGCGATGCTAGAAAAAATCCTGTGAATGCTACTGAAAGAGTAAAAAAAAACATTGAAGAAGGAAGAGGTTTTAGACTTGGATCTTTAGGTGGTAAAAAAGGAGGTGATTTTATGTTCGCCTCATCTAATCCAATGTGGAGAGCTACTATGCTAAAATTAAGTTTTGCCCCACTTGGTGTCGTTGATTATGGTGGAGGGATAATAATTACTGATTGGTTTAGCGAAGAAGAAAGTAATGAAGAGCTAAAAATTGCTGTGAGATTTTTAACGAATGAAATAAGATCGGACGCAATAAAAGTAATAATACATAAAAGAAAATGTTTAGAATTTAATAATTGTAAAATTTCAAGTATCGAAAATGAAACCAATCAAAAAATCAAATTTTCAATCCTTAAACAAGCAGCTGAATTACAAAAACAGGATTTGGCTAAAACAAAAGAAGAAAATTCTGAATATAAAATACCAGGAAAAAATTTCTAATTTTTAACCTTAGTTTTAATGTTAAATTCAACTCGATATAATTTTAAGACCATTGAAGAAAAATGGCAAAAATACTGGGAAATGAATAATTCATTTCAAGCAAAAGATATTTCAAAAAATAAAAAATTTTACTGTCTAGAAATGTTTCCTTATCCCTCTGGCAAAATCCATATGGGGCATGTTAGAAATTATACCATTGGAGATGTGTTGGCTCGTTATAAATGGTTACAGGGATTTAATGTTTTACATCCTATGGGCTGGGACTCTTTTGGGATGCCAGCTGAAAATGCTGCTAAACAAAATAATGTGAGTCCAAAAAATTGGACAGAAGAAAATATTCAGATAATGAAATTTCAATTAAAAAAACTTGGGCTTTCAATAGATTGGGATAGAGAAATATCAACATGTTCTCCTGAATACTATAAACATCAACAAAAACTTTTTTTAGATTTATATGACAAAGATCTTGTTTATCGTAAGGAAAGTTATGTCAATTGGGATCCAGTTGATAATACTGTTCTTGCTAATGAACAAGTGATTGATGGCAAGGGATGGAGATCCGGGGCTATTGTTGAAAGAAAAAAATTAAATCAATGGTTTTTTAAAATATCTAATTTCTCAGATGAATTACTAAACGATTTAGACAAATTAATTGACTGGCCATCAAAAGTAAAAACTATGCAAAAAAATTGGATTGGAAAATCCTTTGGATGTGAAATAGATTTTAAAATTCACGACTCAGACAAAATAAAAACAATCAAGTGTTACACTACAAGACCAGATACACTTTTTGGATTTTCATTTTTAGCTGTATCAGTTGATCATCCTTTGTCAAAATATTATGAAAATGATAAAGATTTTTTGAAATTTAGAGATAACTGTTCTAAAACCGGAACAACGGAAGAGTCTATAGCTCAAGCTGAAAAAATAGGTTTTAAAACAGATTTAATGGCTATAAATCCTTTAGACAATAGCTCGAAGGTTCCAGTGTATTTTGCTAATTTTGTTTTAATGGACTACGGATTTGGTGCAGTATTTGGTTGTCCAGCTCATGACCAAAGAGATTTTGATTTTGCCAAAAAATATAAACTTGAAATTAAAACAGTAGTAAAACCAATAGAACAGGGTGATAATTTCAAAGTTACAAATGAAGCATATACTGGTCCTGGAATAATAATTAATTCAAAGTTTTTAAATGGTCTATCTGTGCCTGAAAAATCTATTTTTGAAACGATTGAAATTTTAGAAAAAAAAAAACTAGGCAAAAAAAAAATTAATTTTAGACTTAAGGATTGGGGAATTTCTCGACAAAGATATTGGGGTTGTCCTATTCCAGTCGCCTATGATGAGAACAATCAAATTGTTAAAATTCCAGTTGAAGATCTTCCGGTCAAACTACCTGAAAATATAAATTTAAACACAAATGGAAATCCTCTAGATAATCACGAAAACTGGAAGCAGGTAAATATAAACGGCAAGAATTGTATTCGAGAAACCGATACGCTTGATACTTTTGTTGATTCATCTTGGTATTTTCTTAGATTTTGTTCATCAAAAAGATCTGATTTACCATTTGAGAAGACCGATGTTGATTATTGGATGCCTGTAGATCAATACATTGGTGGTGTTGAACATGCAATATTACATCTTTTATATTCTAGGTTTTTTACTAGAGCTATTAGTTCTAAAAATAAATACATAAATATTTCTGAACCATTTAAAGGTTTATTTACTCAGGGTATGGTTTGTCATGAAACTTACAAAGATAAAAATAATAACTGGCTAAGCCCAGAGGATGTTTCTACAGATGATGGAAAAAATTATCATATTAATGGTCAAAAAGATAATCGTGTAACTGTTGGTCCATCGGAGTCAATGTCCAAATCAAAAAAAAATACAGTTGATCCTGAAAAAATAATAAAATCTTATGGAGCAGATGCTGTAAGATTATTTATATTATCTGATAGTCCGCCAGAAAAAGATATTCAATGGTCTGAAAATGGGATGGCTTCTGCTTATAAATTTATTCAAAAATTTTGGATATTAAGCGATCAAATTATTAAACTTATCAAAAAAGAAACAGTACCTCAAAATGAAGAATTAGAAATTTTTACTAATCAAATAATTGAAAAAATTAATTTAGCTTTAGAAAAATTTAGATACAATGTCATCATAGCTTGCTTTCATGAAATATATTCATTTTATAAAAAAATTTTAGATAGTAATAAAAATCATGACAACTTGAGTAACAACATCGAGAAGAT
This sequence comes from uncultured Pelagibacteraceae bacterium, assembly GCA_902556265.1. GTDB lineage: Bacteria > Pseudomonadota > Alphaproteobacteria > Pelagibacterales > Pelagibacteraceae > Pelagibacter. The sequence continues at coordinate 139,189 of CACDVM010000001.1, forward strand.
TTTAATAGTCATGATGCCTGTAATTCCTCATTTAGTTAGTGAATGCTTCGAAAATATGGGTAAAAAAGAAAATTTAAGATGGCCAAAAGTCGATCCCAAATATCTCAAATCTGAAGAAAATGAGATTGTAATTCAGATTAATGGGAAAAAAAGAAACACTATTTCAATCAAAAAGGGTGCTGATGAGGACTTTGTTATTAGAAATATTAATAAAATAAAATTAATAGATAAATATACTAAAGGTAAAAAAATATTTAGAACAATTTATGTTAAAGATAGACTAATTAACTTTATAATTAAATAATGAAAAAAATATTAATATTTATATTGTTTTTAACGACGGCGTGCGGGTACCAGCCTATATATTTGGGTAAAAATAAAATTGATTACAATTTTGAAAAGATAACTTTAATTGGCAATAAGCAAATCAATAAAATTATTGTAAATGCACTGAATATTAAATCAAATGATACAGCAGAAGCTAAAGATGAAGTGATTTTGATTAGTAATGTAAATATTTCTGAAACTTCGAAAAATTCAAAGGGCCAGGTTGCTACCTACAGAACAACGGTCAAGGTTAATTTTAAAATTAAAGATAATAAAAAATTTATTAAAGATAAGGATTTTTCTAAAAGTTTTTCATATAATAATTTAGAAAATAAATTTGACTTAGTAAAATATCAAAAAGATATTGAAAATAGTTTAACAAAAAAAATTATTGAAGAATTAATTATCTATTTAAATCTCTAAATGATTTTAAAATTTTATGAACTTAATAAAAAAAAAATAAATAATAGTTTTTTTTTATTATACGGTAAAAATAAGGGATTAATTGAAGAAACAATTAATAATGTTTTAAAACCTCAGCTTCCAAAAAATATATATAATTATGAAGAAGTTGAAATTCTTAAAGATCCTGAAAACTTTATTGATAGTATTATTAGTAGATCCTTTTTTGAGGATGAAAAATTAGTGATAATTTCTAGAGCCTCAGACAAAATATGTAAAATTATAGAAGAGATAATTGATAAAAAAATAAATAATATTTCAATTATTTTAAAATGTAATTTATTGGAAAAAAAATCAAAACTAAGAAATTTTTTTGAAAAAAATAAAAATACATTATGTATTCCATTTTATGAAGATGATGCACAGACATTAGGATTGATTGCACAAAATTTTTTTAGAGAGAGAAAAATTAGTATTTCTAGAGAAAATATAAATTTAATCGTTGAAAGATCTAGTGGTGACAGGATCAATCTAAACAATGAATTAAACAAGATAGAATTTTTTTCTAAAAATAAAAAAAATATAAATTTAGATCAAATTTTAAAATTGACTAATTTAACAGAGAACTACAGTATTTCAGAATTGGTAGACAATTCTTTAATAAAAAACAAAAAAAAAATTATAACAATTTTAAATGAAAATAATTTTACACATGAAGATGGAATTTTAATTTTAAGAATTTTTTTGTTTAAATTAAAAAGACTTTTAAAAATTAAAAGTGAGATAAAAACTCTAAAAAATATAGACAATGCAATATCATCATTTAGGCCACCTATTTTTTGGAAAGATAAAAATATTGTTAAACAACAAATTGAATTTTGGAGCTACGAACAAATTAAAAATTTAATAATAAAAACTAATGATATCGAGTATCAAGCAAAAAAAAATCCTCTAATATCGTTATTCATTATAACAAATTTTATTATGGAACAGGTCTCAAATTCTAATAATGTGACTTAATCACATCAATAATCTTATTGAGTTGTTCCATATCTTGATAAGAAAAAATAATTGAACCTTTGTTATTTTTTTTATGATTTATTATTACATTTAATCCTATCCTCTTAGAGATAGAATCTTCTAAATTTCTAATATTTGGATCCATTAATTTTTTAATAATACCTTTTTTATTTTTATAAATTTTTACAAATTTTTCCGTTTGTCTTACAGAAAGTCTTTTTTCTATAATTTTAGTAGCAATAAACACAGCATTTTCATGTCCCACCAAAATTTTAGCGTGACCAGCACTTAACTTTTTATCTTCGATAAACTTTAAAATTTGTGAAGGTAAATTTAGCAATCTCAAAGAATTCGTAATATAACTTCTACTTTTACCTATAAACCTTGAAACTTTTTCTTGGTCATATGAGAATTCATCAATTAATCTTTTATAACCTTGAGCTTCTTCAACGGGGTTTAAATCGTGTCTTTGAACATTTTCAATAATTGCAAATTCTAAGGATTTAAGATCATCAACTTCAGTAAAAACAACTGGAATGTTGTGTAAACCGGCTTGCCTAGCAGCTAGCCACCTTCTTTCTCCAGCTATTATTTCATATTTATTTTTGTCTAAGTTCGATTTTCTAACTATTATTGGTTGAATTACACCCTGTTCTTTAATTGAATTTGTTAGATTTTCTAAATTTTCTTTATCGAAATTTTTTCTGGGCTGAAACTTATTTGGAATAATATCACTTAATGGTAATTTATTAATACTTTTTTCAACTTTAGTCTCACCTATTAATGACGATAAACCTCTTCCTAATCCTTTTTTAATTTTTGAGTCCACTAAGCTGCACTCCCTACTTTATTTTCTTGAATAATAAATTCATCGGTAAAATTATAATATGATTTACTTCCAGGACAATTTTTATCATATATTAAAACTGGAATACCATGTGATGGTGCTTCTGATAATCTCACATTTCTAGGAATAACAGTTTGATAAACTTTATCTTTAAAATAATTTCTTGCTTCAGTCTCAACCTGTGATGATAATTTATTCCTCCTATCATACATCGTTAAAAGTATACCTTGTATTTCTAATTTAGGATTTAAGTTGACCTTAATTCGATCAATTGTTTTCATGAGCTGTGTTAACCCCTCTAATGCAAAAAATTCTGTTTGTAGAGGCACTAATAATGATTTCGATGACACCAGAGCCATTACAGTTAGCAGGCTTAGAGATGGCGGACAGTCTATGAGTATATAATCATAATATCCTCTAGAATCATTTAAATACGCGGTTAATTTGTTCTTTAAAATAAAGGCTCTATCATTATCTCCTGCTGTTTCAACCTCAAGTCCTGATAAATCTACATTTGAGGAAATCAAATTTAGATTTTCAAATTTAGTTTCTTTAATCACATCCCCTATTGACTTCGTTCCATTAAGAATTCCATAAATAGTTTCATCTGAATTTTCCATATTAGATAAACCCAATCCTGTTGTCGCATTTCCTTGTGGATCTAGATCAATAACTAAAATTTTTTTTCCCTGTTGAGATAATGCAGATGCAAGGTTTATAACTGTTGTTGTTTTACCAACACCACCCTTCTGGTTTATTATAGATATTATTTTCATAAATTTTTCTTTTGTATTTCTCTAATATTTAATAAAAAAGACTCATTGCTTGTTACGCTTTTTTTTTTTTCGTAGTCCAAATCCCATACATTTAAAACTTCATTAAGGACTTTTTTTCCAGAATTACCCATAAATAAAATTAAGTTTTTATATCTTCTAAAATTTTTATTTACCAGACTCAGTATGACTGGCATGGGTTTAAATGCTCGTGAAATTATTGTTCCTGTTTCGATATTTTGAATTGTAAAAATATCTTTTTGAATAATTTCTGTGTTTAAATTTAATTTTTTTGAGACTTCACTCAAGAAAACACACTTATGATGACTTTTCTCATAAAGTTTGATTTTCATTTTGTTTTTTAAGTTTTTCATCATAATAGCTATCACAAGTCCTGGCAGACCACCCCCACTACCTATATCACAGGTTGTATTACTATTAAAATCAATAAAATCAATGATTTGCGCTGAATCTACTATATGTCGAACTCTAATAGCGTTTATATCAATATTTTTTTTACTGATAATGTTTATTTCTTTGTTTTTTTCTAGAATCATAGATAAATAATTTTCAAACTCAACACAAGTTTCACGTGAAACATTTAAGTTAGATAATTTAGAATATGTATTTAAAATGACATTATCCATTAAGCTATATGCTTAATAGACTTTCTTTTAACGTGTGACAACAAAATATATACAGCAGCAGGGGTTATTCCATCGATTCTAAGAGCCTGTCCCATTGTTTTAGGCCGTATTTGTTTAAATTTAGCTTTTACTTCGTTAGAAAGGCCTGAAAATTGATCATAATCAATATTATCAGGGATAGATAAATTCTCATCTCTTTTAAAGGCAAGAATATCAGCTTTTTGCTTTTTCAAATAACCTCTGTAATGAGAGTTAATTTCTATCTGTTCATCAATCTCTGTACCATGATTAAGAATTTCAGGCCAAATATCTCTAATTTTACTCATATTAACGTCTTTTTGAGTCAATATTTCTTCAGCTGTTCTAAAAACACCATCTTTAGCAATTTTAATACCAAATTTCGCAGCTTTAGAGGGAGAAATATTCAAATTAGACATCTGCAATGATATTTTGCTCAATTTTTGAAATTTGTTCTCAAATATCTCTTTTCTATTATTTGAAATTAAACCAATATTAATTCCTTTGTGAGTAAGTCTTAAATCAGCATTATCTGATCTAAGACTTAACCTATATTCAGCTCTAGATGTAAACATTCTATAAGGCTCAGCAACACCCTTAGTTACTAAATCATCAATCATTACTCCAATATATGCATCTGATCTATCAAGGATAAAGGGCTCCATTTTTTTTAGTGAGAGGGCAGCATTAATCCCCGCTATAAGACCTTGGGCTGCAGCCTCTTCGTATCCTGTGGTTCCATTAATTTGACCTGCGAGGTATAGATTCTTTATTTTCTTAGTCTCCAATGTTAAAAAGAGTTCTCTAGGGTCTACGTAATCATATTCTATAGCATATCCTGGCCTAATCACTTTTACATTTTCTAAACCATTGATATTGTTAAGTATTTCATGTTGAACAACCTCAGGTAGAGATGTTGATATGCCATTTGGGTAGATTGTGTTATCATTCAAGCCCTCTGGCTCTAAAAATATCTGATGTCTAGTCTTATCGGCAAATTTTACTATCTTGTCTTCTATTGAAGGACAATATCTTGGACCAACACCTTGAATGCTACCAGAGTACATTGCACTTTTAGATAAATTCTTTTCTATAATCTTATGGACCTTTTCGTTGGTATAAGTCATAGAGCACGATACTTGTTTGTTTAGATTTTTTTTTGTTAAGAAAGAAAAAAAATAAGGATCATCATCAGCAAATTGTTTTTCTAATTTTTCAAAATTAATAGTTCTAGAATCTAACCTTGGTGGTGTCCCAGTTTTTAGTCTACCAATTTTAAAATTATATTTCTCTAACTGTTCACTTAAACCAGTGCTAGGCTTTTCATTAAATCTACCGGCAGGAGTTCTTTCATCACCAATATGTATCAAGCCGTTTAAAAATGTGCCAGTTGTTAGTATTAACTTGTTACAACTTACTTTATTACCTTTTAATGTTAAAAATCCACTTATTTCATTATTGTCAAAAATAAACTTAATTACAGGATCAGAAAAAATGCTTAAATTACAATAGTTTACAAGTTTTTCTTGAATAAATTTTCGATATAGTGATCTATCAGATTGAGTTCTTGGTCCTCTTACTGCTGGACCTCTACTTCTATTTAACAGTCTAAACTGTATTCCAGACTTGTCGGCAACCTCTCCCATAACCCCATCTAAAGCATCAATTTCTCTTACCAAATGACCTTTACCTAAACCACCAATAGCAGGATTGCATGACATTTCTCCTATGGTATTTTTATTGTGAGTGAATAGGGCAGTGTTAATTCCAAGTCGAGCTGATGCAGCTGCTGCTTCACATCCTGCATGACCCCCACCAATTACTACCACATCATAGGATAAATTTTTTTTCATGATCTAAATTTATATTCGATTAGAATATTTACAAGATTTCAGTTTTTTTTCTTAAATAAGCTATATTTACCAACGAAAATCGGAAAAAAAGGCTTAAAAATCCAGCAAAATTGCTTTTATTTACCAATGCAAAAATCGTTGAAAATACTGCCTAATATCTCCTCTACATCAACTTTTCCGACAATCATACCCAAATGTCTAGTTGCTAACCTTAAATCTTCAGCTGCTTTATCAAAATCTTTTTTACTATTTTTATCCAAAAAGTTTTTCAGATGATCTACGCATTGAACCAAATGTTGCCTATGTCTTTCTCGAGTGATTAAAATATCTTCCTCAGTTATGAATTTATCTCTTAAATAGTTTTTAATTTTTTTGATCAACTCATCAATGTTTAAGTTGTCTTTTAATGAAATTAAAACGTGATTAAGTTTAAGAATTTCTGGGTCTAACTTATCTTTTATTAGGTCAGATTTATTAACAACAAGAATTGCATCATTTTTTAACAAATCATTCAAAAAGCCGCTTAAATCAATACTTTTAGCATCAACTACTACTAATTTTAGGTCAGCATTTTCAGCTTTTTTTAGAGATAATCTTATTCCCTTTTTTTCGATTTCATCTTTTGACTCTCTTATACCAGCTGTGTCAGATATAATAACAGGATAACCATCTATATTTAGATGGGTTTCAACAACATCTCTCGTTGTTCCAGCTATCTCAGAAACTATAGCAACTTCTCTGTTTGATAAATTATTTAATAGACTTGATTTACCTGCATTAGTTGGTCCTACGATTGCAATTTTAAAACCTTCACGGATTATCTCTCCAACTTTTTGATCATTTAATATTTTATTAATCTCATTTAATACAAGTACAGACTCTTGTTTTATTTTTTTTAAATTATCTTCTGGTAAATCTTCATCAGGAAAATCTATTTTAGCCTCAACAAATGATAAGGTTTTCAATAATTTTTCTCTTAACTCATTAAATTTCTCTGATGATTTTCCTCCCATGATTTTTACAGCTTGTAATCTTTGAATTTCAGTTTCAGCTGAAATTAAATCGGCTATGCTTTCTGCTTTTAATAAATTTATTTTCCCGTTTTGAAAAGCAAGCTTTGTAAATTCTCCGGGCTCAGCCAATCTACAATTTTCAACTTTTGAAATCTCGTTTTGAACAGTCAAAATTACAGCTTTGCCCCCATGCACATGTATTTCGGCCATATCCTCTCCTGTGTAGCTATGAGGGCCAGGAAACCATATTATTATACCTTCATCTATAAGCTCAGAAGTGTTGATATTGTTTATTTTTCGAAGAGTAGCCACTCTTGGCTTTGGAATTTCTTCTCCTGTAAGGGATTTAATCACTTTAGATGCTTCAGAGCCTGAAATTCTAATAATAGCTACTCCAGAAACACCAGGTCCAGTTGATAAAGCATAAATAGTCATAAATTATTATAACTTTTATTCTGTGATATTGGAAAACTTAATTATGCTGGTTTGTTCATTGAATTAAAGAACTCAGCATTATTTTTTGTGTCTTTTAATTTCGAATTAATAAACTCAATAGCATCCATTGTTCCCATTGGAGCAATAATTCTTCTTAATACATTCATTTTTTGTAAATCGTTTTTATCAAATAATAATTCTTCTCTTCTTGTTCCAGATTTCGTAATGTCTATGGCTGGGTAAATCCTTTTGTCTGCAATTTTTCTATCAAGCACGGTTTCACTATTTCCTGTTCCTTTAAATTCCTCAAAAATTACTTCATCCATTCTACTACCAGTATCAATTAGTGCTGTTGAAATAATTGTTAAAGATCCTCCTTCTTCAATATTTCTAGCAGCACCAAAAAACCTCTTAGGTCTTTGAAGTGCATTTGCATCAACACCTCCAGTTAAAACTTTACCAGAACTTGGTATTACAGCATTGTAAGCTCTGCCCAATCGTGTAATAGAGTCTAAAAGTATTACCACATCTTTCTTATGTTCTGTTAATCTTTTTGCTTTTTCAATTACCATCTCAGCTACAGCCACATGACGTTGAGCTGGTTCATCAAATGTAGAACTAATTACTTCTCCTTTAACGGTTCTCTGCATGTCTGTCACTTCTTCAGGTCGTTCATCTATCAATAATACAATTAAATAACATTCTGGATAGTTTTTAGCTATTGAGTTTGCAATGCTTTGTAAAATCATTGTTTTTCCAGCTTTAGGAGGTGAAATGATTATCGATCTTTGGCCTTTGCCAATTGGACTAACCAAATCTATTAGTCTGGGGGTTAAATCTGGTTTTTTTTCAGTTTTAAGTATTTCTACTTCCATAACCAATTGTTTGTCTGGATAAAGAGGGGTTAGGTTATCAAATGCGATTTTATGCCTTGATTTTTCAGGTTCTTCAAAATTTATTTTACTTACTTGTAGTAAGGCGAAATATCTTTCACCATCTTTAGGTGCCCTAACAGGGCCTTCTACAGTGTCACCAGTTCTTAAACCAAATTTTCTAATTTGACTTGGACTGACATAGATATCATCTGGACCAGGTAAGTAATTTGATTCCATGGCTCTAAGAAAACCAAAACCATCTTGCAATAATTGCAGAACACCTGCGCCCGTGATTTCTTCTTTTTCAGCTACTTTTTTAAGAATCGCAAAAAGTATTTCTTGTTTTCTTAATGTGCTAGCATTTTCAATACCAAGTTCCTCAGCTTGGGTGATAAGCTGTTCGGATGATTTCAGTTTTAGTTCTTGAATGTTCATGATTAAATTATTAAGGACTTAATAACGATTTAAATATATATACTATTTTAGATAATTCAACCTTAGATTGGCTTAAAAATTACAATAAAAACTATAAAAATAAGCAGTAATGTTGGTATTTCATTAATATAACGATAAAATTTTGAGGATTTTTTGTTTTGACCCATTTTAAATTGATTGAGTAATAATCCAAGGTAGAAGTGATAAATTGTTAAAATAATTACTAAAATTAACTTTAATTTAAGCCATAAATTAACTAGTTGTTCAAAGCCTATTTCATGAATTAACACCAAGCCGAAAAACCAGCTCAGCAACATAGCTGGTGTCATAATATAATAAAACAATTTTCTTTCCATTGTCTTAAATACATTTGAAATAATTTCATTATTATTTTCTGAGTGGTAAACAAATATTCTTGGAAGATATAAAAGACCAGCCATCCAAGAAATAACAGCAATTAAGTGTAAACTCTTAAATAATAAATAACTATTCATAACTTAAACATGGGCACTTCTTAAATTGGTTAGGACACTGTATTTTTGGAGGAAAAAGATCTCCATTAAAATTATAATCTTGTTTATTAATTATTAAATTAAACATGGCTGTTATATAATTTTCATTTGTGCCGAGTGCAGGCACTCTCAAATAATTTTTACAACCGTTTTTATCTGCCAATTCTCTGTATTCTATGTCTAATTCAACTAAAGTTTCAGAATGTTCCGAAACAAATGCGACAGGGACTAACACAATCTGTTTTCCTAATTTTGAGTTTTCAATTATTATATCCTCTGTGGATGGACCAATCCACTTTAAAGGTCCTACACGACTTTGATAACTTAATATCCAGTCTAGATCTTTGATATTTAATGCTTTAACAATTTTATTAACTGATTGTTCAACTTGCCATTGATATGGATCGCCCTTCTTAATATTTTTTTCAGGTAATCCATGCGCAGAAAATATTAGTTTAAAATTTTTTAAGTTTTCAATTTTCTTAATAATTTCATTTTTGTGTGCTTCAACAAAATTTTCATCTGTAGGATAACAACAAATAGTGCTTGTTTTTACTTTGAAATTATTTTTTGCACACATATCATTCCATTCTTTAATAGACGAACCAGATGTTGCTGCTGAATATTGGGGGTAAAGTGGCATTAAAATTATTTCATCCGGATTGTAATTCATCACTTCCTTAACAACATATTCTGCTCTTGGATGCCAACACCTCATAACTATAAAACATTTGTAATTGGATAAATTATCATCCTTATTTAATTTTAACTCTAGAGCATCTGCCTGTTCTGTGGTTAGTCTAAGTATGGGAGAAGAGCCTCCGAGTTCTTTATAAATTTTTTTTGCAGTAGGCGCCCTTCTATTTGCTATTAACTTTGCTAATGGATATCTGAAAAAACTTGGCAAATTTAAAATTGCTGGATCGTTAAATAAATTAAATAGAAAAGGTTCAACGTTTTCTAGCTTATCTGGGCCACCTAAATTAAATAAAATTACTGCTTTTTTCATTTAATAATCTTTTACTGTTTTAACTAAGTAGTCCATCATATTAGGATCGGTTTCGGGTAGGACACCATGACCTAAATTAAAAATGTAAGGATGATCTTTAAAAAGTTCTAAATATTTTATAGTTTCTTTTTTTAAGTTTTCTTTACTTGTAAGTAATATTTTCGGGTCCATCCCTCCTTGCACTGGGATTTTTATTTCTTTTCTTATTTGGTGTGGACTGACCTCATAATCAATACAAATTACATCAGGTTTTACAATATCACAAAAATTTTTGTAATTTTTAATATTTCTTGGAAAACATATAACGGGAATTTTGAAAGTTTTAATATATTCTACTAAATTTAAAGTAGGAATATAAACATAATTGGGTAAGTCTTTTTCATCTAGTAAACCAGCCCAGCTATCAAAAATCTGTATCACATCTGCACCATTCTCAATTTGATTTTTAATGTGAATTTTTAAAAATTTTTCTAAAATAATTAGTAACCTATTAATTAAAAAATTATCTTTGAAAAAATTATCTTTTAATTTTAATTTCGGTGAGTGTTTGTTAATCATATAAACTAGTAAAGTCCAGGGTGCTCCAATAAATCCGATAGTATTTTTATTATCTGTGAGTTTATTATTTTTAACTAAATTAATCGCTTTATAAGTAGGATAAATTTTTTTAATAAAATCAATTTCATCTAATTTATTTATTTCATTTAAATTTAAATTTCCTAATTGAGGACCGAAGTTTTTCTTAAATTCTACTTTTTGATTAAGACCATAAGGTAACATTAGGATATCTGAAAAAATAATTGCAGCATCTAAATCAAATCTTTTCAAAGGTTGTAAGGTTATTTCAGAAGAAAGTTCTTCATTAAGACATAGTTTAATAAAATCTGGATTTTCTTTTCTAATTTCTCTAAATTCTGGTAAGTATCTGCCAGCTTGTCTCATTATCCAGATCGGATTAGTTTTTGTATCTTTATTTATTATTACTTTATTTATTGGTGACATATTAATAATAAAATATAATAGATTGATTTATTAGTATAACCTGTGAATAATGAGTATTAAATTTAGTGCACATTTTATAAACTACTTATTAACATTTAGACCTTTAAATTTTATAAATATATAAGAAAAATTGAAGCTTTTTAATAAAGGCTATAATAAACCCAAATATTTTATACATATGTTTAATAATGTTAATAAAAGCCTTGTTTTACAACATAAAATTAAAAGTGTTAAAATTATACGTTATGATTTAATTATTAAAAAGTTATTAACACTTAATACATGAATAATACATATCAAATATATTTGATTTCTGACTCAACGGGCGAAACTTTGGATAGAATTTTTTTGGCTATTAAAGCTCAATTTAAAAATATAAATTATAAGATACACACATATTCTTTCACAAGAACGGAAAATCAAATTTTTAAAATTTTGTCAGAAGCACAAAAGGACTCTCATTCAATAATTTTATATTCAATAGTTGATAGTAACTTAGCAAAATATCTTGCAAATACTAGTAGTGAAAAGAAAATACCCTGTTTTGGTGTTCTGGGAGATCTTATTTTAAGTTTTTCAAAACTTTTAAACCAAAAAGCATCACACGAACCGAGTGGTCAATATGCTTTAACCGAAGAATACTATCAAAGAATCTCTGCTATACAATTTACAATGAATCACGATGATGGAAATTTAATCAAGGAGATTAATAAATCTGATATAATTTTACTAGGAGTTAGTAGAACGAGCAAAACACCAACTGCCATTTATCTTGCAAACAAAGGTTTTAAAACATCTAATATTCCTTTAATTAATAAAAATTCAATACCACAAATTTTAAAAGAAAACCCAAAAATTACTTGTGTAGTAGGATTAAACACAGAGCCAGAGAGATTGGCAGATATTAGAAAAAACAGAATGAACTCTCTTAAAGAAACAGAAAATAAATCTTATACCGATCTTGAAAAAATAAAAAAAGAAGTTGATGATGCAAAAAGTATGTTTAGAAAATATAAGTGGCCCACAATTGATGTTACAAGAAAATCAGTAGAGGAAACCGCAGCATCAATAATTAAAATTTACGAAATATATAAACAGAATGGTTAAAATAATTCTTGCTTCTAAAAGTAAAATTAGGAAAGAAATACTTGATAAAAACAATATATCCAGTCAAGTTGAACCCTCTTATATAGATGAAGACTCGATTAAAGAAAGTCTATTAAAAAATGGAGCTTCACCAGAAATTATTTCAAAAAATTTAGCTGAACATAAAGCCAATAAAGTAAGCCAAAAATTTAACCAAAAACTCGTATTAGGCGCTGATAGTGTTATAGATATAGAGGGAGAGCTAATATCAAAACCCAAAAGCAGAGAAGAGGCCATGCTCATATTAAAAAAATTGAATGGAAAAAAACATTATTTGATAAGTTCAGTTTGTCTCTCGAAGGATGGTAATATGATTTGGAATTATACCGATAAAGCATTGTTAGAAATGAAGAATTTTAATGAAAATGAATTAAAAGATTATTTGAATAGAATACCAGATGAGGCTCTATATGCTTATAATGTCTATCAAATTGAAGGTGAGGGAAAAATGCTTTTTTCAAACATAGACGGCGATAAAAATACTATTATGGGCCTTCCTATAAATAAAATTAAAGAATATTTAAGTAATTTTAAATGAAAAAATATTTAGTTATTGGAAATCCACTGGAACATTCCTTGTCACCCAAAATTCATAATTTTTGGCTTAAAGAAAATAAGATAAATGCAATCTATAACAAAGAAACACTTCTAGATGAAGATTTAGAAAATTTTATCAAAATGATTAGAGATAAAAAAATTGAGGGCGCAAATGTTACGGTCCCATTTAAAGAAAAAATAATAAAGTTTATAGATATTTTATCTGATGAGGCTAAAGATGCAAACTCAGTAAACACAGTTTATATGTCTGAAAATAACATTATCGGGCACAACACAGATATTGCAGGATTTTATCTATCATTAAAACCAGAAATTATAAATCTTAAAGACAAAAATATTTTAATCTTGGGGGCTGGGGGTGTTGCGCCCTCAATTATACTGGGCTTAAGAATGATGGGAGTAAAAAAAATAACAGTTTCCAATAGGACAAAAAATAAAGCATTAAAATTAAAAGAAAAATTTAGTTTTATAGAAGTTTTGAATTGGGGAGAAGCTGTAAAAGCAAACGCAATAATTAACACTACTAGTGTTGGTTTAAAAAAAACAGATGAAATTCAGCTGGATAAAAGTTTATTTACGTCTGATACCTTTTTTTATGACGTTATATATAATCCAAGAGAAACAAATTTTATAAAAAAAGCAAAAAATAAAGGCTGTATCGTGCAAAATGGTTTAATGATGTTTATTAATCAAGCAGCGGCATCATTTAAAACTTGGCACAACATCATGCCAAATATAGATAAAAATTTAATAAAGTTTCTTCAAAATGATTAGAATTGCTTTAGTTGGTGACATAGGGTCTGGAAAGAGTTATGTAGCTAAAAATTTTGGTTATCCAGTATTTAATGCTGACAATGAAGTTGGCAGAATATACAAAAAAGATAGAGTTGTTTTCAACAAACTCAAAAAAGTTTTACCAAAATTTATCTACTCATTTCCAATCGATAAAAAAGAAATCACCAGCGCAATACTGGCAAATAATAGTAATTTAAAAAAAATTATTAAAGTTGTTCACGTAGAAATAAAAAAAAAAATGAATACTTTTTTAAAAGAAAATAAAAGTAAAAAAATTATAATTTTAGACATACCCCTTCTTTTAGAGAATAAAATCAACAAAAAAAAAGATATTTTGGTTTTTGTTCAATCAAAAAAAAAGGAAGTATTAAAAAGATTAAGAAAAAGACCAAATTTCAATACAAAACTATTAAATAAGTTTAGAAATATTCAACTGTCGTTAGATTATAAAAGGAAAAGATCTCATTTTATAATTAAAAATAATTTTACTAATAAATTTATAAAAAAAGAAATAAGATATATTTTAAAGCACATTTTGTAAAAATGAAAGAAGTAGTGTTAGATACAGAGACAACTGGGCTATCAGTTAAAGATGGCCACCGAATAGTTGAAATTGGATGTATAGAATTAGAGAATTTAATCCCTACTGGTAATAATTTTCACTGTTATCTAAATCCTGAAAGAAAAGTCTCAGAGCAAGCGCTTAAAGTACATGGATATACTGATAAATTTTTATCATCCAAAAAAAAATTTAATGAAAAAGCTGACGAATTCCTTAACTTTATCGGTGAAAAAAAAATTATAATTCATAATGCTGAGTTTGATCTTGGTCATTTAAACAATGAATTAAAAATAATTGGTAAAAAGGGTATTACTAATGAAATTGTTGATACATTAATTATAGCCAGGGACAAATTTCCAGGTTCTTCGATAAGTTTGGATGCTTTGTGTAAAAGATATAGAATAGACAACTCAAAACGAATTCAGCATACAGCTTTGATAGATTGTGAGTTACTTGCAAAAGTTTATATAAATTTAATTGATCAAAAAGAGCCAAAATTAAATTTTCAAGATCAAGCAGAAAAAATAATCAATGAAAACAATGACTCAATCCTATATTTTAAAAAAATTATTAAACCATCAGAAGTCGAGATCAAGGAGCACAGGGATTATTTAAGTACTAATTTAAAGAAAAATTTTTTTAGTTAAAACGTTCATTATAAAGTTTATTAAAATCAATTTTTTTTTCCAGCTTAATATTTTCATGACCTGAATTGTGCATAAGATTTAAAAAGGATGCTTCTAATTGAGGATAAATTTTAGTTGGAACTTCACATAGTATGATTTTTTCTAGATCTTTTTTATCTTTTACATCATCATCTATTTTTATTATGACTGAATAAATAATTTCAAAATGAGATTTTTTTTCATTGGGTTCTTTATCCTCAAATTTTAAAGTTATATTAACTTCTATAAGCTTATTTTTTAAAGCTTTTGAATTAATATCTATGTTCAATTGATATTTAGAAATAGTTTCTTTTACAAATAAATAGGTTTCTATATTCGCTGTTTCGCTAGAAGCGTCTTTAATAAATTTAGCTAATATTTTAAATTTTTTTGTCATCATCATTCTCTATATCTTCAAATTCTCCATCTATGAAATTGTTTTTTTCAGATTTTTCTTTTTGGATTTTTGAAGAAATTTTTCCAAAAATAATTTTTCTAGTAAAAGGAAATATAATTAAAAACCCGATCACATCAGTTGCGAACCCAGGAATTATTAATAGTATAGCACCAAAAGCGATAGCAGCGCCTGAAATCATTTCATAAGCCGGTGTTTCGTTTTTAATCATTTGTCTAAATCCAGATCTTAAGGTGTTAAGACCTTCATATCTTGCATAGACAATGCCGGTTATAGCTGTCACAAAAATTAATAAAATTGTGTTTAAAGCTCCAATTTGTGTCCCAATTTTTATAAATAAATAAATTTCTAAAATTGGCACTAAAATGATAGATAAAAGAACTGTGTTCATTTGTCTTTAATGTAATTGCTGGTTGAAATTAATCAACATAGTAATTAAATTAAGTTTATATGAATTATAGTTTTGAATATATCGATATTATTTTACTTGCAATGATTGCGGGTTTTATTTTTTTAAGATTGAGAGGAATTTTAGGCAAAAGAACAGGTTTTAGTGGAAAGGTCCCCCCACAATTTCAAGAAGTTTTAAAGAACATGGGACCTGAGACAGAAATTAAAAAAAATAATAATTTTGATGAAAGTGCTCAAAAAGAGTTCTTAAAAGGTGCTCAAATAGCCTACGAAACTATAATTACAGATTTTAGTGATAATGATAATAAAATAATAAAAAGCAAACCACTTCTGAGCAAAAAAATTCATGAACAGTTTGATTTGGCACTTAAAGATAGAAATGATAGAGGACATTTTGCGGAAATTACATTTATAGGAATAAACTCAGCTGATATTAAAGAACATAAAAAAATAAATAGTATCTTAAAAGTTACTGTAGATTTTGTTGCTGAGGTAATAACTTGCATTAAAGACAAGGATAAAAAAATTATTTCTGGAAATCCTGATAAAATTAAAAAAATTTATGATACATGGGTTTTTTCAAGAGATACAAGGTCTAGCAATCCTAACTGGCAATTAGTAGACATTTTAACATAATTGAATAGTAAAATTTCAGATAAAGATAAAAAAGATTGGGAAGAATTTTTATTAAATAAAGATAGTCTTCCAAACAAAGACTTAAATTTAGTAAAAAAAAAGAAAAAAAATATTATAACTTTTGATTTGCACGGATACTCACTTGATGAAGCAAATAAAAAAATAAGCAATTTAATTCAAGATGCATACAATGAAAATGTTCATAAATTAGTAATTGTTACTGGAAAGGGGCTTCATTCTGAAAATGAAAAAGATCCTTATGTCTCAAGAGATTTAGGTATTTTAAAACATTCAGTCCCAGCATTTATCAAAAACAGTAATGAATTAATGAGCATGATTAATGAAATCAAAGATGCTGAAATAGAGGATGGTGGAAGTGGAGCTTTCTATATTTTTTTAAATAAAAAATTATAAAATAAATTTAGATAGGTCAGTATCCTTTACTAAATTATCTAAATTTTTATTTATATATTCTTTATTAATTGTTATCTTTTCTCCAGAACGATCAGTAGCTGTAAAACTTATTTCGTCTAAAATCTTTTCAATAATTGTGTGTAACCTTCTCGCTCCAATATTCTCTACAGTCGCATTAACCTCTGAAGCGATACTAGCTATCGTATCAATTCCATCTTCAGAAAATTCAAGATCAACATTTTCAGTTTTTAAAAGTGCCACATATTGTTTTATTAAACTAAAGTCAGGTTCTTTTAGTATTCTTTTAAAATCTTCACTTGTCAAAGCTTCGAGTTCTACTCTTATAGGAAGTCTTCCTTGTAATTCTGGAAGTAAATCTGAGGGTTTTGCAAGCTGAAAGGCTCCCGATGCAATAAACAAAATATGATCTGTCTTTATTGGTCCATACTTAGTATTTACAGTTGTACCTTCAATTAAAGGCAATAAATCTCTTTGTACACCTTCTCTAGATACATCTCCCCCAACTCTATCAGTTCTTCCAGATATTTTATCAATCTCATCTAAAAAAACTATTCCGTTATTTTCAGTAGAAATTTTTGCTGCTTTGATGATTTTATCTTGTTCAATTAATTTATCAGACTCATCATTAATTAAAATTTCATGAGACTCTTTAACAGACATTTTTTTCTTTTTTTCTTTAGCGCCCATAGATTTTCCAAGCATTTCTCCAATATTTATCATTCCAACGTTGGCACCAGGCATACCTGGAATTTCAAAAGAAGTATTATTTCCACCAGTTTCACTAACTGCTATTTCGATCTCGTTATCATCCAAATCTCCACTTCTAAGGCGTTTTCTAAAACTTTCTCTTGTTGCCATACTTGCTTTTTTACCTACTAAAGCATCTAAGACTTTTTCTTCAGCAAGTTTTTGAGCTTGAGCATAAACTTCTTTTCTTTTTTTTATTTTTTCCATTGAAATAGCTATTTCAATTAAATCTCTCACAATTTGTTCTACATCTCTTCCGACGTATCCAACTTCTGTGAATCTTGTAGCCTCTACTTTTACAAAAGGAGCCTCAGCTAATTTTGAGAGTCTTCTTGATATTTCAGTTTTACCAACACCAGTCGGCCCAATCATTAAAATATTTTTTGGTAATACCTCATTTTTCATTTCACCTTTTAAAGCTTGTCTTCTCCATCTATTCCTCAAAGCTACTGCAACTGCCTTTTTGGCTTTATTTTGCCCAACAACAAAACGATCAAGTTCAGAGACTATTTCTCTTGGTGATAATGAACTTACCAAAGATTCATTTTCATTATTTTTTTTATCTTTTGGAACAAGTGGTGTTACGTTTGATTTTTCCATTATATTTTTTCAATTTTAATATTATTATTTGTAAAAACACAAATCTCTGAAGCAACTTCAATTGCTTTTTTTGCTACTTGCTCAGCACTCATATCGGTATTCATTAAAACTTTTCCTGCAGCTAAAGCATAATTTCCACCAGAACCAATTCCAATAACATCACCTTCTGGCTCTAAAACATCTCCAGTACCAGAAATTATATAACTATTTTCTTTATCCCCAATTGCCATTAAAGCCTCAAGTCTTCTTAGATATTTATCGGTTCTCCAATCTTTAGCTAGTTCAACAGCAGCACGAGATAAGTTACCAGCATGTTTTTCAATTTTAGCTTCTAATCTTTCAAATAAAGTTAAAGCGTCAGCTGTTGATCCAGCAAAACCTGCTACTACGTCTCTTTTTTCAATTTTCCTGACTTTTGATGCTGTGCTTTTGACAACAGTATTTCCCATACTTACCTGACCATCACCAGCAACTACCACCTCATTATTTTTTCTAATTAATACTATTGTAGTCATAATCTATAAATGGACACTAAATTTAATAGTTCAAGCCCAGGTTTAGTATTATTGCCATAATTGAATAATATATGTATATCTATTTTTTAATTATGAAGCGTAAAGGCAAAATTAGTAGAAAAACTAAAGAGACTAGCATTAGTGTTGATTTAAATATTGATGGTAAAGGTAAATACAAAATTGACACAGGAATAGGTTTTCTCAACCATATGCTTGAACAATTATCAAAGCATTCTTCAATAGATATGAATATAAAAGCCAATGGAGATACACATATTGATTTACATCACACAACTGAAGATACGGGTATTGCAATAGGAGAAGCATTAAAAAAGGCATCTAAAAAGTTTGTTGGTATAAGAAGATATGCTCACGCAATGATTCCTATGGATGAAACATTAACACGTGTTGCAATTGATGTATCAAACAGACCTTATTTAATATGGAAGGTAAACCTTAAAGTAGAAAAGCTTGGTGAAATGGATACTGAATTATTTAAAGAATGGTTTCAAGCTTTTTCACAAGCAGCCGGAATTACCTTACATGTTGAAAATATTTATGGTGATAATAGTCACCACATTATTGAATCTTGCTTTAAAGGATTAGCAAGATCTTTAAGAACTGCATTGGAAATGGACCCAAGGAATAAAAAAACAATTCCTTCTACTAAAGGTTCTTTATAAGTTTAATGAACGTTACAATTGTTGACTATAATTCGGGCAATATTAGCTCGGTGATAAACTCTTTTAAAGAGGTTGCTCAAGATAAAGTTAATATCGAAGTTACTTCTGATTTAAATAAAATTAAATCAAGTGATAAAGTAGTTTTGCCTGGTCAGGGCTCATTTAAAAGTTGTGTAGATGCCTTGAATAAAATCAATGGTCTTATCAATACTCTAAATGAATTTGCAATAACTAATAAAAAACCTCTTCTCGGGATTTGTGTCGGCTTACAAATGTTTGCTGATATTGGTTACGAAGAAACTGAAACAAAAGGTTTAGGATGGATTGCAGGAAAGGTTTCGAAAATTGATAACCAAAATGGAAAATTTAAACTTCCTCATATTGGTTGGAATCAGATTAATATAGTTAAGAACAGCAAGATTTTCCAAAATATAGAAAATAATTCACACATGTATTTCGTACATAGTTATGAATTTATACCAAATGATAAAAATGTAGTTTCAGCAACAACCGATTATTCATCAAATATTGTTTGTTCTGTTGAAAAAGAAAATATTTTTGGAACCCAATTTCATCCAGAAAAGAGTGATAAGATAGGACTTAAAATAATTGATAATTTTATAAATTTGTAAAATGAAAATATTTCCTGCAATAGATATTAAAGATAAAAAGTGTGTAAGATTAGTTAAAGGAGATTTTGATAAAAAGACCGAGTATGAATTGTCTCCAATTGAACAAGCAGGAAAATATAAAGATCATGGATTTAAAAATTTACACATAGTTGATTTAGATGGTGCTTTAACTGGCGAAACAGTCAATCTAAATATTATCAAAGATATAGTTGGTAAATTTAATTTAAAGGTTGAGGTAGGTGGCGGTATTAGAAATCCTGATAGTATTCAAAAATATATTGATACAGGTGTTGAGAAAGTTATTCTAGGGAGTGCTGCTATTAAAAATAAAAATTTTTTAAAAGAAGCATGTGAAAAATTTCCAAATAAAATTGCCCTAGGTTTAGATGCTAAAGATGGGTATCTGTCAGTATCAGGATGGAAAGAAAGCTCTAATCAATTAACTTTAGATTATTTGAAAGAAGTTAACGACTATGGTGTTAGTAGATTGATTTACACTGATATTAATAGAGATGGCATGAAACAAAGCCCAAATTTTGATGAGACAATAAAAATTGGGGAGATATCAAATTGTCCAGTGCTTGTATCAGGTGGAGTTTCATCAATAGATGACATTAAGAAAGCTAAAACTTTAAAAAATATTGAAGGTATAATAGTAGGAAAAGCTATTTATGATGGCGATATTAAACTTGATGAATTAGCAAGAGAACTAGATTGAATTATGGTTGCAAAAATATCTACAATAAAAAGAAAAATTAAAAATGGAGACAAGCTTGGCTTTTCTGAAAGAGCGAAAGCAGTGAACAAAGGTTTGTTACCCAGTAAAGCAAAAAAAAGGAAAAATGTTAAAAAATAGAATCATACCTTGCTTGGATGTAAAAAACGGTCGTGTAGTTAAAGGTATCAACTTTGTGGATTTAAAAGATGCAGGTGATCCTGTGGAACAAGCTAAAATCTATAGTGATGGTGGAGCAGATGAAATTTGTTTTTTAGATATTACAGCTTCTAATGAAAATAGAGATATCATTTATGATGTTATAGAAAAAACTTCGAAGAAATGTTTTGTTCCTTTGACTGTAGGTGGTGGAATTAGAAGTGTGGATGATATTAATAAATTACTTAATTGCGGTGCTGATAAAGTTTCAATCAATACTGCGGCAGTTGAAAACTCAAAAGTAGTTATAGATAGTTCGAAAAAGTTTGGTTCTCAATGTATTGTTGTTGCAATAGATGCTAAGAAGAATGGAAATAAATGGGAAGTATTTACTCACGGCGGAAGAAATAACAGTGGCATTGATGTATTGAATTATGCAAAACAAATGGAAGAAAATGGGGCTGGAGAGTTACTAGTTACTTCAATGGATAGAGATGGGACACAACTTGGTTATGATATTGATTTAATGTCAAAAATTTCGTCTAAAGTAAATATACCTGTAATTGCATCTGGTGGTGTAGGTAACTTAGATCATCTTGTAGATGGAATTAAGTTAGGAAAAGCTAGTGCAGTTTTGGCAGCTTCAATATTCCATTATGGAAAACACTCAATAAAAGAAGCTAAGGATTATTTGGACTCAAAAGGAATACCTGTTAGAATTTAATATGCTTAATACTTTAGAAAGTTTATTTAATCTTGCAAGAGAACGAAAAAAATCTCCTGTAGATAGCTCTTATACAAATAAATTACTCAGTGATAAATCTTTAAGTAAAGCAAAGGTTTTAGAGGAAGTTAATGAACTTGTAGAGGCAGTTGAAAACAATTCTAATAAAATACATGAAGCAGCAGACGTTTTTTACCACTTGATTATGTACTTAGAGGCAAATAATATTAAGATTGAAGACGTAATGACTGAGCTAAACAATAGAAAAAAATGAGTTACGATGAAAATAATATTTTCGCAAAAATTTTAAGAGGAGAAATACCTTGTAAAAAAATTTATGAGGATGATTTTGTACTCTCGTTTTTTGATATTAATCCGCAAAAAAAAATCCATGCGCTAGTTATACCAAAAGGTAAATACGTGGATCTAGATGACTTCAGTGTGAATGCATCATCAGTTGAAATAGTAGGATTATTAAAAGGAATTAATAAAGTTGCTAAAAAACTTGAGATATCGGTTGATACTGGAAAGGGATATAGAGCTTTAGCTAATATTAGTGAGCATGGAGGCCAAGAAGTACCTCACTTACACTTTCATTTGTTTGGAGGTGAAAAGGTTGGCAAAATGGTTCAGTGAACAAAAAAATTGAAAGAAATTATTTAGAAATTAAGTCGCTAAAAGATTTAAATATTCCCAATACATTTCCAGAAGATTATATAGTAAAACTTATTGAACCCAAAGATTTTCAGCTTAATAAATTTTTTTATAAAAATATTGGTAAAAAACATCATTGGGTAGATCGTCTTACTTGGAGTGAAGAAGAATGGATTCGATATACGTCTGATGAAAAAGTAAAAACTTATGTTTTAGAAAAAAATGAAGATTTAGTAGGATATTTTGAGCTTATTACACATGATGACAAAAATGAAGTTGAAATAGCTTATCTTGGATTACTCGAGGAATATCAAAACCGCAAATTAGGATCTTTTCTTTTATCATCCGCAATTAAAAAATCATTTTTGAATGAAACAAAGCGTGTATGGGTACATACTTGCTCCTTAGATCATAAAAATGCTTTATCAAATTATGTTGCTCGGGGTATGAAAATTTTTAAAAAAGAAACATTGGTAATCTGAATTAATTTTGTCTCGGAATAATAAAAATATTTTCCTCTAATTTTCGGTTTTTAACAATCGAATAAAGGTAAGTAATACTTAAATTTTGATAAATATCTAATGTTTGCCAGCCAATTAAATTATAATTTTTTTTATCAAAAAAAATATTTATTTCATTATCATTTTCTATAAATTTAAAATTTATAAATTTATTTTCAATAATTCTTTCTTCTAAATTTTTAATTTTTTTAATTAAAAACTTTTTATCTAATATTAAATTCAATGGTGTTTTTTCTAACGGATATAAATAATAGCTAGTTATGGTTTTTATTACTAATGATTTGCCATTTGAAATTAAAACCTTTTGATTTTTTAAATTATATTTACAATTAACTTTCTTTGGATATTGTATCGTACATTTTCCATTTTCTTTTTTCCCATTCACACTTTGCTCAAAATTAAAAGATATATTATCAATAACTTCTAAGTTTTTAATTATATTTTGTTTATTAGAAGCTAGAGTCTTTGTGCAAAAAAAAAATAATAATAATATTAAAAAAAAGTTTTTCATTATAAAACATCACGTTTTCCAACATGATTTGCTTTACTTACGATCCCCTCATCTTCCATCATATCAATAATTCTGGCTGCTCTATTATAGCCGATCTGAAGTTTTCTTTGTAAAAAAGATGTTGATGCTTTACCTTCTGATTTAATTATTTCAATAGCAGTTTGATACAATTCATCCTTATCAGCTTGATTTTTAGAATTTTCATTTAGTTCCTTTTCATCAGCAAAATTTAATATTTCATCAACATAGTCTGGTTCAGCTTGTGACCTTAAAAAATTATTTATCTTTTCAATTTCATTGTCAGATACGAAGGGTGCGTGAATTCTGATTATCTTGTTAGCTGAAGACATGTAGAGCATGTCTCCTTTACCCAATAGTTGTTCAGCACCTTGTTCACCTAAAATTGTTCTACTATCAATTTTTGAAGTAACCTGAAATGAAATACGGGTAGGAAAGTTGGCTTTGATCGTGCCCGTAATAACATCTACACTAGGTCTTTGAGTTGCCATTATGATGTGAATACCTGCGGCTCTTGCCATTTGAGATAATTTTTGAATATAATTTTCAATTTCCTTACCAGCAACTAACATTAAATCAGACATCTCATCTACAACAACAATTATATATGGCATTGAAAGTTTATGTTTTGCATTATAGCCATCAATATTTCTAACTCCTTCTTTTGTCATTAATTTATATCTATTTTCCATTTCTTTAACTACCCACCCTA
Source organism: uncultured Pelagibacteraceae bacterium (assembly GCA_902556265.1). Taxonomy (GTDB): domain Bacteria; phylum Pseudomonadota; class Alphaproteobacteria; order Pelagibacterales; family Pelagibacteraceae; genus Pelagibacter. Next base: position 163,171 of record CACDVM010000001.1, read on the forward strand.
AAACAGATGCAGCTTTTTTAGCTTCGGTAATCACTGGACAAAGTAAATGAGGAACACCTTCATAAGTAGAAAGTTCCAACATCTTGGGATCAATTAAAATAAACTTGCATTTGTCTGGAGTATGTCGGTAAAGCAATGATAGAATAATTGTATTAATACAAACTGATTTTCCTGAACCAGTTGTGCCAGCGATTAACAAGTGAGGCATAGATGCCAAATCTCCTATTATAGGTACCCCAGAAATATTTTTTCCAAGCGCTATTGGTAAATTGATATTTTTGTTTTTAAAATTTGGGTCATTCAATATTTCACTTAAATAAACATTTTCTCTATAAGAGTTGGGTAACTCAATACCAACTGTATTACTACCTGGAATAGTCGCAATACGGGCAGACTCAGAACTTGTATTTCTTGCAATATCATCCGAAAGATTTATTATTTTTGAAACCTTTACTCCAGCTGCTGGCTCAAACTCATTTAAAGTCACAACAGGTCCATTACTTACTTTCTTTATATTTCCACTTACACCAAAATCTAATAAAATCTTCTCCAGAAATTCTGGATTATTGCTTTCATTCTTATTTGAATTTGATCTTTCATTTTTTGAAGGAATTTTTAATAATTCAATTGATGGAATTTTAAATTTAAGTTTATTTGAATTTTCTATTTTTTCTGCTTTGATAAATGGTAAATCTTCTTGAATTAAATTTTTAATTTCATCTTGAGGAATGTACTCACTGATTATTTCGTTTTTATTCGTATAATTTTTATTATTTTTTTTAAAAATAAACTGAGCCAATTTTTTAATTGATAGAAAAAAATTCTTAGGTTCAAAGTTGATACTTATTAAAAAAAATAGAATAATTAATGTTATAAAGAAATAATAAGTAAAATTCATGTAAGAATTTATCGGGTCTTTGAAAATAAGCTGATTAAAATAATTACCTACAAATCCACCATTACCATTTATATAAAGACTAAATGAGTCGTTATAAAAAAAGCTAAAAAAGGTCGATCCAATTAGTAAATAAATAATTATAAAAAAAGTATTTTGAATAAATAAAAATAATTTTTTATTTTTTAGAATATTAATTCCAGTAAAAAAATAAGTAATTGAAACTAAGTAAGCTATTAGTCCAACTGATTGAAAAAAAAGATCTGATATATAACTACCCTGAAATCCCAGTAAATTTTCAATTTTGGTATTTTTAGTAAATATGAAGTTTGGATCAGTAGATGAATAAGAGACTAAAGAAATTAAAAGTAAAATGCCTAGAATAGAAATAATTAGTCCAATTATTTCAATTAGTCTATTTATAGTAAATATTATTATTAAATTAGCTATATTTTTTATATCCATATCAGATGAATCACATTTACCACTTTGTATCATCTAATTTTTGTTGTTAAAATTAAAATTATTATGAAAGTATGTATAATTGGTAGAGGATTAACAAGCTTAACATTAGCAAAAACTTTGGTAGATGAAGGAATAAGTGTAGATATTTATGCAAATCAAAAAGCTAAAAGTTTAGATAGGTCTCGCACGATTGGCATTTCAAAGAGTAACATAAAATTTTTTAATGAGAATATTTTAAATATTAAAAAATTATTATGGAATATTAATAAAATAGAAATTTACAGTGAAAACTTTAAGGATAATAAAGTTTTGAATTTTGAAAAGAATAAACAAAATCTTTTTTCGATTATCAAAAATCATGAATTACAAAGTTGTTTGATCAAAGAACTAAATAAAAATAAGCTTTTTAAAACAAAAAATATGATAGAGAGTAAAAAATTACTTAATAGAAATTATAATTTATTTATAAATTGTGATTTTAATTCTTCAATAGCAAAAAAATTTTTTTATAAGAAAATTAATAAAGAATATAATAGTTATGCACACTCACTTATAATCAAACATAAAAAAAAGCCTAATAATAACACTGCAGTACAAATTTTTACAGAAAAAGGTCCTTTGGCATTTTTGCCCATCTCAGATCAAGAAACTTCCGTTGTGTTTTCTGTAAAGGGTCCTCAAAACGTTAATCTAAAAAATTTAATAAAAAAATATAACAACAAATATTCAATAATTCAAATTTATGGAAATTCTAGTTTTGAATTAAGTTCATCTAATTTAAGAACTTATTACAATGACAATCTACTGGCATTTGGAGATATGTTGCACAAATTACACCCATTAGCAGGTCAGGGGTTTAACATGTCAATAAGAGACATAAAAGTTCTGTTAAATTTAATTAGATTTAAGATAAGACATGGACTTGGGTTAGATAAGTCAATCTGTACTGATTTTGAGAAAAAAACTAAACATAAAAATTATCTTTTTTCGAATGGAATTGATTTTATTTATGAGTTTTTTAACTTAGAAAGTAAAACAAAAAATTCAATTTTAAGTAAATCAGTTCAATACCTTGGAAAAAATAAAGTAACGAACAATCTTTTTATTAAAATCGCAGATAAAGGAATTTTTTTTTAAATTATTGAACAGTCTTATTATTATAAAGGTCGAAAGTATAAGTTGTTAATATTTCAGCAATTTTTGTTTTTCTTAGTTCTAAATTTTTTGCTTCTAATAAAACTTGTTTCTCTTCCAGTGTAAATGGTGAAGCCATAGCAAGAGCATTAATAGTTTCGTCGAGATTTTGTTTTTCCAGGGCTTTCCAATTAATTACAAAACCTTTTTTCTCAAACAACATTTTCAAATCTTTAAATATTAATTCCAAATCAGAAAATTTTAGAGCTTCACTTTTATTTTCTAAATCGTCGTAGTAATTATCAAATGAGATTTCACATTCACGATATTTTTTGTCTGAATTAATTTCTTTAATGACTTTAAATCTAATTATTCCTTTTAATTCTATTAAATATCTTCCATCACTTGTTTCTTTAAAAGATGTTATTTTACCTAGGCAGCCAATATTATGTAACTCGGGCACACCATTATTATTCAAATTTTTTGGTTGTATCATGCCTATTAGCTTATTAGTCTTCATACTATCATTTACCATATCAATATATCTTGGTTCAAATATATTAAGTGGGACAGAAGTTTTTGGAAATATGATAAAATTATCCAGGGGAAAAATAGAAATTTTATTAGGTAACTCTTGTTTATTTATCATAATTTATTCTAACAAAAATTTTAAGTTTAACCAAGTTCAAATAAAGTTATAAAATTTTATATATTCATGGATAAGAATTTAAATAAAAAAATAGATAAATTAATGAGCTCAGCTCAATTACAAAAAGAGAAAAATAATTTAGATGCGTCATTAAGTTTATTAAAAAAAATTTTAAATATCAGCCCAAAGAATAAAAGGGCGTTTAATAACATTGGAAATATTTTAAAGGAACAGGGGAGATATGATGAAGCAATTAAATCTTATGAAAAATCAATTTTGATAGACCCATATTATCAAATAGCTAAGACAAATTTAGCTATACTTTATCATGAAATGGGAAATTTAAATAAAGCAGAGGATGTCTATAAAGAATTAATTAATGATGATAAAAATAATCTCTCTATTTATTTTAATTTATCGAGGATAAATTTTCATTTTTTTAATGAAAAAGTGATAAATCAAATTAAGGATTTATTAAAAAAAAAATGATGTAAATAATTATAATAAAGCATCAGGTTATTTTATTTTGGCAAAAAATGAAAATAAAAAGAAAAACTTTGAAAAAGAAATAGAATATCTTAATAAAGGTCATCAGTTTTTTTATAAAAGTGTAAACCCAAAAATATTTGATCAAAGTTTGTCATACTGGTTAAATATAATCCCTAAAAAATTTGGTAAATTTAAAATTATAAATTCAAACACAGACGATAAAAATAATAGTTTATTAAATCCAATTTTTATTATTGGTATGCCCAGATCTGGATCTACTTTGATAGAGGGCATTATTTCTTCTGGAAAAAGAAAGATACCAAATGGAGGTGAGACAGCTATTATTAATTGGGCTGTTCTAAAATCAGTTAGAGAAGAAAATCCCAAATTACTATTTAATCAAAATGAAATAATTATTGATTATAAAAAAATTAGCGATGATATTTATAAAAAATATGAAAATTTAAACTTATTAAAGAAAGAAAAAAATTTTTATTTTGTAGATAAGTCATTAGAAAATTTTTTTTATATAGATCTAATTTTAAATTTATTTCCTAACGCAAAGTTCATACATTGTGAGCGAAATTATATAGACACTATTTTTGCAATATATCAAAATTTTTTTACTAAAATGACCTGGACACATTCTTTAGAAAATATTTTAAATTATTTAGATAATTATTTGCTAGTGATGGAAAATTTTAAAAAAAAATTTGGTAACAAAATATATTCAGTAAATTTATCTGAATTTACATCTAATAGTACCGAAATTTCAAAAAAAATTTTTGATTTTTGTAATTTAGAGTGGGCTGAAAAAAGTCTGGAATTTCACAAAAGAACAGATCTATTTTCTAAGACAGCAAGTAATATTCAAATTAGGGAAAAAATTTATAGATACGATAAGGATAAATATAATGTTTATAAAAAATTTATTAAAGGATTTGAAAATAAATATTCTTGGCTCAACAAATATAACCTATAAAATTTATATTTCTTGCAATTAAGAAAAGCGATATTTATAATAATTTCAAATAAGCGGGCATAGCTCAGTGGTAGAGCGTCTCGTTGCCAACGAGAAGGTCGAGGGTTCGACCCCCTTTGCCCGCTCCAATTATGAGCGATTTATTAAATAAAAAATGTTTACCCTGTGAGGGGGGTGTTCCAGCATTAGATATTTCTGAAATTCACAAATATCAAAAAAAAATAGATGGGTGGGATATTATTAAAAATGAAAATAATATTTATTTTTTAGAAAAAAAATTTAAGTTCAAAAACTTTTTAGAAAGTCAAAATTTTGTTAATAGGGTTGGTAAAATATCTGAGGAGGAGGGGCATCATCCAGAGATTTTATTTGGTTGGGGATATGCAAAGATTAATATAACAACTCATGCGATCGAGGGGCTTTCAGAAAATGATTTTATTTTGGCTGCAAAAATTGACAAGAATGTTAATGCCTAAAGTGTCTTGTTTTTGAAAAAATAAGAATAGTTTTTGTGGAGTCTGCAAATTTAATAATCTCTTTATCTCTAATTGATCCTGAAGGTTGAACAACAGCAGAGACTCCAGATTGAACAAGTTTTTCAATTCCATCTACAAAAGGAAAAAAAGCATCGGATGCTGCAACAATTTCATCTTTCACTTTTGAAAATTTTTTCATTTTATCAATAGCAATTTTACAACTGTCAAGTCTACTTGGTTGTCCTGATCCAATTCCTATAGTTGATTTATTACTCGCAAGCACTATTGCATTTGATTTTACATAACGGCAAACATTAAATGCAAAAATTAAATTATCCAACTGTGATTTATTTGGTTTCTTTTTTGAAACAATTTTAAAATTTTTTTTTGAAAATATTTCTTTATCTTCTGATTGTATCAGCATGGAGTTGTTAATAGAATTAAATCTTAAAACTGTTTCTAAAGTAAAATTAGATGCGTCTAATAATCTTAAATTTTTTTTGGATTTTAATATTTTGAGTGCTTTTTTGTCAAATCCATTAGCTATTATTACTTCAAGAAAGATTTTATTTAGTTCTGTGGCCAAAGTTTCAGTTATTTTAAAGTTACAAGAAACAATACCACCAAACGCGCTTGTAGGATCACATGCTAACGCAGATTTATAACTATTTAGTTTATTCTTAAGAATTGATACCCCGCAAGGATTTGCATGCTTAACAATAACTGTTCCGGTATTTTTTGGAAGAGATTTTGAAATTGTCAAAGCTGAAAAAATATCATTGTAATTATTATAGCTTAAAGATTTTCCATGGATTTTTTTAATTTTAAGATCTTTATCTTCTGAATAAATTGCACTTTCTTGATGAGGGTTTTCACCATATCTTAATTTTTCAATTAAATTTAACTGAAAAATTTTTTTTTTAGGAAAATTGGCATTTGAATTTTTATTAAAATAATTTGTTATTAATGAGTCATAATAAGCTGTCTCAGCAAATGCTAATTTAGACATTTTTTCTCTGAATCCAAAAGAGGTAGATCCTTTATTAATTTTTAATTGATCAATAAGTTCAGAATATTGATCAATTGATGTAATTACAGTAACATCATTATAATTTTTTGCGGCTGATCTAACCATAGTTGGTCCACCTATATCTATATTCTCAATAATTTTATTATGATCTTTTTTTTTTTTTACAGTTTGTTCAAATGGATAAAAATTTACAATTACTAAATCGATATTCTCAAAATTATTATTTTTTAAATCTTTTAAATGATTTTTATTGTTTCTTTTATTTAAAATTCCAGCATGGATTTTTGGGTGTAAAGTTTTAACTCTACCATCAAGAATTTCATTAAAACCAGTAAAATTTGATACCTCTAAACATTTAAATCTGAGATTTTTAATTTCTTTAAATGTTCCACCTGAGCTAATTAATTTGATATTGTTATTCTTGAGGACTTTTAAAAGTGGTTTTAAGCCTGACTTATCTGATACAGATATTAATGCTGATCTAATTCTTTTCATTATATTTTTTTTACTTCCCAATTAATAATTTCTACTTCGTTATTTGATATGCCAGTTATAAAAATGTTTTGATTTTCAATATATAAATTTTTATTACCGAAATATAAACCATTATCAATATTAATATCATAATTATCACAAGTAAATTTCCAACCTTCATCTTCTAGTTCTATTAAAATTGTTTTATTGTCTTGTGTTTTCATTAATTTAACACCTGGTTCTAAATGAAATCTAATATCAAATTTATAATTATTATTTGTTTTTTTTTTAATTATTTTATCTGTTCCGATAAAAGCCATTTGTTCCGTATAAAATTCAATTGTTCTTTCATGTAATGAATTATATTTTTTTTGGTAACCATCATGCACAGCATTTATTTTCCAATAATTTTTTTCAAATACAAAGTTTCTTTTAATTATTTTCAAATTGTCTTTGATTATGAAGGTGTCATGAATTTTTGTAAATTTACATGATGAATTATCATCAATAATTAAAGTACTTTGTGCTGCTGATGATCTAGATAATTGATTGAGTTTACTATTTTTTTTTTTGTAATAACCGCAATTACTTATTAATTTTTTCCCATTCGATAATATTTCAAAAGACAACGCTCCAGATTGATAATTTCTAGTATGATCTAAATTTGGTGTAGGCCCCGCATCCATTGTTAAACTAATTTTCTTATTTCTCAAAATTATATAACCACCACACTCTTGGTTCACATTTTTAAACTTGTAACCTAATCTTTTTAGATAATTGTCAAAATCTCCATTGTTAGAAATATTATTTCCATTAAAAAGTAAATCTGATCCTATATTCTGCCAAACAAAAGCATATCCTTGCCCGAGGTAATAAATAGTTTCCTCAATGTGCTCAGGTACATTGACATGAGCTTCTTTAAACCATTCTCTTACCAAAATAAAATATTTTAAAAAAAAAATTAATTGTTTGATATTTCTTGATTTTGGAAAATTATAATTATCCAAAGTCAATTTCGATATTTTTTTGAGAAGATTTGATCCAAAAGATAAATATTTTTTTTCGTTTTGATAACAAAGTCCAACTAAAATAATAGATGCACAGCCAACTAATTTATCATCAATTAATTCAGATCTACTAATTTCATTTATTAAATGATTTGTTTGTTTTTGAATTATTTTATTAAAATCATCTTTATATTTTTTATTACTTTCCTCGTAAGTAAGATTATGACATGATAACCAAGCTATGACTCTTTTTGCTGTCAGATCAAAGTTCCAACTTTTTTTATTATAATTATTATTATTGTTAATCCAGTTTGTAATAATTGATTGTACGGTTTTTTTTGATGATTTTAAATCTAAACTAAAAAGCCAATAGAAATTATTTAGCTTTTTAAATTCTTTTAAATTTAAATTGTTATTATTATTCCAGATTTCATCTAAAGAAAAATCTTCAATTTTTATCTTTTTTTTTTGATATTTAATTAAAGACGAAAGTAAATAGGGACTAGGTTTATAAAATAAATCTTTATTATAAATTTTAGAAATTTTTTTATCGTAAAATTTAGAATTAAGATAAAAATTTCTAAATTGATCTAATATACTTAAAAAAAAACGATTTATATAAATCATGAAATTATTTTGATCTTAATAATTCAATATTTTTTTTTATATCTCCATTATTACTTTTAAAAATTGTGGTGCCAGAAACAAGAATATTTGCACCAGCTTCTACTGCCTTTTTACAATTTTCAAAATTTATTCCACCATCGATTTCAATATCAAAATTTAATTTTTTTTCTTTTTGAATTTTTTTTAACTCCTTTATTTTAGTGAGAACTTCAGGTATAAATTTTTGTCCCCCAAACCCTGGATTTACACTCATTACAAGAACCAAATCAATTTGATGTAATTCATTTAAAATAGTATCAATTTTAGTCTCAGGATTTAAAGATACCCCAACTTTCTTTTTTAATTCTTTGATTTTTAGAATTGATAAATTTAAATTATCAGTAGCCTCTGGATGAATTGTAATTATATCTGCACCAGCATTAGAGTATGCTTCAATGTATTTGTGAACTGGTGAAATCATTAAGTGTACGTCAAATAATATTGAAGATTTTTTTTTTAAAGCTTTTATAACTGGAGGGCCAATCGTCAAATTTGGAACAAAGTGACCATCCATGACATCAACATGTATCATGTCTGCTCCTCCTTCTTCTAATTTCTTTATTTCATTTCCTAGCTGACTAAAATCAGCTGATAATATTGAGGGTGAAATTTTTATTTTTTTCATTGATAACTAGTTTAACTAGTATCAATTTTTAAAATTTAATTGAATTAAAAAATTGGTAAATTTGTCTCGAAATTTCACTTTCCAAAGGAAAAGACAACATGCCCATTACGGAATAACCTAAAATCCAGGGCATTAAGTAAAATCTTATCATGAAGAAAAACCAAGCTACATATAATGGAACTAAGGGCTGGATAACAAACGAAGGTGTTAAAGGTTTAAAAATTTTAATTAGTGGATTAGTAAATTTAACAAATACTCTCATAAAAAAAAACTCAGAATCCTCTTTTTGGAAGATGTTCATCGCTACCCTACCAATTAAAGTCCACATAATTACTCCAAGAATATAATCAATTATATAAACCAAAGGGTGAAAATTAGCGGACATTATAAAATTTATATTGGAAAAAGTATGAAATTAAAAGGGGCGAAATTAATCGCCCCTATTAATTAATATTTTTTATTGTTTGCCAAGGATCGTTCTACCAGATGGTACTCGAACCTCATCAACCATTTTTTGTGTAGCAGCATTTGGTGCTGAAGTAATTAAACTCACAACTACCATAGATACTAAACTAACTGCAGATCCGAAGATACCAAATGTTAACTGAGTAATACCTAAGAATCCACTTCCGCCTGTTCGTACCCAAACTAGATACCAAGCACCAGAAATTAGACCTAAAGCCATACCAGCTATAGCACCTTCTCTGTTTGCTCTCTTCCACCATACACCAAGTACAAGTGGGAAGAACAATCCAGACATCGCAAAGTCAAAAGCCCAGATTACTGAACCTAAGATACCTTGGATCTCCATTGCTGCAATAGTTGCACCAGCAAAACCAATTACTACAAGTAATACCCTTGCAACAACTAGTCGTTTTGCAGTTTCTGCTTTTGGATCAATGATCTTGTAGTACAAGTCATGTGATAAAGCATTTGCAATTGCTAGAATCAAACCATCGGCTGTTGACATGGCAGCAGCCATACCTCCAGCAGCAACCAGACCTGAGATTACGTATGGTAATCCAGCTATTTCTGGTGTTGCTAACACAACGGCTTTACCACCCATGAAAAACTCATTTAATTCAAGAGTTCCATTTCCGTTAAAGTCGCTTACAAACATCAAGTTTGCTTGGTTCCAGTTTTGATACCAATCTATCGCTTGAACTTCTGCAATTGATTTACCGATAATACCTGTTGGTAATGACGGATCAATCAATGACAATTTAGATAGTGTCGCTAACATTGGAGCAGAAGAATAAAGTAGGAAGATAAAGAATAAAGACCAACCTACTGATTTTCTAGCTGCTTTTACACTTGGAGTAGTGAAATATCTCATCATCACGTGAGGCAATGAAGCTGTTCCCATCATCATCGCTAGTGCTAATGAAATAAATGCCCAAGGTGTAGCGTTTACCGCTGAGTGAGCTTTAGTTATTCCAGCCAAACCTTTCGGTACCACTGCAAGATTCTCTTTTGAATTTGCAACAAAACCAAATTGCTGTTCTAGCTCACCAATTCTAGCTACTTCATCAGCTAACATAAAGTGTGGGAAGAAACCCGCACCCATTTTGTTACTGATCCAGAATACTGGAAGTAAGTAAGCTATAATTAGCACAATGTATTGTGCAACCTGTGTCCAAGTTACTCCTCTCATACCACCTAACATTGAACATAGTAAAATACTTACTAATCCAACATAAACTGCGTATTGGAATGGAATATCTAAAGCAACAGAAGCAATTGTACCTGTAGCGTTAATTTGTGCAGTCACATAAGTAAATGAAGCAACAGTTAAAACTATTACCGCAAGTAACCTAGCTAAATTACCACCGTATCTTGTACCGATAAAATCTGGGACTGTGTAACAGCCAAATTTTCTTAAGTATGGTGCTAATAAAGATGCAACTAATACATAACCACCAGTCCAACCAACAAGTAGTGCCATGTATCCGTAACCTTTAAAGTAAATACCACCTGCCATTGCAACAAACGAAGCACCAGACATCCAGTCTGCTGCAGTCGCCATTCCATTGAACACGGTAGGTACTTGTCTTCCAGCAACGTAATATGCATCTGCTTGTGCTGTACGTGATAGCCAACCGATTATTGCGTAGATGGCTACTGTGAAGGCCACGAAACAAATACCTATTGTTTTCGCAGTCATACCCATCTGCTCGCAAATTGCCATAATGATTATGAAAGCTAAAAATCCACCTGTGTAGATTCCATAAACTTTAGGCAAGTTATCTATAAAATTACCTTTCATTAGTCGTCCCCTCTTTCTGAAAAGCCGAATTCTTCATCGATTTTTTCTTGTCTATTCGCAAACCAGAAAATTAGGATTACGAAAATTCCAAGAGATCCTTGACATGTAAACCAATATGTCCATGGATAACCGAAAGGTCCTGTGACCTCATTCATTTCAGCTCCGAATAAGAAGATGCCAATTGAGAATACAAACCAGATTGCTAACGTAACGAATAGCAAATTCCTGGTTTTTTCCCAGTGTTGTGCTTGTTTTGACATTTATACCTCTCTCTTTTTAGTTATAACTGGCCAAAACCATAACCATTATGAAAGAGATTGAAAGTGTTAAAATTGTACAGAAAAGTTGATTTTTTAAGGTATAAATCAATAAAATATGGATTTTTATGGCAAAATATAAATTAACATGGAAAGACTTGTCATGGAGTGATTTTAAAATCTATCTTTTTGCTCTTTTCAAAGCTTTTATACCTAAGAAAAAAATAGGCGATTTGGATGATCTTGAAAGTTTCATTCAATCAAAATCAGCTTGGGTTACACAAGTTACTTTATATGGATATTTGAAAACAAGAATGGGAACAAGATATGTTCTCCACTTTGAAAATGATAAATTTATGGGATCTGTAAATTTAGCAAAGTGGAATATTTATGCAGTTGCACTTCAAGATTTGACATTTTTTACATTTTCTTATTTGAAAGCTAATCTTAACTATCAAGAAACTGATAAGGCTAAAGAAGTATTTTTTAAAATTTTAGATGATGAAACTACAAATAAAATGCCCATAAATATCATCGAAGAAACTAAAAAAAGTTTTGATGAAAGACTAAAAAATATTAACTGGGAAAATTATTATAATGAACTTCCATTTAATCCAAGTGCATTATCTTTGTTTAAGTGGGCACCAATTGCAGATGAGCTAAAAACATTAGATAGAAAAATAGTTTTAAATTCAATGATTTTAAAGTGGGATGTTGTCAAAAAAGAATTTAAAGAACGAGTACAACTTTAAATATTTTTTCTATTTTCAACTAAGCTCGAGACAACACTTGGATCAGCTAGAGTGGTTGTATCACCTAATTGATCATGTTCATTGGCAGCAATTTTTCTCAAAATTCTTCTCATAATTTTTCCTGACCTGGTTTTTGGTAAACCAGGAGAAAAATGAATAAGATCGGGAGTTGCTAATGGGCCAATTTGTTTCCTTACCCAAAGTTTTAAATCTCTCTCAAGTTCACCCGTTTCAGCCTCACCAGCATTTAAAGTTACATAGCAATATAAACCATTTCCCTTTATGTCATGTGGGTAACCAACAACTGCAGCTTCAGCTACCTTTGGATGAGCAACAAATGCACTTTCAATTTCTGCAGTACCTAAATTATGACCAGATACTATAATTACATCATCAACCCTACCTGTGATCCAGTAGTATCCATCTTTATCTCTTTTACACCCATCACCTGTGAAATATTTTCCATCAAATTGTGAAAAATAAGTATCTATAAATCTTTGGTGGTCACCATACACAGTTCTCATTTGTCCTGGCCATGATTGTCCAATACAAAGTCTACCTTCTCCAGCACCTTTAATTTCTTTACCATCTTTATTTACAAGAACTGGTTTGATTCCATAAAAAGGTTTTGTTGCTGAACCAGGTTTTAAAGGTATGGCTCCTGTTTGTGGGGCAATCAAAATCCCTCCAGTTTCTGTTTGCCACCAAGTGTCAACTATTGGACATTTTGAGTTACCTACAATCTTATAATACCACATCCAAGCCTCTGGATTTATAGGCTCTCCAACAGTTCCTAATAATTTTAGAGATTTTCTTGATGTTTTATTTACAGGATCATCACCTTCTCTCATCAAGGCTCTTATTGCAGTTGGGGCAGTATAAAAAGTGTTGACCTTAAATTTATCAACAATCTGCCACCATCTAGAGCTATCAGGATAATTTGGAACACCTTCAAACATAATAGTTGTTGCTCCATTAGATAGCGGTCCGTAAATTATATAACTATGTCCTGTTACCCATCCAATATCTGCGGTACACCAATAAATATCTTTAGGTTTGTAATTGAAGATATATTGGTGTGTCATAGAGGCATAAACCATATATCCACCAGTGGTGTGCAATACTCCTTTAGGTTTGCCTGTTGATCCAGATGTATAAAGAATAAACAAAGGATCTTCAGCACTCATTTCTTCTGGTTCACAATAATTTGGTACATCTTTAATTAAATCATGATACCAAACATCTCTTTCGTTATTCCAAAAAACATAATTACCAGTTCTTTTAACTACAATGCATTTTTTTATATTTGGACAGTTAGTTAAAGCTTCATCAGTAGTTGATTTTAAAGGTATTATTTTTCCTCCTCTAACACCTTCATCTGCTGTAATGATATATTCAGACTCACAGTCATTAACTCTTCCAGAAATAGATTCAGCTGAAAATCCACCAAAAATTATCGAATGAATTGCTCCAATTCTGGCACATGCAAGCATTAAAACAGCTAGTTCAGGGATCATGGTGAGATATATTGTAACCCGATCTCCTTTTTTAATTCCAAGTTTTTTTAAACCATTCGCTGCTTTGGAAACTTTTTGGTGAAGTTGTTTGTATGAAATTTTTTGAGTATCTTTTGGATCATCACCAACCCATATAATTGCTGTTTTATCTTTTTTATCTTTTAAATGTCTGTCGATACAATTAGCTGAAGCATTTAGAGTTCCATCCTCATACCATTTAATCCTAACTTCTTCCTTGCTGTACTTTACATCTTTAATTTTTTTATATGGTTTTATCCAGGTAATTCTTTTTCCTTCTTTTTTCCAAAAAGAATTATTGTTTTTAATCGATTCATTATATTTGGTTTGGTATTGTGACTTGTTAGCTAAGCCATTTTTTATCCATTCTTGTTTGGTTTTAAAAATTAACTCAGTAGATAATGATTTTTCAGTTTTTTTATTTTTATTTAAAAACTTTGCTTTACTTAAAGGCTTTTTTCTAACCTTCCTTCTTTTTTTTAAAGGCTTTTTTCTAACTTTCCTTCTTTTTTTTGAAGGTCTTTTTTTAATTTTGGATTTTCTCTTTTTTTTTGCCATATAATTAAATCTTACTCATCTTATTTAAAATTTTCCAGCTTTTAGAATCTATGGGCATAACAGATAACCTGCTTTGTTTAATTAAAGATAAATGGCTTAATTCCTTATTTTTTTTAATTTCTTCAAGTGTAATAGGTCTATTTAGCTTTTTAATAAATTTTACGGTAACTGCTACAAACCGACCAGATTGGTCAGTTTTATCAATATAATGTTCTTTGGTTACTTCAACAACACCCACAATCTCTTTCCCTATGTTTGAATGATAAAAAAAACATTGATCACCTTTTTTCATGGACTTTAAATTTTTAGCTGCCTGATAATTTCTAACACCATCCCAGGGCGCCCCTTTATTACCAACATTTTTTTGCTGATCTATTGACCATACATCTGGTTCGGATTTCATTAGCCAATATTTCATTAAAATTTAACTCCTGCACCTTTTAAAAAAGAGGCTTTTTCATCAAGAGGCCACCTTGGAATAGCTGGATGATCTAAATTATTAAATTTTTTTATTTTAAATTTTTCTAAACCGACCATTGCTATCATTGCAGCATTGTCACCACATAACTCTACTGGAGGAAATATATTTTGATAATTTTCCTCTTTACATAAATTTATTAACATTGATCTTATTTTTTTATTTGCTGCAACACCTCCTGCAACTACAAACTTTTTTTCTCTTAGATTGTTTTGCTCCTCAAATTGGTTAAACGCAATTTTAGTTTTTTTATATAGAATTTCTTCCACTGTTTTTTGAAAAGAAGCAGCTAAATCAAATTTTTCTTTATCTGTTTGAATTTTTTTAGCTATTTTTAAGACTGCAGTTTTTAATCCAGCAAAAGACAGGTTACACCCACCTTTACCAATTATTGGTTTTGGTAAATGAAATTTATTTGGATCACCTTTGTTTGCCATTATTTCAATTTGGGGTCCTCCAGGAAATTCTATACCTAAAAGTTTTGCAGTTTTGTCAAAAGCCTCACCTAATGCATCATCTATAGTTGTGCCTAATCTTTTGTATTTTCCAAGTCCTTGTACATTTAAAAATTGTGAATGACCTCCAGAAATTAACAAAAGTAAGTAGGGATAATTTAAAGACGAATTTAATTTAGGACTTAAAGCATGTCCCTCTAAATGATTAACAGCTATGAAAGGTTTATTTAAGCTGGCCGCAAGGGCTTTTCCAAAACTTAAACCTACGGATAGGCAAACTATTAAACCTGGACCAGCAGTTGAGGCAACAGCATCTATTTCATCAATTTTTCGTCCACTGTCATCAATTGCTTTTTTAACAATCTGATCTATTTTTTCCATATGTGATCTAGCTGCTAATTCAGGAACTACTCCACCAAACTCCTTGTGTACATCAACTTGGCTAGAAATAATGTTTGATAAAACAACAGGTATTCCCTTGTCATTTTCTGTTATTAAAGATGCTGCCGTCTCGTCACAACTTGACTCTATTCCAAGAATTAAGGGTTTTTTACTCATTCAAATAGTTTTTATTAAATGTACAATCTCATTAGAAAAAAGAAATAAATTTATTTATGAATGAAAAAATAATCATTGGATCCAGAGCCAGTAAACTAGCATTAATTTATGCCCAAATAGCAAAAGATAAAATTTTACAAAATACTGATTTAAACGAAGAAAATGTGATAATTAAAAAAATTACAACAAAAGGTGATCAAGCTCAGAATGTCAGATTATCTGAAATTGGAGGTAAAGGCTTGTTTTCATCAAACATAGAACATGAGTTACAAGAAAAAAAAATTGATATAGCTGTTCATGCTTTGAAGGATTTACCAGCTATTGAAACAAAAGGTTTACTAGTTAATACGTTTTTAAAAAGAAATGATCCAAGAGAAATATTGATAACAACTAACAAAAAAAAACTTAAAGATTTAAAATCCAATGCAATTATTGGAACCTCTTCATTTAGAAGAGAATTTCAAATTAAAAATATTAGAACTGATGTTAAATGTAAACTTATTAGAGGAAACGTTGACACAAGAGTCAAAAAACTAAATGATGGATTATATGACGCTATAATTTTATCCTATGTAGGTATAAAATATTTAAAGTTAGAAAATTTAATTTCAGAAATATTTTCAGTGAAGGATATAATTCCAAGCTCAGGACAAGGAATTATTTCTCTTCAATGTCGAGAAAATGATTGCAAAATAATACCTATATTAAAAAAAATAAATCATAATGAGACTTATCTAAGAGCCAATGCAGAAAGAGGTGTTTTAAAGGTATTAGAAGGAGACTGTGAAACTGCTGTTGGTGCTCATGCTGTAGTAAATGGGGATAAAATAACTTTAGAGGCAGAGCTTTTTTCTTTAGACGGTACTTCAAGATTTTATGAAAAAAAAACCTCTAAAATAGAAAATGCAAAAGATCTTGGCAAAGAAGTGGGGCAGCTGTTAAAAATAAAATCTAATAATGCTTATAAAAAATAATATACATATTCTATTAACAAGACCATTAGAAGACTGTTCTGAAATGATTCTTAAATTTCAATCATTAGGAAATATGGTTTCTCACCTTCCATTATTAAAAATAGAAAAGATGAATTATGATGAGCTTGATTTGTTTAATATAAAAGGAATTATTTTTACAAGTTCTAATGCAGTAAAATTTTTGAATGTTAAAACCATTGATAAAAAACATTTATGTTTTTGCGTAGGCAATT
>CACDVM010000002.1 GCA_902556265.1 uncultured Pelagibacteraceae bacterium
CAATAGCAATAGCTGGGAAAAAATTAACACCACTTAAAAAATAATTATGGCAAAAGTTGATAAGGTCGAAAATAAAGATCAAAAAAATGATAAGTCTGTAAAAAAGACTAATAAAAGTAGCTATTCAAAAAAAAAGAAATTAAAAAAAAATATTTTGAATGGAATTGCGTATGTGCAATCAACATTTAATAATACAATAATTTCAATTGCTGATACAAATGGAAATGTAGTATCTTGGGCTTCTGCTGGGCAAAAAGGTTTTAAAGGTTCAAGAAAATCGACTCCTTATGCCGCTCAGATAGCAGCAGATTCTGCAGCTTCCAAAGCACTTGAATATGGTATGAAAACTTTATCAGTTGAGGTCAAGGGACCTGGTTCTGGTAGAGAAACAGCGTTAAGAGCATTACAAGCTAGAGGATTTAAAATTTTATCAATAAAAGATACTACGCCTATGCCACACAATGGTACACGGCCACCAAAAAAAAGGAGAGTTTAATGGAAGTAGAAAATGTAAATGTAAAAAATTGGAAATCACTAATTAAACCCTCAAAACTAGATGTTAAAATAAGTGATGACTTAACTCATGCTACCATAATAGCCGAACCTTTAGAAAAAGGTTACGGTTTAACGTTAGGTAATTCTTTAAGAAGAATTTTATTATCATCAATTAGAGGTGCAGCAGTTACTTCAATTCAAATAGATGGAGTTCTGCATGAGTTTACCTCAATTAAGGGTGTTAGAGAAGATGTAACCGACATAGTGTTGAATGTTAAATCTTTAGCTCTAAAATCAAATTCTGAAGGTACCAAAAAACTTATACTTGACGCAAAAGGTCCTGGTGAAATAAAAGCATCTGACATATCAAAAGTAGCAGATGTAGAAATTTTGAATCCAGATTTAGTTATTTGTAATTTAGATGAAAATACTAATTTTCATATGGAAATGAATGTAAACACTGGAAAAGGATACGTTCCTGCCGAATTGAATAAGCCAGAAGAACCACCGTTAGGATTAATTGCTATAGATTCTCTATATAGTCCAGTAAAAAAAGTTTCATATTCAATAAGTACAGCAAGAGAAGGTAAGGCTCTTGACTACGATAAGTTAACAATGGAAGTTGAAACAAATGGATCTATTTCTGCTGAAGATGCTGTAGCATACTCTGCAAGAATTTTTCAAGATCAATTAAAAATGTTTGTAAATTTTGATGAACCTGTTGAAACACCAGTTCAAGAAGTCTCATCAGAACCTGAATTTAATAAAAATTTATTAAGAAAAGTTGATGAACTTGAACTATCCGTGAGATCAATGAATTGTCTTAAAAATGATAATATAATTTATATTGGAGATCTCGTACAAAAATCAGAGGGTGAGATGCTTAGAACTCCAAATTTTGGTAGAAAGTCTTTAAATGAAATTAAAGAAGTTTTAACTGGAATGTCATTATACCTAGGTATGGAAATTCCAAATTGGCCTCCTGAAAATATTGCAGAAATGTCTAAAAAACTAGAGGAAGCTATTTAATGAGACACGGAATGGCTAATAAGAAGTTAAATAGGACTTCTGAACACAGGAAAGCTTTACTTAAAAATATGCTTAACTCGTTAATTAAATATGAGCAAATTAAGACCACACTGCCTAAAGCAAAATTTTTAAAACCTCAGGCAGATAAAATTATAACATTAGGTAAAAAAGATACTTTGCAAACATCAAAAATGTTAGTTTCTCAATTACAAGATTCTAAATCAGCAAATAAAGTTAAAAAAACTCTTTCAAAAAGATATGAGAAAAGAAGTGGTGGTTATACAAGAATAATTAGGGCTGGTTATAGATATGGAGATAATGCACCAATGGCTATAATTGAATTTGTTGATAGAGATGTAGATGCAAAAAGAGTTGATAAAAAGAAAAATAATACAAATAAAGAAACATCAAAAGCTGAAGAAAAAAAAGAAGCAACAGCATAATCTTTAAATCATGAAAAAGTCTTATATCGTTGATTCAACGTGTAACGGTATGCGTATTGATCGCTGGTTACGACATATAATAGAAAATTTTCCTCAAGGATTGATTGAAAAAAATCTAAGAGAAGGAAAAATTAAACTAAATAAAAAAAAAGTTAAAAGTTCGTGTAGAATTAAAGCTAATGATAAAATTGATTTATTTGACATTAACTTCAAAAAAACAATCATTAAAAAAAATATAAAGTTTCACCCATCAAAAGAAATAATTAAATCAAATGAAAATCAAATAATAGATAATAATGAGGATTTTATTGTCATAAATAAAAGCTCAGGCATCTCTGTACAAGGTGGAACTAAATCTAAAAAAAATCTGGTTGATATATTTGCTAAAAGTGAAATTTTCAGTAATACAAAACCTTACTCTGTTCACAGATTAGATAAAGATACATCGGGGGTATTTATCATTGCCAAAAAAAGAGAAAGTGCTCAATTATTAACCTCATTATTTAGATTACGCAAAGTCCATAAAACTTACTTAGCTATATGTCATGGTGAATTAGATAAAAACTATGGTGAATGGAATAATGATTTAATAAGATATGAAAATGGAAAAAAAATAATAGAAAAAGCAATAACACAATTTAAAGTAATTGATAAAAATTCTGAAGCTAGCTTAATTAAGTTAAAACCTATAACTGGAAGAAAACATCAACTTAGAAAACAGTTATATGCAATTGGACAACCAATATTTGGTGATACAAAGTATAGATTACTTAATTCAACAAGAGGGATTAATAAAAATCTAATGCTTCACTCTTATGAAATTAAATTTATGATTAATGACATTAAGTATACTTATAAAGCTTTATTACCAGATTATTTTAAAAAATTAATAAAGTCTAAGCGTCTTAGTTTTTTAAATTTAAAATAAAATTTTTTATTAAAGTATTTCCTAAATTTTTGTAATCTTGATTTATAATCTCCATTAGGTTTGTTACACCTTTATTTCTGATACCACATGGTATTATTGAGTCATATTTTTTGAGATCATTATTAATATTTATTGAAAATCCATGGTATGCAATCCATTTACTGACTCTAACACCTATAGCAGCAATTTTTTTAATTTTTGAATTATCATTATACCAAATTCCAATATTTTTATTATCAGTAAAAGACTTTATTCCATATTCATCAAGGGTATCAATTACAGTTTTTTCAATTATAGAAATAAATTTTCTAATATCTTTATTTCTTTTTTTTAAATCAATAACAAAATAACAAATTAATTGACCAGCTCCATGATAGGTTATTTTACCTCCACGATTTGTTTTCAAAATTTTAATCGATTTATCAATAATTTCTTCTTCTTTATAACTTGTACCTGCAGTATAAACTTCTTCATGCTCTAAAATCCATATAAGTTCATTTTTATTTTTATTATTAATATCTATTAATCTTGCCTCCATTAATTGAAGAGCAAAATCGTATTTTATTGGTTTTTTTGACTTTTTAATCTCTATATTCATTTAAAAATTGTAATCTTTTAAATTTGTATTAAAAGTTCCGACTGAATAATAGGAATATTTATGACTTTAATTAAAAAAATCAAAGATAAAAAAGTCAACTTTGAATTTAATAAAGAATATATAAAAGTTGTTACAGACAAAATAACCTCAAATGATGCTTTATTTATTACAAATTCTTTTAAAGAAATGCATCCAGCAGATGCTGCTGACATTATTGAACATTTGGGTCAGAATGATAGAGAAAATTTAATTAAATTAAACAATTTTAAGATTGATCCAGAGGTATTTATTGAATTAAATGAATCAGTACAATCAGAAATAATAAAATACCTTTCATCTGAAGCAATAGTAAGAATACTTAAAAATCTAGAGTCAGATGATGCAATAGCTATTTTAGAAAATGTTGATGAAAAGGATAAAAATAACATATTAAGTGCCTTACCACCAAAAGATCGTTTTGCCTTACTCGAAGGATTAAGTTACCCAGAAGATAGTGCGGCGAGAATTATGCAGAGAGAATTTACTGCCATTCCTAGTAATTGGTCTGTTGGTCAAACTATTGATTATTTGCGTGAAAACAAAGATCTTCCTGAGCAATTTTTAGAAATTTATATAGTTGATGAAAATTTTAAACCAATTGGGACCGTTCCTTCTTCCAAAGTTTTGAGAACACCTAGAGAGTCAAAAATGTCATCAATTATGGAAGATTCTACGTTTTTAGTACCTGTTGATATGGATAGGGAGGAAGTAGGACATTTGTTTGAAAATTATAATTTAAATTCTGCATGTGTTGTAGATAAAAATAATAAACTAGTTGGAATGATAACGTCAGATGATGTTTTAACCGTATTAAAAGAAGAAGCAGAAGAAGATGCATTAAGATTGGCCGGCGTAGGTGATGAAGAAATAACTGATGGTGTATTTACCAAAACAAAAAGGAGATTTAATTGGTTACTTTTGAATCTTTTCACAGCCTTCTTGGCAACATATTGTATTAGTTTATTTGGAGCAACAATTGAACAAATGGTAGTCTTAGCATTTTTAATGCCCATAGTTGCTTCAATGGGAGGTAATGCAGGAATGCAAACTCTTGCAGTAACTGTTAGAACATTAGCAACAAATGATTTAACTAAAAATAATTTCAATCAAAACATATTAAAAGAATTTAATATTGGTATTTTGAATGGAATAATCTTTGCTATAATTAGTTCTTTAGTAGTACAATTTTGGTTTAATGATATCCAGCTTTCATTAATAATCTCTATATCAATGATATTAACTATGGTTGTTGCTGGATTGTTTGGAATTCTAGTACCCGTGTCTCTAAAAAAAATGAATATAGATCCAGCAATAGCTTCGAGTGTTTTTGTAACAACAATTACAGACGTTATAGGCTTTGTGTCTTTTTTAGGAGTAGGTGCATATTTTTTATAAATATTAAATATTATCTATTAATCTGACTTTGTTTAAGTAATAAGAAATAAATATTTTAGAGTCTTTAGTTTTGTTTGAGGATTTAAAATTTCTAATATTTCTGAGCTCAAAATATTCAACTTTGATATTAAATAATTTTTCAATCTCATTTTTTTTATCATTTATAATTTTTTGAATATTCTTTTTTTTGAATATTTTTTTTTTAAATGAAAATATGTGTTTTGCAACATTACCAGCTTTAATCAAGGCCGTTTTGTTTAAAAGTAAATTTCTAGATGATAAAGCAAATTTATTTTTATCTCTTATTGTTTTGCAAGAAATTATTTTTGTATTATACTTTTCCTCGATAAATTTTTTAACAAGATATAATTGTTGAAAATCTTTTTCACCCATAAATATCTTTTTTGGTTTAATGATTTTAGTAAAGCGGTCCATTATATCAATAACTCCTTCAAAATGGCCATTTCTATGTTTTGCACACAAAATTTTATCTTTTTTATCCAATTTAATTTTCTTCGCTCTTTTTGATTTATAAATATCTTCTTTACGAGGCAAATATACAAAATTAACTTTTAGCTTATTCAAAATTGATAAATCTTTTTTATAATTTCTTGGGTATTTTTTGTAATCTTTTTTATTATTAAATTGGGTTGGATTCACAAATATACTTACGATTGTTTTATTGCATTCTCTCTGTGATTTTTTAATTAACGATATATGACCCTTATGCAAGCTTCCCATTGTTGGTATAAAGCCTAAATTTGAGACGTTATATAATGCCTCATTTAAATCATCATTATTTAATAAAATTTTCATTTGTATAAAACATTTTAATAAGTAAAACATTTAAATGATTAAACAAGCAATTATTCCATTAGCAGGTTTAGGCACTCGTTTACTCCCTTTGACAAGTGTTTTTGCAAAAGAACTTCTTCCAATAAATGGAAAGCCAGGAATTGAGTATATTTTAGAAGAGTGTATTGATGCTGGGATTACAGAAATTATTTTCATTATTTCTAAGAAAAAACAAATGATTAAAAATTATTTTTATAATGATAATTTTTATAAAAAGATAATAAAAAAAAAAAAAGATCCTAGAATTATTAAAGAGTACAATAAAATAATAAAATATAAAAAAATGATAAAGTTTGTATATCAAAATAATCCTCGAGGGACTGGTGATGCTGTTTTAAAAACAAAAAAATATATTAAAGATAAATTTTTCTTAATGTTGTTACCGGATGATCTTATTATAAATAAAAATTGCTCAAAATCTTTAGTCAATATTCATAATCATTACAAAACATCTGTTATGGCAAGTATGAATGTTAATAAAAAAACTGTTTCAAGATGGGGCATTTATAAATTGGGAAAAAAAGTAGATAAAAAAAATTATTTTATTGAAGATGTTATTGAAAAACCTTCAATTAAGAAAGCTCCTTCAAATAAAGCTGTTATTGGTAGGTATATTTTACCAAAAAGTATTTTTTCAAAATTAGATAAACAAAAATCTGGTAAGGGTGGTGAGATTCATATTACAGATGCAATTCAATCATTAATAAAAAATAATTATAAGTTTATAGCACATAATTTTTCAGGAAAATATTTAGATTGTGGAAGTATGAATGGTTATATTAAATCATCTTTGGAGATATCAAAAAAATGAAAATATGCATGATTGGAACTGGATATGTTGGTTTGGTAAGTGGTGTGTGTTTTGCTGATTTAGGTAATGATGTAGTGTGCGTTGACAAAGATATCAGCAAAATAAAATTACTTGAAAAAGGAAAAGTTCCAATTTATGAGCCTGGATTATCAGAACTTGTTATTAAAAATTACAAAAATAAAAGATTAACTTTTTCATCTAATCTAAAAAAATCTATTAAAGAGTCTGATATTATTTTTATTTGTGTTGGTACACCAACCAAAAAGGGTGGGAGTTCTGCAGATTTAACTCAAATTTATAACGTCGCAAAAGAAATAAGTATTTCAATAAATAAATTTAAAATTATTGTAACGAAATCTACTGTACCTGTTGCAACAGGTGATGAGATTGAAAAAATTTTATTAAAAAAAAATAGTAAAAAGAAATTTTCTGTTGTTTCTAATCCTGAGTTTTTACGCGAAGGTGAAGCATTAAGAGATTTTATTTATCCAGATAGAATAGTCGTTGGTTCAAATGATAAAAGATCAAATCGTATTTTAAAAAGTTTATACAATCCTTTAATTTCCAAAGGTGCTTCTTATATTCATACAACACGAAGATCAGCTGAATTAATCAAATACGCCTCAAATTCGTTTCTTGCTACAAAGATTACTTTTATAAATGAAATAGCAAATTTATGTGAAAAAACTGGTGTAAATATTGAGGACATTTCGATTGGGATAGGTCTTGATAAAAGAATTGGTAGTCGTTTTTTAAGAGCTGGTCCTGCTTATGGTGGTTCTTGTTTTCCAAAAGATACAAAGGCAATAGTATCAACGGCTGATAAGTTTAAAACAAATTTATCAGTAATAAAATCTGTAATCAAATCTAATGAAAATAGGTCTAATCTTTTATTAAATAGGGTGTATGAAATTCTCAATAAAAAAATTAAAAAAAAGATAATCACCTTTTTGGGTGTTACATTTAAAGCTAATACTGATGATATGAGAGACTCCTCAAGTATGAAAATGATACCTGCTTTATCAAAAAAAGGTGCGATAATTAAATATTTTGATCCAACAGGTTCAAAAAAAGAATTTGAAAAAATTAAAAATGTTTCTTATGAAAATAGTATAAAAAAATCAATTATGGGAGCAGATTTAGTAATAATTCATACAGAATGGAATGACTTTAAATCAATTAATTTTAAGAATTTAAATAAAGGAAAAAAATTTATTATTTATGATATGAGAAATATATACACGCCATCTAAAATTAAAATTCAAGGATTTAAATACTTTAGTATTGGAAGATAAAATTTATTTTAATTCAAATATTGCATCTACTTCAACAGAAACACCCAATGGTAAACTATTTGTGCTTACAGCAGCTCTTGTATGCATGCCTGCATCACCAAATATAATAGCAATTAAATCTGATGCTCCGTTAATCACTTTTGGTTGATCGGTAAAATCTTCTGTAGAATTAACAAAACCAGTTAACTTAACACATGATTTTATTTTTGATAAATCGTCGTTACATGCTTTTTTAACTTGAGCGACAATACTTAATGCACATCTTTTTGCTGCATTATATCCATCATCTGTTGAAAGTTCCTTACCTACTTTCCCCTTTATCAGGTTGCCATTTTCATCAATTGAAATTTGGCCAGATATGAACAACATTTTATTTGAAATTTTTGATGCAACATATGACCCAACAGGGTCAGCTGCATTTGGTAATATTATATTATTTTCTTTTATATTTTTTTCAAAATTCATTAACTTAAAATTTTTTTTTTATATCATTAATTTTTTTCTTTTCTTCAGACCATTCTTTTTTTTGATAATCTTTAGTATCTTTTATAAAATTTTTACCAGCAGATATAGTTTTTTTTTTCATTAAATCAGCTTTACATTTCATACGATTAACAGAAAATTTCTTAAAATCATCACAATTTATTTCATTTGGGTGTGCAAATTGAGTCGATAGATTAATTAAAAAGAGTGTTAAAAATATCTTTTTTATCATTTTTTTTTCTTTTTTTTAGTTTTATCGTATTCTCGTCTTTTCTCAATCAATATAAGTGCTTCTTCCATAGTTAGATCGGTAGGATCTTTTTCCTCAGGTATTGTTGCATTTAAGGATTTATATTTTATGTATGGCCCATATTGCCCTTTCATTACCCTTACAGGTTTTTTATCTTCAGGGTGTTCTCCTAAATCTTTAATTATTGAAGATGACATTCTGCCTGGTTTTGCATCTGCTATAAGAGTAATAGCTCTATTTAATCCAATTGAGAATATTTCTTCAATATTTTCAATTCTTGCAGATTTGTTTTCACATTTTAAATATGGACCAAATCTACCTGTGTTTAAGGTAATTTCTTTTTGATTATCTGGATTTATTCCCAAAGACTTTGGTAACGAACATAAAAATTGAGCTTTTTCTAAATTGATACTTTCCAACTCCAAACCTTTTGGTATAGAAACATTCTTTAAAAGTTCATTAACATCAGCTTTTGTTTTTTTATTTTTCTTTTTTTTCTTAGTTTTTATTTCTACATCTATATTTTCTAAGATTTTTTCATACTGAAGATAAGGACCAAATCTTCCATTTTTTAAATATATGTCATTACCATTTTCGTGTTTTCCAATAAATTTAGGCTCAGCTAATTGAGATTGTGCAGCAGCTTTCGCCTTTGATAATGGTCGAGTAAATTTACAATCTGGATAATTTGAGCATCCAATAAAAGCACCCCCTCTAAAGCTATTTTTTAAACTAAGCGTTCCAGAACTACATAATTGGCATTTTCTTACTATATTTCCACTATCATCCTTATCAAAAACTAGGTCTCCCAAACTATCATTTAAGAGATCTAAGACCTCTCTTGTTCTTTTCTCTTTAACTTCAGATACATTATTATGAAAATCTTTCCAAAATAATTCCAAAACTTTAATCCAACTTTCTTTTCCTGAAGTAATTTCATCAAGCTGATTCTCTAAACCGGCAGTGAAATTATAATCCACATATTTTGAAAATAATTTCTCTAGAAATGCCGAAATTAATTTTCCTCTATCTGTTGGAAAAAACCTTTTATTTAATATTTCTGCATATCCTCTATTTGCAATTGTCGAAATAATACTAGCGTATGTAGACGGTCTACCAATACCAAGTTCTTCAAGTTTTTTTACTAAACTTGCTTCAGAGTATCTTGGTGGTGGTTGTGTAAAATGTTGTTCATCTAACATGGCCTCAATATTAACAAGACCTTTGGACATAGCTGGTAGAATATTTTCATCATCATCTTTATTAAGATTTTTATAAATTTTTAAAAATCCATCAAATTTTAGAACAGAACCACTAGCTTTACAAATCGTATCATTTTTATCAGAAGATATTGTTATAGTATTTCTATCAAATTTCGCAGACTCCATTTGAGAAGACAAAGCTCTACTCCAAATCAATTCATAAAGTTTGTTTTGATCTGGACTTAAATATTTTTTAACATTTTGAGGAGTTCTAATAATATCTGTTGGTCTTATAGCCTCATGAGCTTCTTGGGCATTTTTTGCTTTTTTACCTGAATAATTTAAAGCATCTTTTGGCAAATATTCATTACCGATTTCTTTTTGGATATAATCTCTGAAAGTTGACACAGCATCTTTGGATAAGTTAGTTCCATCAGTTCTCATATAAGTTATTAAACCAATTGTTTCACCCTCTATTTCAATACCTTGATAAAGTTTTTGAGCAATCTGCATTGTTCTGGAAGCACCAAAGCCTAATCTACTTGAGGCAGTTTGTTGAAGAGTAGATGTGGTGAATGGCCCAGACGGATTTCGATTTACAACTTTGCTTGAAATATCTGTAATACTAAATTTTTTTGTATTTATACTCGATATAGCTTTATTTATTTCGTCTTTATTTCTAAATGAAAATTTTTCAATTTTACTATTATCTAATTGACTGATACTTGCTGTAATCTTTTGTTTTTTTTGATCTGTAAAGTCTATACTTAATGTCCAAAATTCTTCTGGTTTAAAAGATTCAATTTCATGCTCTCTTTCAGTAATTAATTTTAAAGCAACAGATTGAACTCTTCCTGCAGATTTTGATCCTGGAAGTTTTGTCCAAAGAATGGGTGAAATATTAAAACCGACTAAATAATCCAGGGCTCTTCTAGCCATATAAGCATCAACAAGATGAGGTTCAATTTGTCTTGGGTTTTCAATTCCCTGTATAACAGCCTTTTTAGTTATCTCATTAAATACAACTCTTTCAATCTCTTTATCTTTTAAAAGTTTTTTTTCATTTAAATATTCTTTAACATGCCAAGCAATGGCTTCACCTTCACGGTCAGGGTCTGTTGCTAATATAATTTTAGATGAATCTTTTGCTGCATCAGTTATTTCTTTAAGATATTTTTTTGAAAAACTGTCTACTTCCCATTCCATTTTAAAATCTTGATCTGGATCAACAGAACCATTTTTTGAAGGCAAGTCTCTTATGTGACCATAACTTGCTAAAACTTTATAATTATCACCCAAGTATTTATTTATTGTTTTAGCTTTAGCGGGACTTTCTACAATGACCAAATTCATAGGCTACAAACTACCCAAATCACTTAGATAGTCAATTTAATAAATTTTTGTCTTAGTTTCTTCTTTATTTTTCAATCTTTTAATATTTTCTCTATGGGTAAAAAATATTAGGACAAACATAATCGTAAAAAAAATTACCTGATTAAATTGAGTTAAAATTAATAAATATATAGGTATAGAGGCCGCTCCAACTAAAGATGAGAGAGAAGAAAATTTAGAAATAAAAAATGTTATAAACCAAAATATAATGAATACGATTCCAAAATAGAAATTAATAGCAAATAAAATCCCAAGATATGTAGCAACTCCTTTGCCACCTTTAAATTTAAGCCAAATCGGAAATACATGACCTAAGAAAGCACATAATGAAGTAATATATAAAAAATCTTGATAAAAAATTTTTACATAAACTACTGGAGCTACTGCTTTTAAAACATCCAGGATTAAAGTTGAATAACCAATAATTTTGTTACCAGTTCTTAGTGCATTGGTTGCGCCAATGTTACCTGATCCAATTTCTCTTATGTCTTTTTTTAAAAATATTTTCGTAAGTATAAACCCAAATGGTATTGATCCCATAAGGTAAGAAATAATACCTATTAAAAAAATATCCATTCTATAGCTTAAATAATTCTTTGCCTTTTACAAATGTATTAGTAACTTTCCCTTGAAGTTTTTTATCTTCTATTGAAGTATTTTTTGATTTTGAGACCAACCTATCTTTTTTTACAATCCATGGTTTATTAATATCTACTATGCAAAAGTCAGCTTCATTTCCTATAGAAAGATTACCTTTGTCTATCTTAAGTATTTTTGCTGGATTAGATGTTAAAGCTTTAATAATAGTCTCAAGTTTGAGAGATCCATTATGGTATAATTCTAAACTTAAGGATAAAAGCGTTTCTATGCCCGAAGCACCAGTAGCAGCTTGGGCAAAAGTCAATCTCTTTGACTCTTCATCTTCAGGCTTGTGATCTGAAACAATTACATCTATCAAATCATCTTTTAGTCCTTGAACCAAAGCCAATCTATCTTCTTCTCTTCTTAATGGGGGAGATAATTTTAAAAAAGTTCTAAAATCTCCAATATCATTTTCATTTAATGATAAGTTATTTATCGAAACTCCTGAAGTGAATTTAACAATTTCTTTTCTATGTTTTATAACTTCAACTGACTTTTGTGATGATAATTGAGATATGTGATACCTGCATTTTACCTTTTCTAATAATGTTAAATCTCTTTCTATCAAAATTCTTTCTGCAATTTCAGGAATACCTGACAATCCCAATTTAGAGGCAATAATTCCAGAATTTATCATACCATTCTTTGCAAGTTCGTAGTCCTCTGCATGTTGCATTATTAGACAACCTAAATCTTTGGCAGAGTTCATAATTCTAGACATTAAACGTGGATTTTGAATTGTTTTTATTCCATCTGTGAATGCAATTATTCCCTTATTTTGCAAAAGGCCAAATTCAGTCATATTTGTACCTTCAACATTTTTTGTAAGAGAGGCACATGGGAAAATATTTATTTTTGATTTGTCTCTTCCTCTTCTTTTTAAAAAATCAACTATAGAGACATTATCAATTATTGGATCTGTGTTTGGCATTGTAACTACTGAAGTGACCCCACCAGACAATGCTGCATTACTTAAGGTTCTAAAATTTTCTTTATATTCATATCCTGGTTCACCAACAAAAACTCTCATATCTACCAATCCTGGAAAAATGTATTTTCCTTTTAAATCAACTGGTTTTTCTCTGCTTGGTAAATTATTGGTATTTACTTTTTTTCCTACAGCTTCAATTTTGCCATCTTCATTAATAATCAATCCTCCAATCTCATTAATTGAATTGTGAGGGTCAATTATGTTTGCATTTATAAAATATTGTTTTTTCATTATGTACAAAATATCTTTAAACAAGCCATTCTTACTGCTACACCAAGTTCAACTTGTTCTTTAATTACACTTTTATTTATATCATCAGCTAAAATTGTATCGATTTCTATACCTCTATTCATTGGTCCAGGGTGCATAATTATTGCATCAGGTTTTGCATGCTCTAATTTATCTGGAGTTAATCCATAATATTCATAATATTCTCTATTCGAAGAAAGATATGAACTGGTCATTCTTTCATTTTGTAATCTTAACATCATTACAATATCGCAATCTTTCAAACCTTTTTTCATATCAGTGAAAGTATTGACACCAAACTTTTCAATTTCTTTTGGCATAAGATTTGTAGGTGCAATTATATTTACTTCAGCACCCAGCATACTTAGTAAATATATATTTGATCTAGCAACTCTAGAGTGGAGTATATCTCCACATATTGCAATTTTTAAACCTTCAATTTTCTTTTTACGAGTTAAGATTGTTAAAGCATCTAATAATGCTTGAGTAGGATGTTCTCTTCTTCCATCACCAGCATTTAATACAGCACAATTTACTTTTTGTGAAAGTAAGTTGCAAGCACCGGAATCTTGATGTCTAACTACAATTATATCTGGATGCATTGCATTTAAGGTCATTGCTGTGTCAATTAATGTTTCTCCTTTTTTAATTGCAGAGTTACTAATATTCATTGACATAACATCTGCTCCAAGTCTTTTACCAGCTAATTCAAATGAGCTTTGAGTTCTTGTAGAAGGTTCAAAAAATAAATTAATTTGTGTTTTTCCTCTCAAAACGTCAATTTTTTTATTTTTACTTTGATTAACTTTTATAAATGTGTGTGCCTCTTCAAGTATAAGATTTACGTCATTAATTGATAAATCTTGAATACCTAACAGATGTTTTTGGGAAATTTTAATAGCTTTATTTATATTAGTTGCCATTAAAGCTAACTCTATAGCTATAAACGTCTACAATAGCAAGTATTAATTATTTAAAAAATCTATTGCCCCTTGTAATATAAAAGCAGCAGCATTTTCATCGATTTTCTTTTCTCTTTTGCTCACATTAATATCTAATTGACTAGATAAGTTAAAAGCACCAACTGTTGATAACCTTTCATCCCATAGACAAATAGGTATATTTATGTTTTCCTCAATTTTTTGAGAAGTGTCCTTCACAGATTGTGCCGATCTACCTGATGAACCATCCATATTTAAAGGATTTCCAATGATGATTCCTTTAATATTATTTTCATTAATAATCACTTTAAGCTCATCAATTAATTCATTTAAAGTATTTCTGGTTATTGTTTTTAGTGGAGTAGCAATTAATTGTTTTTCATCACAAATAGATACACCGATTCTTTTAGAACCAAGGTCTAAACCTATTAATCTGCACTTATCTGAGTGTTTTTTTTTAAATTCTTCTAAAGTGACCATATTGTATATTTCAAACTTAAATGATAGTTTGCGACATATTTAAATAGCATATGAGTATAGATCTTAAAACAATAAAACATATCTCTAAATTATCAAGAATTTCAGTTGATGAAAAAAAAGCTGAAAAATTAGCTGGTGATTTAAATTCAATTTTTGAATTTATTGAAAAACTTAATGAATTAAAAACAGACAATGTTGAACCTTTAACTTCTGTAGCTGAAACAACATTAAAACTAAGGCCTGACGAGGTTAAAAGTAAGAATATTAGAGAACAAATAGTTAAAAATTCTCCTCAAGATAATGAAGATTATTTTGTTGTTCCAAAGGTGATAGAGTAATGTCAGATATAACCAAACAATCTCTAACAGAATTAGTTAAAAATATTAAAGATAAAAAACTGTCTTCAACAGAAGTAACTAAAGCATTCATAGATAGATCTGAAAAATCCAAAAAATTGAATGCATATATTACTGAGGATTTCACATCAGCTTTAAACAAAGCAAAAAAATTTGATCAAAAACCTAATTTAGATTTAAAATTGCCAGGTATTCCAATGGCAGTAAAAGATTTATTTTGTACAAAAGATGTTAAAACAACTGCTGGTAGTAAAATTTTAAATAATTTTGTACCAACATATGAATCAACAGTAACCGACAATATTTGGAGAGAAGGTGCAATACTTTTAGGTAAACTAAATTGTGATGAATTTGCAATGGGTTCATCAAATGAAACTAGTTTTTTTGGTAACGTGCAAAATCCAATTGATAAAGACTTAGTTCCAGGTGGTTCATCAGGTGGGTCTGCTTCAGCAGTCGCTGGACAATTAACACCAATTACAATTGGAACTGATACTGGTGGTTCAATAAGGCAACCTGCTTCTTTTACAGGAACAGTTGGATTAAAACCTACTTATGGAAGCTGTTCACGTTATGGAATTGTTGCTTTTGCATCATCATTAGATCAAGCAGGACCAATGGCACAAAATGTTAAAGATTGTGCTTTACTACAAGAGATAATTAGTACTTATGATCCAAAAGATTCCACCTCAATAGATTTTAAAAGAAATCAGTACAATAAAGAACTTACAAATAACATAAAAGGAAAAAAAATTGGGATACCAAAAGAATATAGAGTAGACGGAATGCCAAAAGAAATTGAAGATCTTTGGCAAAAAGGGATTCAGTATGTCAAAGATTGTGGAGCTGAAACAATTGATATTTCACTCCCTCATACAAGTTATGCTTTGCCTACTTATTATATTGTTGCTCCTGCAGAAGCATCTTCAAACCTAGCAAGATATGATGGTGTTAAGTATGGATTTAGAGCTAAAGGTGAAAATCTAATTGATATGTACGAAAAAACTAGATCTGAAGGATTTGGCGCCGAAGTTCAGAGAAGAATTATGATTGGAACTTATGTTTTATCATCTGGTTATTACGATGCTTATTATCTAAAAGCTCAAAAAGTAAGAAAATTAATTAAGAATGATTTTGATGAAGCATATAAAAAAGTCGATGCAATTTTAACCCCGTCAACACCAAGTTCAGCATTTAAAATAGGTGAAAAAACAAACGATCCAGTTTCAATGTATCTTAATGATATATTTACAGTCCCAGTTAATCTTGCAGGTTTACCAGGAATTTCAATTCCAGCAGGACATGACACAAAAGGGTATCCATTAGGCTTACAAATAATTGGTAAAGCTTTTGATGAACAGAATATACTGAATATTGCATTTGCAATGGAAGAAAAGATTAATTTTAAAAATAAGATTACTGATTGGTGGATTAAGTGAGTAAAAAAAGTTCAGAATATTTAATTAATCGAAAAGATAATCAATATGAGGTTGTGATTGGTTTAGAGGTTCATGCTCAAGTATTGTCTGAGTCAAAATTATTTTCTACCTCTGCTACTAAATTTGGGGCCGAACCAAATACTCAGGTTAGTTTAGTTGATGCAGCATTCCCTGGAATGCTACCTGTAATAAATGAATTTTGTGTAAAACAAGCTATTAAAACTGGTATTGGCCTTAATGCAAAGATTAATAAACGTTCAGTATTTGATAGAAAAAATTATTTTTATGCAGACTTACCACAAGGATATCAAATTTCTCAATTTAAAGACCCAATAGTAGGTGAGGGTAAAGTAATTTTAGATATGCCTGATGGACAGAAAGAAGTAGGTATTGAAAGATTACATTTAGAGCAAGATGCAGGTAAAAGCATTCATGATCTAGATCCTCAAAATACATTTGTTGATCTAAATAGATCAGGAGTTGCTTTGATGGAAATTGTCAGTAAGCCTGATCTTAGATCTCCAGATGAAGTTAGTGCGTATATTAAGAAATTAAGATCAATTATGCGATATCTAGGTACATGTGATGGAAATATGCAAGAAGGATCTTTAAGAGCAGATGTCAATGTTTCGGTCAGAGCAAAAGGTTCAAAAGAATTTGGGACAAGATGTGAAATTAAGAATGTAAATTCTATCAAATTTATGCAAATGGCTATTGAATATGAAGCAAACAGACAGGTTGATTTAATTGAGGAAGGTAAATCAATAGATCAAGAGACACGATTATTTGATACAAAAAAAAATGAAACAAGATCAATGAGATCAAAAGAAGATGCACACGATTATAGATATTTTCCTGATCCTGATCTATTACCGTTAGAAGTATCTGATGAATTTGTTAATGAACTTAAGAATAATATTCCTGAATTGCCGGACGATAAAAAGAAAAGGTTTATTGATGAATTTAAGTTGTCACCATATGAGGCAACAATCTTAGTCTCAGATATAGATACAGCAAAATATTTTGAAGAAGTTGTAGCTAAGATGGGTAAGAATAAAGATATGAAATTAGCAGTTAACTGGATTACAGGTGAATTATTCGCAGTTTTAAATAATAAAAATCTAGAAATTTCTCAAAGCCCAGTAAGTGCAAAAAATTTAGCTATACTAGTCAACTTAATAAAGAATGGAACAATTTCAGGAAAAATAGCAAAGACCGTATTTGAATTGATGTTAGATGGAGATAAGGATCCTCAAAAAATAGTTGAAGAAAAAGGACTTAAACAACAAAGTGATCCTAAAGCTATAGAGGCTTTAATTGATAAAATTATTAATGACAATAGAGAAAAAGCAATTGAGTATAAACAAGGTAAGGAAAAATTATTTGGTTTCTTTGTTGGTCAAGCAATGAAAGCTTCTGGCGGTAAAGCCAATCCTCAACTTATTAATGAGATATTAAAGAAAAAACTTCAATAGAATGGGTGCAAACCTTGATATTACTGAAAAGTTGCAAAATTACATAAATGATTTTGGGCTAAATTTACATCCAGTTCAACAAGAGATAATCGATTACAATAAAACTTTGGGTGATATCAAAAGAATGCAGATTGATCCTACTCAATGTCATTTCCTTCATTTAATTATCAAAATTTCAAATATTAAAAATGTTCTTGAGATTGGAACTTTTACTGGTCTTAGTGCTCTCTCAATTTCACTTGCCCTACCTGATGAAGGGAAACTAATTGCTCTTGATAAAAATGAAGAGACAAACAAAATAGCATTAAATTTTTTTAAAAAAGCTAATCAAGATCATAAAATTCAAACAATAATTAAACCGGCTCTTGAAAGCTTGAAAGAATTAAAAAATAATAAATTTGATATGGTTTTTATTGATGCTGATAAAATGAATTATAAGGAATATTATGAAAAATCCCTAGAATTATTAAATAAAAGTGGGTTGATTATTATTGATAACATTTTATGGCACGGTGAAGTAGCTGATGAAAAAAAAAATGATGAATTTACTATAAATATTAGAGAATTTAATAAATTTGTATCTGAAGATAAAAGAGTAGAGCAAATAATTATTCCATTAGGTGATGGAATGACTGTTTGTAGGGTTTTATAATGTTTAAAGTTTTTGGTTTTTATAAATTCATAAAGGTTAAATCTTTAAAAAAAAACAAAGTTTTTTTACAGAAGTTCCTTATTTCAAACCATATTAGAGGAACGATAATCATTGCTAAAGAAGGATTAAATGGCACTATTTCTGGTAGCATCAAAGATATTGATAAAACTATCAAAAAACTGAAATCTTTATTTTCTTTTAAACAATTTGATAGCAGCAACGAGTCTAAATCTAAATTTCAACCATTTCATAAACCCAAAGTTAAGATTAAAAAAGAAATAGTTCCAATGAATTTAACTATCAATTCTAAAGAAAGAAATATGAAAACTCATTTAGATCCAAAAGATTGGAATAAATTAATTAAGAATAAAGATACCCACATAATTGATACAAGAAAACCTTTTGAATATAGAGTTGGAACATTTAAAAGATCAGTAAACCCAAATGTAAATAATTTTAGAGATTTTCCTAAGTATTTAAATAAGCTCAAGAAAAATAAACGAGTAGCAATGTTTTGTACTGGTGGAATACGCTGTGAAAAAACTTCTGTTTATCTAAAGAAGAAAGGGTTTAAGAATATTTATCAACTAAATGGTGGAATTTTAAACTATCTAAATAAGATTAAGAAAAAGGAAAGTTTGTGGAAAGGTGAGTGTTTTGTTTTTGATAATAGAATTAGTCTAAAACATGGATTAAAGTTAGGCTCTTATTCTATGTGTAGTGGATGTAGAATGCCTATATCTTATAAAGACAAAAGATCAAATAAGTACGAAGAGGGTGTTTCTTGCCCAAATTGTCATGATAAATTAACTGAAACTCAAAAATCACGTTTTAGAATGAGACAAAGTCAGATATACAAAGCAAAACAATCTGGAAAAAAGCATATTTTTCAAAAAGAATTTAAATAAGGATAACTTTGTCTAAAACAATTAAACTAACTAAAGATCCAATTTGGACTCTATTAAGAAAGGTTACTATCCCAGCAAGTGTTGGCTCATTGTTTCAAACTTTTTATAATTTAGTTGATACTTGGTTTGCCGGTAGAATTTCTGCAGAAGCGAT
Organism: uncultured Pelagibacteraceae bacterium; assembly: GCA_902556265.1. Taxonomy (GTDB): domain Bacteria; phylum Pseudomonadota; class Alphaproteobacteria; order Pelagibacterales; family Pelagibacteraceae; genus Pelagibacter. Next base: position 19,503 of record CACDVM010000002.1, read on the forward strand.
AGGTGCCATAGCAAAATCTTTTCCAATTTATTTTACGATAATAGCTGTTGGTGTTGGTTTAGGTGCAGCAACAAATGCTTTAATTGGTAACTCAATTGGTGAAAAAAAAGTAAGAGTTGCCTCTATGTATATTGCTCAGTCTTTGATCTTTGCATTAACAGTATCAATATTTGTAACCTTATTTGGATTAAATGCTGCAAATTATCTTTTAGGAATTATGGGATCTGATGCTGCAGGTATTGCTTTAACAAGAGAGTATCTAGATATAATTTTTTATGGAACTTTTATTGTATTGATACAAATTTCATTAAACGGAACTTTAAATGCACAAGGTGACACAAGAAGTTATAGAAATGTTTTAATATTTAGTTTTTTCCTAAATTTTTTTTTAAATCCTCTTTTTATATGGGGATATGGATTTATTCCTGGTTTTGGTATAGCTGGACTAGCAATAGCTACAGTGATTTCACAATTAATTGGAACAATCTATTTAGCTTACAAAGTCAATAATTGTAAGATAAAAGAATATCTAAAATTGCAATGCTTCATTCCCAAGTTTGAATATTTAAAACCGCTAACGACACAAGCTGTCCCCGTTATGTTTAGCATGTTATTTATTGGGGTAGGTATATTTAATATCTTATATTTTATTGGACAGTTTGGTGATCTAGCTACTGCTGGTTATGGAGCTGCATTAAGAGTTGAGCAAGTTTTTTTACTACCAGTTATTGGATTAAATACAGCAGTACTCTCTATTGGTGGACAGAATTTTGGAGCTAAAGCTTATGATAGAATTAGAGAATTATATACTAAGGCTTTATTATTTGGTTCTTCATTCATGGCAATTGCTGGAATAATAATATTTTTCGGGGCAGAATTTTTTGTCTCTTTATTTACTGATAACCAAGAAGCAATCACGAGTGGAGCTATTTACTTAAAAGTTGCAGCCTTTATTGGACCAATTTATCCAGTGTTCTTTATTACTACAGCAGTATTTCAAGCAGTCAAAAAACCTCTTTATAGTCTTTATTTAAGTATTCTAAGATTAACCGCATTTCCTTTTTTAAGCTTGTGGTATGTAATTAATATCAGAGGTGGTGATTACAAAGATATATTTTATACAATAATGGCTACAAATTGGGCTATGGGGATTGTTGTTTTAATATTTATTGGTTATTTTCTAAACAATGTATTTAAACAAAATAAACCTTTTTTTAGTTATTAGTATTTGTCTAATATTTTTTTTCCTTACTTATTATGATGTTAAATCAAGTGAATTAAAAATAATTGATGGTGATACTATTCATTTAAATGGTGAAAAAATTCGTTTTAGTGGCATTGATACTCCAGAAATAAAGCAAACATGTATTAAGAATAATGAAGTTATAAAATGCGGTATTCAAGCTAAAGAATTATTGGTGAAGATGATTGGAAATAAAAAAATTAATTGTGTAAGAGAAGGTAAAGATCAATACAAAAGAACATTAGCTGAATGTTTTGTAAATGATATAAGTTTATCAAGTTATCTTGTTAAAAGTGGATACGCATTTGCATATAGAAAATATTCTAAGAAATTTATTGTAGATGAAGATTTTGCAAGATCAAATAATTTGGGCTTGTGGTCTATGAAATTCGATTATCCTTGGGATTGGAGAAAAAAAAATTAATCCTTTTGTAGTTTCTTTTCTAATTTTCTCACTAAATAAGAAACAATTAATATCAAAACCAAATATTCTAAAATTAGAAAAGTATATATTTCTAATGGCCGATAAGTTGTAACAACCAATTCATTAGCTTTTCTTGTTAAATCACCAATACCTATAATTGAAACTAATGAAGACATTTTTAAAACATAAACAAATTGGTTTCCAATAGCCGGTAAGATATTTCTAATTGCTTGAGGAAGAATGACTAACTTTAATTTTCTAAAAAAATTTAGCCCTAGAGAGCTTCCAGCTTCCCACTGAGATTTTTTGATTGAATTTATACCAGCTCTAAAAATTTCAGCTTGAAAAGCACTTTCACTTATTGATAAAGCAATGATACCAGAGACAAATGGACTAAAACTTATTCCTGTCATGATTGGTAGACCATAATATATCCATAAAATGAGAACCAATAATGGTATTGCTCTTACTATTTCCACATAACCTATATTTAGGTAAGTCAAAAATTTGTTTTTAGCTAAAGAGGGGATCGAAATCACTAAACCTAAAAAGATAGAAATAATTATTGAAACTACAGAGATAAAAATAGTTGTGGTTAAACCACTTAATAAAAATTTTAAATTAGTTAATCCCTCCATATTATTAGGAGATAGAATTAACCAATTAAGTTCACTCTTGCCACATGAGGTCAAAGGTAAAATTAAAAGTAAAAAAAATAAATTTCTCACTCATAAAGTTATAAAGAATTAAAAATTAATTACTAATTGATTATAGGCTTTTTAAATTATATTTAGATAGTAACTTAGTGAAGAAGCCTGATGACTTTTTCTTTTTTATCCAATCATTAACGTAACTATTCCATTTATTATCACCTTTTGGAACCATCATCGCTAAGAATGCTGGATTTTTTTCTCCATCAGGAACGATTGCTAATTGTGGGTATTTAATAACCAATTTATTGGCTTCTGTTGAACTAGTTATATTTCCATCAGCTCTTCCAGCTAAAACTTCCTGAAAATCTCTAGCAGGAGCCTCTACTGAGTTTAATTTTGATTTTGGAAAGAATTCTTTTGCTTTTTCTTCTTGTGATGTTCCAAGAGTAGTAGCAATTGTTACATTTGAATTATTTAGAGAGTCCCATGTTGGGAATTTTTTTAAATTTTTCTTAAGCACCAACGGAACAGTTCCATATTTGTAATATGTATCTGTAAATCCTGCCACCTCAGCTCTTTTGGGAGTTTTTGTTACACTTGTAGAAATATCATATCTTTCAGAAGTAATACCTGAAACTATTGTTTTCCATTCAGCAGGGACAAATTCTATTTTAACGCCCATGTCTTTTGCAAGTTCATTCATTACATCAATATCAAATCCTTTATATTTATTTGTTGCTGGATCCTTCATAGTCATAGGATCCCAATCACCAGTTGTTCCAACTTTTAAAACTCCTGATGATAATATCTTATCTAAGTTTGATTCTGCGTTTAAAGAAAAGGGTAAAAGAGCAAATAATGCTATAAGAAATATTTTTTTCATGTTTCTTATTAACTTATTTAAATTTTAAATGAGACTATAATCTTGACGCACTATCATTCATCCATGAGAATAAATGTTGTGAAAATGAGCGTCTCACAAAAAGATTTACTTCATTTTGGTTTTGATTATGAATAATTACATCAATTTTTGCTAGAATCGTTTGAGTAACCGACCCTATTTTATTTTTAAAATTATTGAAATTAAAGGGGGATCCGGTTTCAAATAAGTCAAAAATTTTATCACCTTTAATGTTTATTAGAACAAATTGATCAGAAACATCTGTCACAGCACCTAGATTGATTTTAGAAATATTCTTATTTAATAAATTCTCTGTTTCATAATCATTATTATTTGGATTAGAAATTTCATTTGAATAAATCATCCATTCATCTGGACTTAGCCATAGAGCAGTTAATTTATCACTTCTTGATGATGTGTTAGCTTCTGAGGGTAATAATAAATTTAATGATTTACCAATAGCAGATAAAAATTCTCTTTTTTTACCTCTTATAATTAATTTCATGACAGGTTTTATTTCTTTCATTTGTAAACCCGAATAAGACTTTTCTTCAGTTATTGCATTTGTGTAATTAAGCATTTAATCTTTTATTCTCCTTGTCTAAAAAAACTGGATCTGCAACAGTTACATTAATTTGTTTACTTTCCATTGGAATAATCAATTTTTGACCCATCATATTTTTTCCGCCTTTAACAACTCCAAGTGCGATAGATTTTCTTAAATTTGGACTATAATAACTTGATGTTACATGACCTAACATCTCAACGGGCGATTTATTCATATCACCAACAATTTGTGCACCTTCTTCTAAAACGTCATCTGGATTTTCTGTGAGTAGTCCAACTAATTGTTTCCTGTCTTCTCTTATAGTGTCAGATCTATATAAAGATCTTTTTCCTATAAAATCATATTTCTTTTTACTAACTATCCAATCCATTTGTAAATCAATTGGTGTCATAGTTGCATCTGTATCTTGACCTACAATAATAAATCCTTTTTCAGCTCTTAATAAATGCATAGTTTCAGTACCATATGGAGTAATGTTAAATTCTTTTCCTGCTTCCATACATTTTTCCCATACTGATTTACCATAATTAGCTTGAACATTTATTTCGTAACTATGTTCACCTGTAAAACTTATCCTCATTACTCTACATTTAATCTTACCAATTTTTGCATTCTTAAAAGACATATGTGGAAAATTCTCATCAGAAAAATCAAGATCAGGAATTACTTGTGATACAATTTTCTTACTATTAGGCCCACAAACACTAACTGTTGCATAGTGATCAGTTACGGATGTTAAATAAACATCTAATTCAGGCCATTCAGTTTGTAAATAATCTTCTAATTTTCCTAAAACTGTTGCAGCTCCACCTGTTGTGGTTGTCATTATATAATGATTTTCACCTAATCTTGTTGTTACACCGTCATCATAAACCATTCCATCTTCATTTAACATTAAACCATACCGACATTTTCCAATGGATAGTTTAGACCAAGCATTTGTGTAAACTCTGTTTAAAAATTCAGAAGCATCAGTTCCTTGAATATCAATTTTACCTAATGTAGATGCATCTAATATACCTGCACTATCTCTTGCTGCCTTGCTTTCTCTTTGAACTGCATCGTGCATACTCTCACCATTTTGAGGATAATACCAAGCTCTTTTCCATTGTCCTACATTTTCAAATTCAGCTTTATTTTGGACATGCCAATCATGCATAGGAGTTTTTCTAAATATGTCAAAATATTCACCAACATTTCTTCCAACTATTGTACCAAATGTAAGAGGGGTATAGGGAGGTCTAAAAGTTGTTGTACCAAGTTCTCCCATCTTAGAACCGGCAGTTTCAGATATAATTCCTAATGCATGCATATTCCCAAGTTTTCCTTGGTCAGTCCCCATACCTGTTGTTGTGTATCTTTTTACATGTTCGATTGATCTGAAACCTTCTCTTAAAGCTAATTTAATATCTTTTGCAGTAGCATCATTTTGGTAATCAACAAAAGGTTTTGTTTTTCCAATAACTTTGTCAGAAGGAAGCAACCATATATTTCTTTTTGATTTATTAAACGAAGAATGGACTTCAAGATTTTCATAATCAGTTTTTTTTATATTCAAAAATTTTCTTAATGAATTTGGTACATTGGATAATATTTCATTTAAAGTAAAATCCCCGTTACATGAACCTATGCTAATTTGATCAGATGGATATTTGTCTGGAATAAAAACTTGGTCTTCATCTCTAAATTTTAATTTACCACCTGATTGTGTAAAAAGATGTACAGCTGGTGTCCACCCTCCAGAGATTCCAAGACAGTCGCAAGATATAGATATTTTCGAACCCAATACTTTCTGTCCATCTTTTGAAAGCTGCATTATTGAAATTTTATTAATTCTTTTATAACCAGCAGTGTTTACGACGGTGTATCCCTTATAAATTTTAATATTATTTTTTTCAGTTTCCTGAATTAATTTTGAGTCAATTTCTTCTCTGTTATCAATAATAGCCTCTATATTTATGCCTTTTTTAAATAAGCTGATAGCAGTTTCATAAGCACTATCATTGTTTGTAAAAAGAACATTTTTTTCACCACACATTACTCCAAAAAGATTTGCATATTTTTCAATAGCTGAGGAAAGCAAAATGCCAGGTCGATCATTATTATCGAAAATTAATGGTCTTTCTAAAGAACCTGTAGCCATTATAACTTTTTTTGCTCTTATTTTGAGAAGTCTGTGACGAGTTTTATTTTTCCTTTGTTCTACGGGCAGGTGATCTGTTAAATTTTCTCTAGCTAATAAAAAATTATACCCATGAAAAGCTGCTACACTTGTTCTTATTTTAATTTCTAAATTTTCAAATTTTTTGATTTCATTAATTTCTTTTTCCAACCATGAGTTGGAAGTTTGATTATTAATTTTAAAGTTTTCTGAATTTTGATAAATAGTTGAACCTCCTAAATAAGACTTCTCATCAACCAAAAGTGTTTTGAATCCATTTTTTGCAGCTGTTTTTGCAGCCATTATTCCAGAAATTCCTGCTCCGACAACTAGTACATCACAATGAATATATCTGTGTTCATAAATATCAGGGTCAGGTTTAGTGGGTGATTTACCTAATCCTGCAGATTTTCTAATAAAGTATTCATACTTCTCCCAGAAGCTTGCTGGCCACATAAAAGTTTTATAATAAAAGCCTGCTGGCAATACTGGACTTAAAAAGTTATTTATCCCACCTATGTCAAAATTTACACTCGGCCAACAATTTTGACTTGAAGCTTCTAATCCCTCATAGATCTCTATCTCTGTAGCTCTTACATTTGGTTCCGTTAGTGATGTATTATTATGTAGTTGAACTATTGCATTGGGCTCTTCTGAACCTGCAGTCATTATTCCACGTGGTCTGTGGTACTTGAAACTTCTTCCAACTAAATGAATATCGTTTGCTAAAAGGGCAGAGGCTAAAGTATCTCCTTTGTATCCATAGTAAGTTGTTCCATTAAATTTGAATGAAATTTTATATGTTTCGTCAATTAACTTAGTTGTTTTTACTCTTAAATTTTTTGTCATTATCTATTTAGTTGGAGGTTTTTCACCCATTTTATAAACTGCTTCAATAACATCATTAGATGTATCTCGTACTACATTAAACCATTTTCTACATCCATGCGTGTGTACCCATCTTTCAAATTGAATACCTTTAATATTTTTTCTCATAAATAGATATTCTGCCCATTGATCATCACTTAATTCTGTCGGTTGTTTAGGTCTAACTATGTGAGCTTCACCACCAGCCTTAAATTCACTTTGTTCTCTTTCACCGCAATAAGGACAATTAATTATAAACATTAGTGTGCCACAGCAGCTGCACCATGTTCATCAACAAGATCACCACTTACAAATCTATTAATATTAAAAGCAGCATTTAATTTATGTGGTTCATCATTAGCAATTGTGTGAGCAAATAAATCTCCCGAGCCAGGCGTTGCTTTAAATCCTCCAGTTCCCCAACCACAATTAAAATATAATCCTTTAATAGATGTTTTACTAATTATTGGACTTGCATCAGGACATATATCTACAATTCCACCCCATTGTCTTAACATTCTCATTCTACTAAATATTGGATATAATTCTAAAATAGCATTTAAAGTACCTTCAACTATATCGTGACTACCTTTTTGAGAATAAGATACATAATCATCAGTACCAGCACCAATAACTAGCTCACCTTTATCTGATTGGCTTACATAGGCATGTACTGCATTTGACATTACAACTGTGTCAATTATTGGTTTTACAGGTTCGGATACTAGAGCTTGTAATGGCTTACTTTCTAAAGGAAGTTTTAATCCAGCCATATTAGCTATTACACTTGAATGACCAGCTGCTACTACACCAATTTTATTTGTTTTAATATATCCTTTTGTAGTTTCAATACCTTCAACGCTATCTCCGTTCCTTTTAATACTTTTAACCTCACAATTTTGAATTATATCCACTCCCATTTGATCAGCGCCTCTTGCATAGCCCCAAGCTACAGCATCGTGCCTAGCAGTTCCCGCTCTTTTTTGTAAAGTACCACCTAAAACTGGATAACGTATATCAGGTGATGTATTAATAATTGGGCAAAACTTTTTTACTTGTTCTGTGTTCAAATAAACAGCATCAATCCCATTTAATCTATTTGCATGTGTTCTTCTTTTTAAATCTCTAACATCTTGAAGATTATGAGCAAGATTCATTACTCCTCTTTGACTAAACATTACATTGTAATTTAGTTCTTGTGATAAACCTTCCCAAATTTTTAACGCATGATCGTATAGACCTGCGCTGGCATCCCATAAATAATTAGATCTTATTATTGTTGTATTTCTTCCTGTGTTCCCACCGCCAATCCAACCTTTTTCTACTACAGCAATATTTTTCATATTGTGTTTTTTTGCTAAATAATATGCTGTCGCAAGACCGTGCCCACCACCACCAACAATTATGGCATCATATTCTTTTTTGGGCTCAGGGTCTTTCCAAGCTTTTTCCCAGTTTTCATGATAAGAAAAAGCATTTTTAATAAGTGAAAATATTGAATACTTATTTTTCATAATTAATGAATAATTACTTTATTAATATTGATTATTCAATACAATCGGGAAGCGACAAATTTCTAGGAAGAGTGGGTGAGAGGCTTAAACCAGTCGTTTGCTAAATGACCGTGCGAGGAAACTTGTACCGAGGGTTCGAATCCCTCCTCTTCCGCCATATTTAAAATAGGGGGTTATTTTTGAAAAAATCCTTCATTGGAATTGGCTTCTGTTCTAATATATATCTATAAACATTATAATTTTCTAAAACTCTTTGAACATAATTTCTTGTTTCTTTAAATTTTATAAGTTCAATCCAATCTACATAGTCAATTTGACCCTTTTGAGGATTTTTATTTATTTTTTTCCAATATCTTACTCGCTTAGGACCTGCATTATAAGCTGCAATCGCAAAAGGATAAGCTCCTTCATATTCAAGAATTAATCCAGCGATATAATGAGAACCTAAATTGATGTTATATTCTGGATCTGTGGTTAATCTTGATTTTGAATAAGGAAGTTTAGCTTGTTTAGCAACTAGTTTTGCTGTGTAGGGCATCAACTGCATTAATCCCTTTGCCCCAGCATGACTATTTGCACTTAAATCAAATTCGCTCTCTTGTCTTATAATGGATAAAATAAATGCACTTTCAGGAATTTTTCTTCCGTTAATATATCCAGGTGTACTAATTATTGGATAATTATATTTGTTATGAAATCTTTTTTCATAGGAGGCAATTTTAGAAATCTGAATAGCAAAATCAAAACGCTCTATGTTTGTTGCTAATTCTGCTGCAAGAACTTCACTACCACTTTCTATATTATCTAAAGCTAAATGTCTAAGCATAAACTTTGTATATTTATCCTCATCTAGTTCATCTAATAAATAGATAGTTCTTACTATATCTTTTTTGAAAAAAAAATCTCGATATTCTTTTTTAATGTTGATGTCTTCTGAAAGTTCAAAAGTTTTATTAGGATTTAATTTTAAAAAAGCCAATTGACCATAATAAGTAGTTAAATAATTTGAAGCTTCATTAAACCATTTAATTGATAATTCTTTATTATTTAATTTTTCATATGTTCTGCCAAGCCAATAAGCACCTCTTGCAACACTTATTGGATACCCTACATTGTTGTAAAAATTTTCAAAATGATCTTTTGCCAACAAAGGATCATCTAAAAAACTTAATGCAATCCATCCACTCATCCATTCAGCCGCTGCAAACTCTGGTCCCTTATCCATTCCATGATTGCTAGAAATTTTATAAGCTAATTCATATTTTTTTTTATATATTAATGATCTTGAAATAATTTCTCTCTCAAACCACCATTTATCTGGTCTAACTAAATAATCTTTTGTATTTTTAATTTTAAGAAGGATCTCAACCGAACTATCAACTCTACCTCTTTTTCTTCTCCATTTTAATCTGTCATAATTTAGACCAGAGTCATTTTTGAATTTTGCAGGCACTTTTGAAATAGCATTATCAACACCATATGATTTACTCATTAACAATTGTCTTGCTGTGTATAAAAGTTCATAATCTTTTGGTAAATATCTTAATAAACGTTTCAGATCCCAATATTTATTGTTCCATGCAAGATAATCAGCTCTTTTTACATAATCATTTGCTTCAAGATATTTTTTGTATTTTTTTCTGTAAAATCTTAATTCTGATTTTGTGAGTTCAGCCGTGATCCAGCCTTTTTTAATTAAATTAATTCCTTTTTCATTATCTCCAGTTAAAATTAAACTTTCTCCAAGTATCATTTCTCCAAAACCACTTAATGGTTGATTAGTGGAAAAAAAATTTATTATTTTTTTTGGAGAAACTTTATCAGTAGACAATTTATGTTCAGCCAAATATTTAATTCTACCTATTCTTGGATAGTTTTCATTAGTATCTATAAATGTTTTATAATCGTAATATGATGCTTGATTTCCTTTTTTAAGAAGATGTCTCCACTGAATAAAATTATAAATTGATTTGTCTTTAGCTTTTTTTGAAATTTGTAAAGCACTAGTCCATTTAGCTTTTTTCATTTCACTTATAGCTTTTTTTGCTAAAGCAAAATCTTTTTTATTGTAATATTTGGATATTTTAACCTCTTTAATATTTTCTGACCCAGCAATTAAAGGTTTTTTCTTAGGTAAAATAAGTCCTTTTTTTTTTTCTTTTTTTACAATTACTTTTTCCTCAATTGTTTTAGTTACAGATTTCTCTATTGGTTTAGGTAATGGCTTTAATACGTCAACTAATAACTTTTTTTGAGTTTCCTCTTTTGATTGAGTGGGTTTTTTAAGTGGTATTATCTCTGAATGTGCAACGCTAAATACACAAATTAAGTTAAACAAAATTATAAAAAATAAGAATTTTTTTGCCATAATCTTTACTATATGAATCAATAATCTATGTTATAAGTATTTATGTTTAAAGGTTCAAATGTTGCTTTAGTCACTCCGTTTAAAAATGGTAATCTTGATGACGAAACTTATATCAAGTTAATTCATTTTCACATTAAAAATGGCACAAATGGTTTAGTTCCAGCTGGAACAACAGGGGAATCTCCAACATTAAGTCACTATGAACATGAAAGAGTTATAGAGCTTTGTGTTAAAGAAAGTAATGGTAAATTACCTGTATTTGCTGGAACTGGCTCTAATTCAACAGAAGAAGCAATCTCGCTTACAACTCATGCGGAAAAAATGAAAGCAGATGGAGCATTAATAGTAACACCATATTATAACAAACCAACTCAAGAAGGTCTGTATCAACATTATAAATCAATAAATGATAAATGTGGGATACCAATAATAATTTATAATATCCCGGGAAGATCTGTAATAGATATGTCTGTAGATACAATGGCGAGACTCTATGAGCTAAATAATATCATTGGAGTCAAAGATGCTACAGGTGATTTAAATAGAGTTGATGAAACATTGAAAAAAATGGGCAAAGACTTCATTCAATTAACTGGCAATGATGATAATGCTTTAGAATTTAACAAAAGAGGAGGTGTTGGAGCCATAAGTGTAACAGCAAACATAGCCCCAAAACTTTGCTCAGAATTTCAAAAATTTTCAGTTGAGTCAGATGAAAAATCAATTTCTGAAGCTAAAAAACTAAATGAGATTTTACAACCAGTTCACCATTCTATGTTCATTGAAAGCAACCCAAGTCCTGTAAAATATGCAGCTAAGTTATTAAATTTATGTGAAGATGATGTTAGACTTCCATTAGTTAAAGTGACTGAGTCAACTAAAGAAAAAGTTAAAAAAGCACTTCAGTTAGCTAAATTGATTTAATGAAAAAAAAAACCAATGTTGGTTTAAAAATAATCTGCCTTAATCGAAAAGCAAGTTTTAACTATTTTTTTGAAGATTTACTAGAAGCTGGCATAGTTTTGAAAGGCTCTGAAATAAAATCGATTAGAGCTGGTAAAGTTAATATTGCTGACTCATATGCTGTTGAAAAAAAAGGCGAACTAGTTTTGATTAATTCACACATATCATCATACAAACAGGCAAGTTATTCAAACCATAATCCCACAGATGAAAGAAAACTTCTGCTTAACAAACGTGAAATAAATAAACTTATAGGCAAAATACAAAGAGATGGCTTAACAATAATACCAACTAAAATGTATTTCAAAAAAGGAAAAGCTAAAATAGAACTTGCAATAGCAAAAGGAAAAAAACAATTTGACAAAAGAGCAACAAAAAAAAATAGAGATTGGAATCGTGATAAAGCAAGATACATTAGAAAGTCAAGCTAAATCAATTTATTTAGGCCTAGGTTCAAATTTAGGTAACAGAAGAAATAACATTGAAAAGGCAAAATTTTATTTAACAAAACAGAATATAAAAATTTTAAAATCTTCGAGTTATTATGAAAGTTTATCCTGGCCTAACCCTAAGAATCCAAAATTTCTTAACATAGTATTAAATATAAGCACAAACATAAACCCTTTAGAACTTTTAAAGATATGTAAAGAGGTAGAAGTATATCTTGGTCGAAAAAAAACATCTAAAAATTCACCACGTGAGTGCGATATTGATATTCTTGATTATGACAATAGAGAGGCTGAAAGCTCAATTATTTTGCCACATCCAAGGATGCATACAAGAAATTTTGTTTTAATCCCTTTATTTGAGATAAATAAAGATTGGATTCATCCAATTTCAAAACAACATATTAAAAAACTGATATTATTATTATCAAATAGAGACATTACATCTATTAAACAAATTTAATTTAGTGATATAATAAACAAATGTTAAATTCTGAAGATTTAATTAATAAAGTAAAGGTTTATAATAAGTTTTTAAATCCTGAAAAACTTAATAAAGCCTATGATTTTGCTATTAAGGCTCATGGAAACCAAAAAAGAGCTTCTGGAGATCCGTATTCTGTTCATCCAATAGAAGTTGCTAATATATTAACAGATTTAAAACTGGATAGTGCAACTATAACTACAGGCTTATTGCATGATACTATAGAAGATACTTTTGCTACTTATGAAACTATTAAGGGTGAATTTGGTGATGAAGTAGCAGATTTAGTTGATGGTGTTACAAAAATTTCAGTATTAGAAAATACCGCGACATCAAACTCTAAAGCAGAAAATTTCAGAAAATTAATTTTAGCGACCTCAAAAGATATAAGAGTTTTATTAGTTAAAATTGCAGATCGTTTACATAATATGAGAACAATAAAAGCAATTAACAAAGAGGACAAAAGAAAAAGAATTGCTCAAGAAACGATGGAAATTTATGCACCACTCGCAGACCGTATGGGTATGCACAGAATTAGAGATGAACTCGAAGATCTTTCTTTTGAAATACTAAATAATGAAGCTCGAAAATTAATTCAAAAAAGACTTGAAGAAATAAAATTAGATAAAAAAGATATCTTTGAAGGCTTATCAGTGGAATTTAATAAATTATTAAATGAAAATAATATTAAAACAGAAATTTATGGTAGAGAAAAAACTCCTTTTTCAATATGGCGCAAAGTACAAAAGAAAAGAGTTTCATTAGAACAAATAACAGACATTATAGGTTTTAGAATTATTTTAGAAAATATTGATGATTGCTATAAAACATTGGGAATTATACATAAAAAATATAATTGTATCCCCGGTAAGTTTAAAGATTATATTTCTTCAGCTAAAATCAATGGCTATAAGTCGATTCATACGGCAGTAATTGGCTCAAATAAAAAGCCTATAGAAATTCAAATTAGAACAAAAGAAATGCATGAGTTTGCTGAACGAGGTATAGCTTCACATTGGCAGTATAAATCTTCTGAAAAGTTTAATTCATTGACTTGGAAAGAATATGACTGGCTTAAAGATTTAGTTGAAATAATAGAAAAGAATGAAAATCCTGAACATTCATACGAATATACGAAACTACAAATGTTTCAGGAAAATGTTTTTTGTTTTACTCCAAAAGGCTCTGTAATTAAATTGCCAAAAGATGCTACTCCAATAGATTTTGCTTATGCAGTACATACAAAAATTGGTGATAATGCAATTGGTTGTGAAATAAATGGAAACAAAAGTGAACTACAAACTATTTTAAGAAACGGTGATAGAGTAAATATTATTACCGCAAAAAACCAGTCACCATCCTTACACTGGATACCAATTACCAAAACTGGAAAGGCAAGGGCTGCCATAAGAAGATATTGGCATGATAGAGGTGAAAAAAAACAAGAAAAAATTAAAAAATACAACACAACATTATGGATCTCATTACCTGATAAACCTGGTCAATTAGGAAATGTAAGTTCATTAATAGGTCAACATAGGTTAAATATCTCTAATCTTGAGATGGCAGGCAAAAACCCTAATTATATTAATTTTAAGTTTCAATTGATCATTCGAGATCTTAAAAATTTTACTAATTTTATTGCAGAGCTTAAACAAAAAGGTATAAAATTTAAAATAATTAGACACGAAGATAAAAGAAATGCTTTCACACAAAAAATCCTTAAATATTTTAAAAAAAACTAATGCATTATTAGAAGGGCATTTTATTTTATCCTCTGGTCTTCATTCATCAAAATACATTCAATGCGCGAAGCTTTTGAGTTTCCCTAATAAAGCTAATAAAATATGCAAATCACTCTCTAACAAAATTAAAAAAACATTCAAAAAAATTGATTTAATTTTAGCTCCAGCAATGGGTGGGATAATTATTGGGTATGAAATAGGAAGATTATTAAAAAAAGAAACAATATTTTGCGAAAGAGTTAAGGGTAAATTTACTTTAAGAAGAGGTTTTAAAATAAAAAAAGGTTCGAAAGTTTTGATTATTGAAGATGTAATAACGACAGGAAAATCCAGCTTAGAATGTGCTAAATTAATTCAAAAAGCAAAAGCTTCTACGATTGGTTTTGCCACTATCATTGACAGATCAACAAAAAAATCTTTAAGAATAAAAAAAAAAATAGTTTCTCATTTAAAAATAGATGTACCATCATTTAAAAAAAATCAATTACCAGATTATTTGAAATTAATTCCAATAACCACACCCGGAAGTAGATTTATTAAGTGATACGTTTAGGTGTTAATATCGATCATGTAGCAACATTAAGAAATGCTAGAGGTGAGTTTCACCCAGACCCAGTAATTGCTGCCAAATTTGTAAAAAAATCAGGCGCAGACTCAATCACAATTCATTTAAGAGAGGACAGGAGACATATAAATGACAATGATGTTAAAAAAATTTGTTCAATTAAGAATCTTCCAGTTAACTTAGAAGTTTCCACAAATCCAGAAATTATTAAAATTGCACTTAAAATTAAGCCAAATTTTATTTGTATTGTGCCTGAAAATAGAAAAGAAATAACAACAGAAGGTGGGTTAAATTTAGAAAAAAATAAAAAACTTATAAAAAAAATTATTTCAAAATTTAAAAAAAAAAATATTCGTACCAGTTTATTTATAAACCCATCTCTAAAAGATATCAAAATTTCAAAAAAATTAGGAACTGATTGTGTGGAAATTCATACAGGACGATTAGCAAATTTAATAAAATCAAAAAAAAAATTTTCCAATGAATTTAATAGAATTAAGAAGTGTTCAATTTTGGCAGATAATTTATCTATTGAAGTTCATGCAGGTCATGGATTAGATTATAAAACCTCAAAAGTTTTATCAAAAATTAGAGAAATAAAAGAATTTAATATTGGACATTATTTAATAGGTGAGTCTATCTTTTATGGTTTAGAATTTGTAATTAAATATTTTAAAAAAATCTTAAGAAAGAAAAAATGAAAATTTTAGGTATTGGAGTTGACGTTATTCAAAATAAAAGAATTAAAAATTTAATCAATAATAAATCTTTCATTAAAAGAACTTTTGGTAAAAATGAGGTTAAACTTTCAAAAAAAACTTCGAATAAGGTTAATTATTTTGCAAAAAGATTTGCCGCAAAAGAGGCTTTTGCAAAATCACTAGGAATAGGTTTTAGAAATAATTTAAATTTAAAAGATATTGAAATTTTAAATGATAAAATTGGTAAGCCTTATTATTATAAAACTAAAAAAATTAATAATATTATAAGAAAATTATTTAAGATTAAAAAATTTGATATCTTTCTATCAATCTCTGATGAAAAGGATTATTCAATTGCATTTAGTATATTACAAACAAATTAATGATAGATAAAAAAATTATTACTGAGAATATCAGAACTTTATTTTATGCTTTAATTATTGCTGTAATAATAAGATCTTTATTTCTTCAACCATTCTATATTCCCTCATCATCAATGGAACCAAATTTATTAGTTGGGGACAGGATTTTTGTAACTAAATTTTCTTATGGATATAGTAAACATTCATTTCCATTCAGCCCACCAATTTTCGATGGTCGATTATTTAGTTCAAATCCAAAAAGAGGGGACATCATAGTTTTCAAAACTCCAGCAGATAATAGAACTGATTATATTAAAAGATTAATTGGTTTGCCTGGTGATGAAATTCAATTTATTGATTCAAATTTGTATATAAATAATAGCGAAGTACTTAAATCAAAAAAAAATGAAAAATTTGAAATATTTTGTGGAAAAAAGAATATAGATATATTTTTTTTTGAAGAAATATTACCAAATGGTGTTAGGCATAATGCAGTATATTTAAAAAATTATTCATTTAACGACTCAGATAAATTTATAGTTCCAAAAGATCATTACTTTTTTCTTGGTGATAACAGAGATTGTTCTAAAGACAGTAGATTTTTAGCTAGTGTTGGATATGTTCATAAAAATAATCTTGTAGGAAAAGCCCAATTTATTTTTTTTTCATCTGACAAAAGAATTGGAAGTTTTTTTTCATTTTGGAAATGGAATAAATCTCTTAGGTTCGAAAGGTTTTTTAAAAAGATTAAATAATGAAGATTGATTTTCATATTTTAGAAAAAAAAATCAAGGTTAATTTTAAAAATAGAAATTTACTAATAAAATCTATAACACACAAAAGTTTTAATAAAGATAACAATAATGAAAAAATGGAATTTCTTGGTGATAGAGTTTTGGGTTTAGTAATTGCAAAAAAACTTTTAGAAATTTATCCAGATGAAAAAGAAGGTATTCTAGATAAAAAATTTGCTAGTTTAGTGAACAAAAAAACGTGTTTACAAATTGCAAACAAACTTGAACTTGATAAATATATATTAACTTTAAAAACAAAAAATAGAAAAAATATAATTGAAGATAAAGTTTTAGCTGATAGTTGTGAGGCTCTAATTGGTGCTATTTATTTAGATAAAGGATTTAATGTTGTAGAAAAATTTATATTAGATTTTTGGTCTAATCATATTAAAAATAGTGTTATTACTCCAATCGATGCAAAAACAAAATTACAGGAATTTTCATTGAAAAAATTTAAAAGATTGCCTTTATATAAATTAATTTCAAATACTGGACCAAGGCATAAGCCATCTTTTAAAGTGAGTGCAAAATTAATAGATACAAAATCTTATATAGGCGAAGGTAAATCAAAACAAGATGCAGAACAAAATGCTGCTATGAATTGTTTGCAAGATATTACAAAAGTATGATTTGGGACGATACTGGTTTTTTATTATCAAAGAATAGATATAATGAAAATTCAGTAATAGCAGAGGTATTCACCAAAGTTCACGGAAAATTCTCAGGAATTATATTCGGTGGAACTTCAAAAAAAATAAAAAATTATCTTCAAATTGGAAATAAAATTCATGTCAATTTTAGCTCTAAATCTGAAAATAAAATTGGATATTTTAAAATTGAAATTCAAGAGGCTTTGTCACCTTATTTTTTTGATAATCAGAAAAAATTACTATGTATAACTTCTGCAATGTATTTGATTAAATTATTGACCGCAGAGTCTCAAAAAAATCAGCATATATATCATTTAATAGAGGATTTTTATATTCTACTTAAACAAGATGATTGGATAAAAAAATATATTTTTTGGGAATTAGAGTTATTCAAATTACTTGGTTATGATTTAGAATTAAGAAAATTGGTAGATAAAAAAATTGTTGATAATGAGCTACAGTATATATCTAAATCATCAGTTGAAAAAAAGGTGGTTCCAAATTTTTTAATAGATAGAGATATAAATACAAACGATTTAACAACTTTACTTAATGGGTTGAGAATTGTTGGGAATTATCTTGACAAAACTATTCTAAAACCGAATAATTTAACACATCCAATGAGTAGATTGAATTTTATTAACTCTCTAAAATAATTATTTTAAAATTTTATTAAGTCTGTCTGCATAATAACTTACAATTGCATTAGCACCTGATCTTTTTAGTGAAATTAAGCTTTCTAGAACAATGTTTTCATCAACAAAACCATTTTTAATACTATTTGACAATATACTATATTCGCCTGACACCTGGTAAGCTATAACTGGTATCTTGAAATTTTCTTTTACTAATTTTATGATATCGAGATAAGGTAGGCCAGGTTTAACCATAATCATATCAGCACCTTCTTTGATATCTAACGCAACTTCTCTAAGAGCTTCATTACTATTTTTAAAATCCATTTGATAATTTTTTTTATTTCCCTTTAAAAGATTTTTTGAACCCACTGCATCTCGGAAAGGTCCATAAAAACTTGAAGCATATTTAACAGCGTAGGATAAGATTTGTGTCATTTTATATCCATTTTTATCAAGTGATTTTCTGATTTCTCCTATTCTGCCATCCATCATATCTGATGGTGCCAAAACATCACAACCCATTTGTGCTTGTAATAAAGATTGATTTATTAAAACTTTAATTGTTTCGTCATTTAAAACATAACCATTGTTTACGAGACCATCATGTCCGTGTGAAGTGTAGGGATCAAGTGCTACATCGCACATTATACCTATCTGATTTTTATATTTTTTTTTTATCAAATGGATAGCTTTACAAACTAAATTATCTTCATTCAGCGCTTCTGTTCCAAGAGCATTTTTCTTTTTTTTTTCTGTGTGAGGAAATAACGCAATCATAGGTATTCTATCTTTTATAGCTTTATCAATAATAGGAAATATTCTATCTAGGGTGTATCGATATACATCAGGCATTGATTTTATTGATTGTTTTTTATTTTTTCCATCTATTAAAAAAATAGGCAGTATAAAATCACTGGATGTGAGGTTATTTTCCTCGATTAATCTTCGGGACCAATCATTTTTTCTACTGCGTCTAAGTCTCAAACTTGGATATTTTCCTGTAATCATGTTAAATTATATTTTAATAATGCGACAAATGTATTATACAAATATATCTTAAAAAAGATATTAAACAACATCAGGAGACAATTATTAGCATATGATTTTAAATTTTGACGATTTTCAGAAACAAGATGTCAAGTTTGACATCGATAAATTACAAAATGCTTATAAAGAAATTTTATCTATTAAAGATTTTAGTGGGCCTGATGGAATATCAAATTTTGGTGCAATTTCATTAACTCAAATACCAGGAGATCCAGACTCAATCAAAGGCCATAAAGCCAGGGGTGTTTTTTGGACTAAGCCAGATTCATCGGGAAAAGAAGCTATCAGAGATGAAAAAATAGATGAAGCCGCTTATTCAGAATTTATAGATGAATATAAAAATACTTACTTCAAAGAAGTATTTGATGTTCTTTCATCAAAATATAAATTAGGTCGTGTAAGAATTTTATTAAAACAACCAAGATCAACTTTAAGTTGGCACAGAGATCCCGAACCCAGGTTGCATATACCAATAATTACTAATCCAGGTTCTATGATGGTTATAGACAACGTCGCCAAACATCTTCCGGCAGATGGTTCAGTTTGGATTACGAATAATACAAAATATCACAATGCTTTTAATGGTGGTGAAGAAAATAGAGTTCATTTAGTAGCTTGTGTATTAGATCATAAATTTAATTAATTTGAAAAAAATATTTATTTCATCAGATCACGCCGGTTATAATCTTAAAGAACAAATAAAAAAAAAATTTTCAAAAAAATATAAATTTCAAGACTTGGGCACAAACAATCCTAATGTATCTGTAAATTATCCTGAATATGCACATAAACTGTGCAAAAAAGTAGGTAGTAACAACAAAAATATGGGCATTTTAGTTTGTGGCTCTGGGATGGGTATGTCTATGGCAGCTAATAAACACAAAAAAATAAGAGCAGCTGTGTGTTATTCAGTAAAAAATACAAAATTATCTAGATTGCATAACAACGCAAATATTATTACATTAGGTTCAAGATTGACAAAAAAAAATACTGCATTCAAATGCGTAGACGTTTTTATGAAGACGAAATTTGAAGGTGGTAGACATAAAAAAAGAGTATTAAAAATATAAAAATAATGTCTAGTGAAAAAAAATATATAAATTCCAATTATGAAGACTTTTTTGAAAAAAGTCTTTCAAAATCTGATCCAGATCTATTTAAAGCTATAAATGATGAGTTAGTCAGACAACAAAATCATATTGAACTTATCGCTTCTGAAAATATAGTTTCTCAAGCTGTACTAGAAGCTCAAGGTTCTGTATTAACGAATAAGTATGCTGAGGGTTATCCGGGCAAAAGATATTACAATGGATGTGAACATGTTGATGTAGCAGAACAATTAGCTCTTGAAAGAATTAAAAAACTTTTTAATTGCAAATATGCAAATGTGCAACCACATTCAGGAGCACAAGCAAATGGAGCGGTATTTTTAGCATTACTAAAACCTAATGATACATTTTTGGGAATGAGCTTAAACTCTGGAGGTCATATCACCCATGGATTAAAAATTTCTATGTCAGGTAAATGGTTTAATGCAATAAGTTATGATGTTGATAAAAAATCTGAGCTAATTGATTACGATAATGTAGAAAAACTTGCTTTAGAACATAAACCAAAATTAATTATTGCTGGTGGAAGTGCTTATTCAAGAGTAATCGATTTTAAAAGATTTAGAGAAATAGCAGATAAAGTTGGAGCATACTTAATGGTTGATATGGCACACTTTTCAGGATTAGTTGCCGGTAAAGGTTATCCTAACCCATGTGATTATGCTCATGTAGTAACATCTACAACTCATAAAGTTTTTAGAAGTGCTCGAGGTGGTATAATTTTATCTAATGATGTTGATCTTGGTAAAAAATTTGATACTGCAGTTTTTCCTGGCTATCAAGGAGGACCTTTAATGCACATAATAGCTGCTAAAGCTGCAGGTTTTTTCGAAGCATTGAAACCAGAATTTCGAGCTTATATAAAAAATGTTTTAGCTAATGCAAAAATATTGGCAGAGACATTAAAAAATAATGGTTTTAAGATTTATTCTGGTGGGACAGATACACATTTAATGTTAGTTGATTTGAGACCATTTAATGTTAAAGGTAATATGGCTGCGGAAAGTTTATGTAGAGCCAACATTACTTGCAATAAAAACGGAATACCTTTTGATACTGAAAAGCCTATGATTACTTCTGGGATCAGACTTGGTTCTCAGGCTGCCACAACAAGAGGTTTTGGTTTAAAAGAATTTGAAAAAGTTGGTGAGTTGATAACTCGTGTTATAAAAGGTTTATCAGTAAACCCTGAAGATAATACAAAAGTTGAGGAAGAAGTTAGAAAAGAAGTTGTAAGTTTATGTTCTAATTTTCCAATTTATAAAAACCTTAATAAATGATCTGCTCTATATGTAAAAAAGGTGAAACCTCAGTAGTAGACTCACGTCCAACTGAGGATGGCACAGCTATTCGCAGAAGAAGACTTTGCGTTTGTGGCGCTAGATTTACTACTTTTGAAAGAGTTCAATACCGAGAATTAATGGTAGTAAAAAAAAATGGAAGAAAATCAGCTTTCGATAGGGATAAATTGGCTAAATCAATTTTTATAGCACTCAAAAAAAGACCTATAGATACAGAAACAACAGAAAAATTTATAAGTGGAATATCACGATCATTAGAAGAACTTGGCCAAAGTGAAATTTCAACAAACACAATAGGAACAATGGTCATGGAGGGTTTAAAAGAACTTGATCCAGTTGCTTATGTTAGATTTGCCTCTGTTTATCGAAATTTTAGAGAAGAAAAAGATTTTGTACAATTTGTGGACAAAATAGATGTCTTCAAAAAAAGATAAATTTTCATTAAAAGATAAAAATTTTATGAAACTTGCTTTTGAATTAGCAAGAACTCGAAAAGGTTTAACTGGCAGTAATCCTTCGGTTGGTTGTTTAATTGTAAAAAATGACATGATTATTTCGATCGGGCAAACTGGATATAATGGAAGACCTCATGCAGAGTATAGTGCTATAAAAAATTCTTATGAGAAACTAGATGGTGCAAAAATGTATGTAACATTAGAACCCTGTAATCATTATGGAAAAACCCCACCTTGCACAAATCTAATAATCAAAAGTGGTATTAGTAAATTGATTTACCCAATTGAAGATATTGATAAAAAAGTTAAGGGAAAAAGTTTTAGAATTTTATCAAATAAAAATATTAAAGTTAGTAAGGGTCTTTTAAAAAAAGAGGCGTTAAGTTTATATGACTCTTATATTAAGAATAGGCTTGATAAATTACCCTTTGTAACAGCTAAAATAGCTGTCTCAAAAGACAATTTGATTTATAGCAAAGGTAATAAAAGAATAACGCACAAAAATTCAGATAAATTAACTCACTATTTACGTTATAAAAATGACTCTATTATGATTTCTGTTAAGACGTTAAATATTGATAATCCAAGGTTAGACTGTCGATTAAAAGGTTATGAAAAATATTCTCCTAAACGCATTATCTTAGATAAAAATCTTGAAATCAAATTAACAAGTAACATTTTTAAATCGGCAAATAGAAATAATACCATTATATTTTATAATCAATCTAGTCTTAAAAAGATTAAGACCCTTAAAAAAAAAGGAATTAAACTAGTTAAATTAACTTTAGATAAAGATGGATTATTCAATTTAAGAATAATTCTAAAGAAAACTTTTTCACTGGGTGTTAGAAACTTATTAATTGAAGGTGGAGATAAAATTACAAAAAAATTTGATAAAAGATAGATTAATAGACAAATTTTATTTGTTCCAAAGTCGTAAAAAATTACTTAAAAGTAAAATAATTCAAAGTTTTACTGCTTTTAAAATACTTAATAAAAGATATAAAAAAAAAATGAAAATTAGTTCTAAATTATTTAAAGATAATATTATAATTTATAAAAAATAAAATGTTTAATGGAATAATATTTAACAAAGGCTTAATCACTAAAATATCAAAAAGACACAAGGGTATAAATATTTTTATTAAATCCGATCTTAAATTAAGTAATAAAGATTTAGGCGTTTCCGTTTCTTGTGATGGTGTTTGTTTAACTTTAATTTCTATAAAAAATAAGATTATGGAATTTTATCTTTCTAATGAGACTGTAAAAAGGTCAAAATTTAGATATTTAAAAAAAAATGATCTCATTAATTTAGAACTTCCCCTTAAATATGGTCAAAAAATTTCTGGTCATATATGTCAAGGCCATGTTGATACAACTGGAAAAATTTTAAGTATCAAAAAAATTGACAAATCTTACATTTTTGATTTTCAAATTAAATCTAAGGAAAAAAAGAATGTTATAGAAAAAGCTTCTATTTGTATTAATGGAATTTCTTTAACGATATCTAAAGTAACAAAAAAAGGTTTTCAAATATGGGTGATACCACATACTTTTAATTTAACTAATTTGTCAAAATTAAAAAAAGGTAATTTAGTTAATATCGAAATAGATATTCTTTCAAAATACATTAAAAATTTTTTTCATGAAAAAAAGTAATTATTCATCAATTGAAACAATCATTAAAATTGCTAAGAAAGGTAATATGTACATATTGGTTGATGATGAAAAGAGAGAGAATGAAGGAGATCTTGTTATTTCTACTTCAGATACTAATGCCAAAAATATTAATTTCATGGCAAAGTATGGTAGGGGATTAATATGTTTGGCTCTAGATAGTTTACAAGCTAAAAAATTAAATTTATCTCTCATGTCGCCTGTTAATCAATCAAGAAATAATACAGCTTTTACAATTTCTATTGAGGCAAAAAAAGGTATTACAACAGGGATATCTGCAAAAGATAGGGCTCATACAATAAGGATTGCTTCAAAAAAAAATGCTAATAAAAATGACATTGTTTCACCCGGACACGTTTTTCCAATTATTGCTCGTGATGGTGGTGTCTTAGTTAGAGCTGGTCATACCGAAGCTTCTGTTGATATTTCAAAACTATCCAAAAAAAATAACTCTGCCGTTATTTGTGAAATAATGAATGAGGATGGGACAATGGCTAGGGGTCAAGATTTATTTAATTTTGCAAAAAAACATAAATTAAAAATTGCCAAAATAGAAGATCTAATATCTTATCGCTTGAAAAAAGAAAAATTAATTAAATTAAAAAAAACCTCTAGTATTAAGGTTAAAAATCAAAGTTATAAAATATTTATATATGAAAATTTGCTAGATGGTTCCGAGCATTTTGCATTAGTAAAAGGAAAAATTAAAAAAGGTATTGTGCCAAGAGTAAGAGTTATTTCTTCTAACGTGGTGCACAACTATCTTATAAATCAACAATTACCAAATTCATTTGAAAAAACCCTAAATTATTTTAAAAAATTTAATAATTGTGTTCTAGTTTTTATTAAAGATACTAATCTCAAATCTGTCACTCAAACTCTTAAAGATTACAAAAATAGAGATTTTTATAAAAAAGGAAATGATAAATTAATAAGAAATTATGGTATTGGTGCTCAGATAATCAAAGATTTGAAAATAAAGAAAATGATATTAATTACCAAATCTCCGAAAAAGGTTATTGGATTAGACGGATATGATATAAAGATAACTAAACAGGAGTTAATCTAATGAAAAAAAATCTTTTAATAGTAAATGCTAATTACTATTTTGATATTTCAACTGGTTTATTAAAAAATGCAATTAGTGTGATACCTAAAAAATTTAAAATTAAAGTTATTAATGTTCCAGGTGTATTTGAAATCCCAGTTACTATTTCAAAAAATTTAAAAAAATTTGATGCTTTTATTGCCCTTGGTTGTGTTATTAAAGGGCAAACTCCACATTTTGACTTTATATCACAAGCATCAACTGATGGCATTATGAAGTTATCAATAGAGTCAAAAAAACCAATTGGTAATGGAATCATAACTTGTCTGAATATAAAACAAGCAAAGGCAAGAAAAAAAAAAGGTTCTGAAGCGGCAAAAGCTATATTATCAGTTCTATCGCAAAAATGAAAACTTTTTTCAGCCCTAAAAATAACCCTAGAGTTATCATCATTCAAAAATTATATGGAAAATTTTATAACCAAGATGAAGAATTATCTTTTCCTAAACATAGGTTTAAAAAATTCATCAAAGATATAGTTTCTGGCACTATAGAAAGGAATGATCTTATATTAGAAGAATTAGATAAAAGTTTAAGTAATGAACTTTCATATAATAAATTGGATAAATTGTTTCAAGTTATTTTAAAATCGGCTACTTATGAATTTCTCTACAAACCTAATCTTTCTATTAAAGTAATAATCAAAGAATATTTAAATGCTTCAAATTTTTTTTTAAGCAACTCACAAACTAAATATTTAAACGCTTTATTAGATAATATTGCAAAAAAAATTAGATCTTCAAATGCATGAATTTCAAATAATTAAAAAATATTTTTCCAAATTATCAAAAAATAATAAAAGTTCACTCAATCTTAATGACGATGTTTTCTTTGATAAATCCAAACGTTTAGTAGTTTCTGTTGATACTTATGTTCTCGGTATTCATTTTATTGACTTTAAAAATCCTGAATTAGTAATTAAAAAGATAGTTAGATCCTCTATATCAGATTTAATCTGTAAGGGTGTTGAGCCTAAATATTACTTTATTTCAGGATCGGGTAATAATCAATATTTCTCAAAATCAAAATTAGATAAGATCACAAAGTCTTTAAAAGAAGAACAAAAAAAATATGGTATTTTTTTGTGTGGTGGAGACACAGTTTTATCAAATAAATTAAGTTTTACTATAACTTCAATCGGTTTTTCCAAAAAAATAATTTTCAGAAATAATGCTAGATTAGGTGATGATATTTATGTAACTGGTAATTTAGGTGATAGTTATGCTGGACTAAAAATTTTACAAAAAAAAATTCATACTCATAAAAAATTAGAAAACTATTTTAAAATAAAGTATTATCAGCCAGATTTAAGTTTCAGATTAACAAAAAAATTATTTAATTTTGCTAATTCTTCAATAGATATATCTGATGGTTTAATTACTGATTTAGAAAAACTTATTAATAAGCAAAAATTATCTTACCTGTTAAATTTAAAAGATATTCCAATATCAAAAAATCTTAAAAAGTTATTGCTCTCTAAGAAATTAAACAAAATAGATTTTGTTTCTAAAGGTGATGATTATCAAATATTGTTTACAGCCAATACTTTTAAACACAGAATCATTGATAAAACTGCTAAATCTCTAGGTATAAAAATTTCTAAAATAGGAAAAATTTGTTCTACTATTGAAAAATCGCAATTTATTGATGAAAAAGGGAAGAAAATCGCTATTAAAGACAAAGGTTATTATCATAATTTTTAAAAGTTAATTATTGCCTTTTATAGCTTTTTTTGTATTGTCCGCTTTTTATAACTAACAACCAACAACTTAATTAAGGTAATTATGAACTCTTCTATCGAAACTATACTTTTATATACAATTGCTGCCGGTTTTTTATCTATAGTATATGGATATTTTACTGGAAAAAATATTTTGAATTCAAGTGCAGGTAATTCTAAAATGCAAGAAATTGCCTCAGCTATTCAGATTGGTGCTAAAGCATATTTAGCTAGACAATATAAAACTATAGCAATTGTTGGAGTTGTAGTTTTAGTGATAGTAAGCGTAGCTTTTAGTCCTTTAGTTGGTTTAGGATATTTAATTGGTGCAGCTTTATCTGGTATAGCAGGATATGTTGGAATGTTAGTATCTGTTGAAGCGAATGTTAGGACAGCAGAAGCCTCAAGAAAAGGTCTAGCAGCTGGTCTTTCTGTTGCTTTTAAATCAGGAGCTGTTACTGGTATGCTAGTTGCTGGTTTGGCTCTTCTAGCTATTGCTGTTTATTACTATTTATTATTAAAATTAAATGTTGAGGAAAGAGAAATAGTTAATGCATTGGTTGCTTTAGGTTTTGGTGCTTCTCTTATTTCAATTTTTGCAAGATTAGGTGGCGGAATATTTACCAAAGGTGCCGATGTTGGAGCTGATTTAGTTGGTAAAGTTGAAGCCGGAATACCTGAGGATGATCCAAGAAATCCAGCCGTTATAGCTGATAATGTTGGTGATAATGTTGGAGATTGTGCTGGTATGGCTGCTGATTTATTTGAAACATATGCTGTTACTATTGTAGCTACAATGGTTTTATCTTCGATATTTTTTCCAGGGGATATGTCAATGATGATTTACCCTTTGACTATTGGTGGTGCTTGTATTTTGACTTCTATTATTGGAACTTTTTTTGTTAAACTTGGTAAAAGTAAGAATGTAATGAATGCATTATATAAAGGGTTTGTTGTATCAGCCCTTACTTCATTATTAATTCTTTATCCAGTTACTGATTATGTTTTAGGCTTAGATAATGTTTACAATCTTAACAATAAATCATTTTCTGGAATGAGCTTATATTATTGTGGGATAATTGGATTAATTATAACAGGATTGTTAATATGGGTCACAGAATATTACACTGGTACTAATTATAGACCTGTCAGAAGTGTTGCTAGCTCGTCAACAACAGGTCATGGAACAAATGTAATTCAAGGATTGGCAGTTTCTTTAGAGGCAACTGCAATACCAGCTTTAATAATTGTAGCAGGAATTTTATTTACAAATCATATAGCTGGTCTTTATGGAATAGCAATTGCTGTAACAACTATGTTGGCATTAGCTGGTATGGTTGTGGCACTTGATGCTTACGGTCCTGTAACTGATAATGCTGGTGGAATAGCTGAAATGTCCAAGTTACCGAATAATGTTAGAAAAACAACTGATGCTCTTGACGCTGTGGGTAACACCACAAAGGCTGTGACTAAAGGATATGCTATCGGTTCAGCTGGTTTAGGTGCGCTAGTTTTATTTGCTGCATATACTGAGGATATTAAGCATTTTTCAAAAGTAGCTGGTTCAAATTTAGAGGGTATAGTTGTAACATTTGATCTATCCAACCCATATGTTGTTGTTGGTTTATTGATTGGTGGAATGCTACCTTATTTATTTGGATCAATGGGAATGCAAGCCGTTGGTAGAGCAGGTGGAGCTGTTGTAGTTGAAGTGAGAAGACAATTTAAGAAGTTTCCTGGTATCATGAAAAGAAAACAAAAACCTGATTATGCAAAACTTGTTGATTTATTAACAGTCGCAGCAATTAAAGAAATGATAATTCCATCTTTATTACCAGTTTTGTCTCCAATAGTTTTATATTTTATAATTTTAGCTATCGGTGGGCAAGTTGCGGCCTTAGCTTCAGTTGGTGCAATGTTATTAGGTGTAATTATTACTGGTTTATTTGTAGCTGTTTCAATGACCGCGGGTGGCGGAGCTTGGGATAACGCAAAAAAATATATTGAAGATGGAAATCATGGAGGAAAAGGTTCTGAGGCGCATAAAGCTGCCGTAACTGGAGATACAGTTGGAGATCCTTATAAAGACACCGCAGGACCTGCTGTAAATCCAATGATTAAAATTACGAATATTGTAGCTTTATTGTTGTTAGCTGTAATAGCTGGTTAATTTTTGGCTCTTTTTTTACCCAGCGGGTCGTCAATTTTTTGTCTAAGTGAGTAGAGAAAATTATATACAAAAGACTTTTTTGAATAATTAATTCCTGTTTCGCTTTTGTCAAAATTTATTTTGTTCATATCATTTTTATTATAGAATTTTTTACTTACTAGAAGACCATTGTTGTCTATTTCTAATACAAGAACATCATTTTTAAGTAGTTTTTTTTTACCAAGTTTCGTTAATTTCGAACTACTCATTTTTTTTTCAATATATATATAGATATCATTATCAAATGAACTTTTGGTTGATGGTGGACCAATTACTTTAATTATATCATTTTTGTTTGTATAATTAATTTTAAATTTTTGTTGTTTTTTATCCAAATTATGAACTCCATGGTGATGTACAACTTTATTTAATGAACAGCTATATATAAAATGTGATATAATAATTATATAAAATATTTTTTTCATGAATAATAAATATCTTAATATCTATAATAGTTTAATCAAATTAACTACAAATAAAAGACTTTATGATAACATATTAAAGCAAGATACTTTTTCTGATAGATTAATATTATTTTTGATACATTTTGCCATTTTTTTAAAAATTTATAAAAATCAAAAAAATTCTGTTATATTGCAGGAAATTTATGATTTTATCTTTAAACAATTAGAATTAAGTATCAGAGAAATAGGTTATGGAGATCAGTCAATAAATAAAAAGATGAAAGATTATTTAAATCTTTTTCATAATATAGTTTCAGAGGTGCATTTTTGGAGCTCCCTAAGTAAGGATGAAAAAAAAAAAAAAATTTCTGTTTATCTAAGCAATTTTACAAAAATTGAACATTTGGTTGATTATTTTGATGATTTTCATGATTCTTTATCAAAAAAAACTTTGAATTCTTACTTAAAAAGTGTAAATAAACCATAATTATGGCTGTACCTAAACGAAAACAAACACCATCAAGAACTGGAATGAGAAGATCTCAAAACATGAAATTTTCCTCAAAGAATATTATTGAGGATAAAAAGTCTGGGGAGTATAGACTTTCACATCATTTAGACTTGAAAACTGGTATGTATAAAGGTCGTCAGGTTTTAGACCCTAAAGACTAAATATTTAAAAGTTATTAAATGTCCAAAATAATTAAAATTGCAATTGATGCAATGGGCGGAGATAATTCACCCAAAAAAATCATAGATGGTATAATATTTAATCATAAATCAAATAAAGATAACTTTTTTAATATATTTGGTGATGAAATTAAAATTTCTGGATTAATTAATAATAAGATTAATAGTAGCTTTTATAAAATCATAAACACAAAAGATATTGTTAAAAGCACTGATAGTCCTTTAGAGGGTGCTAAAAGGGGCAAAAATACTAGTATGTGGCTTGCAATTGAAAGTGTCAAAAATAAAGAATCTGATATTGTTTTATCTGCTGGAAATACAGGTGCGTTATTAGTTATTTCAAAATTAAATTTAAAAATGATTAATAATATTGATAAACCAGCCCTTTCAGCATTATGGCCAAATAAAAAAGGAATGAGTGTTGTCTTAGATTTAGGAGCAAACATTGAATGTGATGCAAAAAATTTACTTGATTTCTCAATAATGGGATCTTCTCTTTATACATCTTTATATCCAAATGATAAACCTAATGTAGCATTACTTAATATTGGCTCAGAAGAACTCAAAGGCAATGAAACGATTAAAGAAACTTATAAAGTATTGAATAATAAAAGTTCACCCAATTTTAATTTTTCTGGATATATTGAAGGCAATCAATTAATGAATGGTAATGTAAATGTAATTGTGTCTGATGGATTTACAGGAAATGTTGCATTAAAAACTGCTGAAGGAACAGCAAATTTTATTACTGATGAATTGAAAAAAACTATGACTAATTCAATTATAGGTAAAATTTCATCACTTTTAAATTATGCAAATTTAAAAAAGTTTAAGAAACGTTTGGACCCAAGATTATATAATGGCGCTATATTTATAGGTCTTGACTCTCCGGTTGTTAAAAGTCATGGCGGAACAGATTATATAGGAATTTCTAACTCGATTGATGTTTGTAATAAAATTGTTAATGGTAATTTAATTAATAAAATTAAAAGTAATATTTAAATAATGAGAATCAATTTAACCAAAAAGGATTTAGTCAGTTCAGTATACATGCAAATAGGTTTCTCAAAACAAATTTCAGAAGCATTAATTGAAGATTTTTTTTCAACTTTAATTTTAAATATTAAAAAAGAGAAAAAAATTAAATTATCTAAGTTTGGAACATTTTCAATTAGAAAAAAAAATGAACGAGTAGGCCGAAACCCCAAAACTAAAGAAAAAAAAATTATATCACAAAGAAATGTTATTTTATTTAAACCTTCAAAAGAATTTAAAGATTTAATAAATCTTAAAAATAATGAATAAAAAAGATTATGCCTACAAAACCATTGGTGAAGTAGCTAAGATGTTAGGATTAAAGAGCAAAAATAATCATTCATTACCCACACATACAATAAGATTTTGGGAGAAAGAATTTAAACAAATTAAACCAAAAGTTTTAAGTAATAAAAGACGATATTACGATACAGATGCCATTAATATTCTAAAAAAAATAAAGTTTCTTTTAAAAGATCAGGGCATGACTATAAAAGGAGCTAAACAAATACTTAAAAGTAGTGAACCTTTAAAACTTGACGAAATGGCAAATAAATCTATAAAAGCAAATGATTTAAGATATAAATTAGCAAAAATATCTAATATTATTAAAAAGTTAAAAAAATTTAAATAGATTATATGGCAAAAAAAACACACGTAAAAGTTAGATTGGTTCCAGAGGCTAAACCAGATAGTCCCTTTTTTTATTATGTAAAAAAACCAGCGGGTGGAGAAAAAGCTAAAGTTAAATTAAAAGCAAAAAAATATAATCCTCATACTCGCAAACATGAAGTTTTTGTTGAAAAAAAACTCCCTCCTCATAGCAAATAATTATTTTTTTTTAAAATTTCTTCTTTCGTAATCAATATAAGTCCAAATCATATTTTTCCAAATACTATTCGTAATCTTTGGATCAATTTTATTTTTAAACGATTTCTTTCTTATATTTTTCAATATAAATTGGATTCTTTTTTGATCAACAATTTCACTTTTTTTTTCTTTAAGAGATAAAACTTTTTTTACTAAATTTGTTCTTTTTTTTATTATTTTAATAAGATAATTATCTAACTTATCTAATTCAAATCTAATTTTATTCAGTTTATTTCTTTTTAATGGCGACATTTATTTATTTTGATATTTTAAAAAATATTATATTCGTTGATATATGTACACAATAAATACTAAAATTAAAAATCATTTATCACTTTGGCTTATCATGATGTTTTGGATCATATCAATAATGATTATTGTCGGTGGTTTAACTAGATTAACAGACTCAGGTCTTTCAATAACAAAATGGCAATTGTTTTCAGGTCTATTTCCACCTTTTAATAATGATGACTGGCTTATGTATTTTAATCTGTATAAAGAAATTCCTGAATTTAAATTACAAAATTACAATATGAGTATGGAAGACTTTAAGGTAATTTTTTGGTGGGAATGGGTTCATAGATTTCTTGGCAGACTCATTGGAGTAGGATTTTTAATTCCTTTAATATATTTTTCTTTTAAGATTGAAATATCCAAATTATTAAATTTTTATTTAATATTTTTACTCATATGTTTTCAAGGTTTTATAGGCTGGTATATGGTTAGCAGTGGTTTGGTTGAAAGAGTGGATGTTAGTCATTTTAGACTATCACTTCACTTATTTTTGGCTTTTTTAATTTTATCTTTAATTTTATGGAATTATCTAATAATTAATCAAAGAACAAATATTTTAAATAGAATAAATCCATTAATCCCATTTTCTTTTTTAATATTGGTTTTTACACAAATTATTATTGGAGCATTTGTATCAGGCATGGATGCAGGAAAAATTTATAATTCATGGCCTTTAATGGGAAATTCATATTTCCCAAATGATAACAGTTTTATAGATTTATTTGACTTATCAGTCTTTAATGAACCATCTTTGGTACAATTCATTCATCGAAATCTTGCTTACACAATAGTTATATTTTATCTCCTAATTGCTTACAATATTTATAAAAAAAAAATTTATGGTTTATATAAATCAATTAATATTTTAGGTTTCTTTATGATTATACAAATTATTTTAGGAATTTTTACAATTATATATGGTGCACAGATTTATATAGCATCTATGCACCAGATAAGTTCAATTTTTTTAGTAAGTTCAAGTATTTATTTTTTTTTTCTCAATACAAAAACTAACTAACAGCTTTTAACGCACTTTTAGATGATTTATTTAAAGCCTGATCTAAATCCTCAATAATATCATCAATATGCTCTATACCGATACATAAGCGAACATAACTTTGGGTTACACCTGATGCTGCAAGTTCTTTATCATTTAGTTGACTGTGTGTTGTGCTCGCAGGATGGATAGCTAAACTCCTTGCGTCACCTATATTTGCTACATGATAAAACATTTTAAGAGATTCAATAAATTTTTTACCAGCTTCGATACCACCTTTTAGTTCAATACCGACCATTGGGCCATTGCCATTTTTAAGATATTGCTTAGCCCTGTTTGCGATTGATTTTTCATGCTCTGTTGAGTAGATAACTTTAATTACTTCTTTATGCTTTTTAAGAAAATTAACTACTTTTTCAGCATTTTCACAATGTTGTTTCATTCGAAGAGCCACAGTTTCGAGTCCTTGTATTATTGCAAAAGCATTATCTGGTGCTAGGGCAGAACCAAGATCTCTCAATAAACAAACCCTTGCTCTCACAGCAAAAGGGACATTAGCTCCAGTTAATTCTGGAACAGCCTTTCCCCAAACAACCCCTCCATAACTGGCATCTGGTTCATTAAATAAAGGTTGTCTTTTTGGATTAGCTGTCCAATCAAAATTTCCACTATCAACAATACTTCCAGCAACTGCTGTACCATGGCCACCAATATATTTAGTTAGAGAATGTATTACAACCGCAGCACCATGCTCAATTGGTTTGCAAATAACTGGAGCAGCAGTGTTATCCATTATTAAAGGTATACTATATTTTCTACCTATATCTGAAACTTCCTTAATTGGAAAAACTCTCAGGTATGGGTTAGGTAATGTTTCTCCATAAAAAGCTCTAGTTTTATCATCTATTGCTTTTTCAAAATTTTCAGGATCTTTTGGATCAGCATATCTTATCTCAATACCAAGTTTGCTTAATGTATGTGTAAACAAAGATACTGTGCCGCCATAAAGGTCGGTCGAACTTATTATATTATCTCCAGCTTGTGCAACATTTAATATTGCAAATGTAGACGCCGTTTGTCCTGATGATACAGTTAAACAAGCTAATCCACCTTCTAAAGCTGCAACTCTTTTTTCCAAAACATCATTAGTAGGATTCATGATTCTTGTATAAATATTACCAAATTCTTTTAATGCAAAAAGATTTGCGGCATGTTCTGTGCTATTAAATTGATACGATGTAGTTCTATAAATTGGAACTGCAACCGCGTTAGTAGCTGGGTCACTCCTATAATCACCACCATGAATGGCAATGGTTTCTGGATTGTTTCTTTTTTTTGTCATTTTGCTCCTTTTTTAGTGCTTTAACTTAATGTAAGGCGCACAATAAAGTTCAAATACCTACCGATTTTGTATGAAATTTTCCATTTTAGCTGTAGCCCGCAATAGGAACAAATCGGCAATTAGATTTATATCAAAATCAGCTGATAAAACAATACAAATATCAATTTGACTTTATAGTTATTAATAGTATTAATCCTGGCACAATGACAAAATTCCTTAAAAAAGACCAATTATCTTCAACTTGGTTTGAAATAGATGCAAAGAATGCTGTTGTAGGAAGATTAGCAACTGTAATTTCTAAAATTATTAGAGGTAAAAATAAATCAAATTATACCCCACATATGGATCACGGTGATTTTGTTGTAGTTAAAAATATCGAACAAATAAGATTTACTGGAAAAAAATTTCATAATAAGAAATACTATAAACACACAGGTTATCCTGGAGGAATTAAGGAAACTACTCCAGAAAAACTTTATGAAAAAAAACCAGGTGAGGTTTTAAAGCTTGCCGTTAAAAGAATGTTGCCAGGAGGTGTTTTGGGAAAAAAACAACTTACCAAACTTAAAATTTATTCAGGTAGTGAACACCCACACTCAGCTCAAAATCCAAAAATTATAGAATTAGAAAAATTAAATTCAAAAAATATAATTAGAAATTAATATGGAAACTACAGAAACTAACGCAAAATCACCAAAAATAAAATTAGATTTTAAAGACGGAAAATATGCAACTGGTAGAAGAAAAACATCAATTGCTAAAGTGTGGTTAAAAAAGGGTTCTGGTTTAATTTATGTTAATGGAAAATTATTCAGTGATTATTTTGCAAGTGATAATCATAAAATGCAAATAACTAGACCGTTTGAAATTATTAATCAACCTACAGAATATGATGTAAGATGTAGTGTAAAAGGTGGTGGGCCAACAGGTCAAGCTGGGGCTATAGTTCATGGAATCTCTAAAGCTTTAGTAATGTTTGATGAAAATTTAAAATCAACCCTTAAAACTGAAAAATTAACCACCAGAGACTCCAGGGCAGTTGAAAGAAAAAAACCTGGAAGAAAAAAAGCTAGAAGAAGCTTTCAGTTCTCAAAAAGATAATTTTTTTTTTACTATTAACTGTTATAATACAACATGCGCAAGCTTAATGCTTTAATTGCTGGTTCAACTGGCTACATCGGTGTTCAATTAATTAGATTGTTAATTAAACATAAAAATATAAATATAAAATATTTATGTGGAAATAATTCTGTTGGCAAAAAAATTACCTTTTATGATAAATCATTAAAAAAATTACCCACTATAGTTAAATTTAATAAAAAATATCTTAAAGAAATTGATATTATTTTTACAGCATTACCAAATGGTGAGGCTCAAAAGATTTCTAATAATTTGTTACCACACAATACATTGATTGATTTGGCTGCAGATTTTAGACTTAAAGATAAATCAGAATATTTAAAATGGTATAAACAAAATCATAAATCAATTAAAAATATTAAAAAAAGTATTTATGCTCTTCCAGAAATTACAGGGAAAAAAATAAAAAGATTTAATATAATAGGGTGCCCAGGTTGTTATCCAACATCCATTTTATTACCAATTATACCTATTTTAAAAAAAAAATTAATCCATAAGAATATAATAATTGACTC
Source organism: uncultured Pelagibacteraceae bacterium (assembly GCA_902556265.1). GTDB lineage: Bacteria > Pseudomonadota > Alphaproteobacteria > Pelagibacterales > Pelagibacteraceae > Pelagibacter. Next base: position 55,466 of record CACDVM010000002.1, read on the forward strand.
TAAATCTGGATATTCTGGAGCGGGAAGAGGTGTACTCAAAAAATATAATAATAAAAACTTAAATGAGTCTTTAAGTGCTTATGGAGTTGGTTTTCATCGACATAATTCAGAAATTGAACAAGAATTACAACATTACACTAAGAGCAAGGTAAACTTTATTTTTACCCCTCACTTATCGCCAATGTTTAGAGGAATTCTAAGTACAATTTATATTGAACTTAAAAACGGTTTTAAGATTCAAAATATACAAGACGCACTTAAAAAGTATTACAAAAATAGTAAATTTATCAAAATTCTTAAGATTAATTCTTTAATAAGTACAAATGATATAATTAATACTAATAATTGTTATATTTCAGTATGTAAAACAAGACATAAAAATAAAATTATCATCCTTTCAAGTATTGATAACCTTATTAAAGGTGGTGCTGGACAAGCTGTACAAAATATGAATATTAAGTTTAATTTTAATGATAAAGAGGGGTTAGTATGAAAAAATTTATTTTTCTAATATTCGTTCTCACAGTATCTTGTTCATCGAACGTAAATATAATTGATTTGAATGATAATTTTAATATTTCAGAAAAAATGAGTTTTAAACAAATTATAAATGAATTTGAAGAGTATGCAGAAAACTCAAACTATCCAAACATGGAAAATTAGATGAATGATATTGTTAATGTAGCAATTATAGGGTTGGGTCAAATAGGTATTTATCTTTACAATGAAATTAATATCAAAAAAAAAGAAATTGAAAATAAAACAGGTAAGAAGATAAAAATTATTGCAATTTCTGCTAAAAATAAAAATAAAAAAAGAAAATTTAAAATTGATAATAAGATTTTTTATTCAAATCCTTTAAAAATTTTCAAAGAGAAAAATATTGATATTTTATTTGAATGTATTGGCCTATCTGATGGGATTTCTAAAAAAATTGTTGAAAAATCCTTAATAAATAAAATTCATGTTATTACACCAAATAAAGCTCTGATAGCTAAACATGGAGATTATTTATCAAAACTTGCAGAAAGAAATAATGTAAATTTAGAATTTGAAGCCTCTGTAGCAGGCGGGATACCGATTATAAGATCAATAAAAGAGGGTCTTGCAACAAATAAAATTTACAAAGTTTATGGAATATTAAACGGTACTACTAATTATATCTTAACTGAGATGGAAAAAAGTGGTGAATCTTTTGATAATGTTTTAAAAAAAGCACAACAGTTAGGTTATGCAGAGCCAGGTAATCCTAAGCTTGATTTAAATGGTTTTGATGCATTTTCAAAAGTAAGAATATTGTCAGCCTTATCATTCAACAATCTTATTTCTAAAAATAAATGTATAATGGAGGGTATTGAAAATATTGATATCAAGGATATTAAGATAGCAAGTCAATTAAATCTTAGAATTAAGTTGTTGGGTATATCTGAAATTATAAATGGGAAATTATTTGAAACAGTTCATCCATGTTTAGTTAACAAAAATACATATATTGCAAATGTAAATGGTGTAATGAATGCTGTAATAACTTATGGAAAACCTGTTGGTGAAAGTATCTTGCAAGGAGAAGGTGCTGGTCCAGGAGCAACATCTTCATCATTATTATCTGATTTATTATCAATTTTAAGAGGTGGTGTTAAAAAACCATTTGGTCTTTCATCAATTAAAAGGAAAAAAGTAAAAGTCCTTAATAATAATGATTATACAAATTCATTATATCTTAGATTTGAAGTAAAAGACAAGTCTGGTGTTTTATCAAGTATTACTAACAGATTGGCTAAGTTTAAAATTTCTGTAAAAAGGATCATTCAAACTCCTGATAAAAAAAATAAAAAAGCTACTATTGTAATAATTACTCACAAAACAAGTGAAATAAATTCAAAAAAATGCTTATCAGTATTTAAAAAAAACAAAAATATTCTTAAATTGCCAACATTAATTAGACTTTATAATTAATGAATAAATTTTTTTTAGATTTAGGAAAACAACCCTTGGCAAATAATTATTCAAGTTCTTATAAAAAAAATCAAATTAAATATAGCTTAAAACTCTTCTTTAATACAAAAAATAAAATGGTTTCGATATCTAAAAGAATTCCATCTGAAAAAATGTTCACAAATAATTACCCATATAGATCCTCAATGTCAAAAACTATGACCAATTCTTTTCATAAACTATCTTTAGAAATTAAAAAAAGATTCAAACCAAAAAAAATTTTAGAAATTGGTAGTAATGATGGTGCGTTGATAAAAAATTTTGAAAAAGATAAAGTAATTGGTGTTGAGCCATGCAATAATCTGGCACAAATTACATCTGGAAAAGGTTATTTGACGTATAACAAATATTGGAATTATAACTTAGCTCAAAAACTTAAAAAAAAACATGGAGAATTAGACTTAATCTATTCTGCAAATACCTTAACTCATATAAGTAATTTAAATGATGTTTTTAAATCCATATCATACCTATTATCAACTAATGGAATTTTAATTATAGAAGATCCTTCTTTGTTAGAATGTGTGAAAAAAGTTAGCTACGATCAATTTTACAATGAACATATATATTTATTTTCAGTAATATCTGTAACTAATTTTATAAAAAAATTTGATTTAGAAATTTTTGATATAAAAAATCTTGAGACCCATGGTGGATCTATAAGATATTATATAAAAAGCGTTAAAAATAAAAAAGTTAAAGTTTCGAATAAAGTAAAAAATCAATTTCAAAAAGAAAAAGAATTTGGTTTAGATAAATTTAATACTTATAAGAAATTTGCAAAAAAAGTTAAATTATCAAAAAAAAAATTATTAAATATTTTTAATAAACTTAAATTAAAAAATAAAAATGTTATTGGTTATGGTGCAACAGCCAAAGCCGTCACAATTATTAACTATTGTAAAATAGAGAATGATCTTATTAAAAATTTTGTTGATACAACTCCAGAAAAAATTAATCAGTATATGCCAGGCAAAAATATCAAAATCATCAAATATAAAAAAAATTCCCTTGATAATGTTGATTATGCTTTTTTAGGAGCGTGGAACTTTAAAAAAGAAATTGTAAGTAAAGAAAAAAAATTTTTAAAGAAAGGTGGAAAGTTTATTATTCACGTTCCATTTCCAAAAATAATATAACTTTATAAAATGAAATATTCTTCTGAATTATATGAACTTTTTAATTCATCAAGTAACAGATCAATAAAATGGAAAAAATATTTTCCAATTTATGAAAAACTTTTTGAAAGTTATAAAAATAAACCAATTACTTTTGTAGAGATTGGTATCCTTGATGGAGGAAGTCTTGAAATATGGAAAAAATATTTTGGTAAAAATTCAAGAATAATTGGAATAGATAACAATCCTGAATGTATAAAATTCCAAAATGAAAACTGTGAAATTTTTATAGGGTCACAATCAGATCCTAATTTCTGGAAAAAATTTTATCATCAAGTAGGTAATATTGATATTATTTTAGATGATGGAGGCCACACAAATGATCAACAAATTATTAGTTTGATCAATAGTGTTCAAAACATTAACAATGGAGGATTACATGTGGTCGAAGATATTCATTCAAGTTATCAAAAACATTACGGTAATCCCTATAAATATTCTTTTATTAATTTTTCCAAAAAAACAATTGACGATATTAACTCAACCTTCCCAAACATTAAAAAATTTGATTATCAACTAAATCAGTTGGTTTACTCAGTTGAATTTTTTGAAAGTATAGTTGCATTTAAAATTGATAGAAACTTATGTTATGAAAATAAAATATTGGAAAACCAAGGTTTTAAATCTAATAATAAAGACACAACTTTAGATATTAGATTTATAAACTTTAGAAAAAAATTTAAGTATTTGTATAAATTTACAACCATTCAAAAAATAGAAAGAATTATGATTAAGTTATTTTACAGATATAAATCAAAAAAATTAAAAAATTTTTTTAAATGAATAGCCTCATTAATGAAAAAATTTTAGTTTGTTATTTGATTACTAAATTCGATAACGAGGATACATTGTTAACTTTTTTAAAAAATTATCAAAAATTTAATAGTGGTTATCCTCATGAATTATTAATTTGTTTTAAACTATTTGATAATAAAAGATTAAATAGTTTTAAACAATTACTTGTAAATATTAATCATACTGAATTTATAGATGATTATGTAGATAATGATTTTGATCTGGGTAGTTATTCAAGAGTTGCTTCATACTATTCTTCACGCCATATATTTTTTCTTAATAGTTATTCATACCCAGTTTGTAAAAATTGGTTAAAAATTATAATAGATAATTATGAAAATAATTCAATCTTAGCTACTAGTGCTTCTTACGAAAGTTTACTAAGCTCTATTGAACTTAAAAAGTTTTACAAACTAATAGGTTATTTAATCAAGTTATTTAAATATAAAAAAAATTTTTATCCATTTCCAAATCCACATATACGTACTACTGGTTTTTTTATTAAAGGAAGTCAATATTCTTTATTTATGAATGATAAATCAATTAAGTCCAAAATTGATGCTTGGAAAATTGAGAGTGGCAAAGATAGCTTGACCAACTTTTTTAAAAAATTAAATTTTAATATTTATATTATAAATTCTGATGGCGAAAAATTTTCAGAAAATAAATGGAAAGAAAGCCAAACTTATAATTATTTAAATCAAAAAAAATCCATTATTTCTGACAGGCATATCAGAAAATATAATTCTTTAGATAAAATTGAAAAACTCAAGTTCCAGACCAATTCTTGGGGTAGGGACTAGGGTCTTAAATCTGAACTTTTACCTAATATAGATTTAACTAACCCATTTAATCTGAATGAATATTTTTCTGTTAATTGTTTGTTATGTAAAATCTTATAAAATAAAATTTTAAAATTTATTCTAAGTAATAAAGGTATAAAAATAATTATTGAAAAATACTTTCCGTATTTTTTTTTACTAAAATAAAATTTTGACCATATAAAATGCCAAACTAAAACATTATCAAGTTTTTGACGAATTTCTTTATCTATTTCTACAGATCTTCCTTTAGTTTTCACTTCAACCTTGTTAATTTGATATACTTTAAAACCTTTTTTATCTGCTCTATAACAATATTCGGTCTCCTCAAAATAAAGAAAAAAATTTTCATCAAATTTTCCTATAATTTTGAAATTTTCTTTATTGATGAACATGCAGGATCCATGTATTGAGTCTATCTTCCCACTTTCTAATTTTTCATCTATCTGTTTGTGACTTTTCTTATTTACATTTAAAAATCTTGGACCTAACGCTGCAAAATTATTGTTTAATTTTTTTGCATAATTAAGAAAAATTTCTAAATCTTTAAAGTTAAATTGAATATCAGGACTTATTTGTAAAAAATATTTGGTATTTATTTTATCCACTGCAAAATTAAGTGCAGCACTTACTCCATTATTTTCTCTAACATAAAAAGATATATTCTTATATTTTTCTTCTATCTCCGTTTTAAGTTTATAGTTTTGTGAATTTTCTACAATTATTGTTTTTATTGTTGAAGGGATTTTATTAATAAAATCATATATAATTTTTTCACTTTTATAAGTAATAATTACAATGGTTATATCATTCATATTTTGATTTTATTTAGTGCATTATTTTTAAATAAATTTGCCTCTTGTATATATCTTCTTACCATTTGAGTTGTTTTATGACCTGTCATTGCCATGATACTTCTTTCATCTGCGCCGATTTCAGCTGTTGATGTTGCAAATCCAGATCTTAAACTATGACCTGCATATTTAGTTTTATCTAAGCCTGCTAATAATGCGTATTTTTGAACTGTTAAAGCTACTGTTTTATCAGATATATTGAATACTTTGCCGTTGTTAATTTTGGCATTTGTAATCCATTCTTTTAAAGATAAAACAGGACAGTAGATTTTATTTTCGAAGTAGGGGATTGCCTTAGTCATTCCTAAACCAGTTTGGTCTGTCTTTGACCTTCTTACCAATATTTTTACTCCTTCATTAACAAAATCAATATCCTCATATTCAATTGATACTAATTCTGATCTCCTAAAGCCACCTGCAAATCCAATTAACAATAAAGCTCGATTTTGATGTTTTTTATACTCATTTTTTTCTTTATCTATTACATCAATAATCTTTTTTAAATCATTGATTAATAATGGTTTTTTAGATATTTGTTTAACTCCCATCTTTCTTTTTATTCCCATTAAATTTTCAGCAATAATTGGATGCTTTGTATCAATATAATGCCCTTTTAATCTATGAATAACTTTTATTGATGCCAATCTTCGTTTTAAAGTGCTAAATTTACTAAAAGAACTTAAGTGAGTTAGGTATAAAGCAATAATTTTTGGATCACTTGGCATTGATGAAAAACCATTTTTTGTACAGAAACTTGAAAAATCTTTAAAATCTGATTGATAAGCTCTTAATGTATTATTTGCTTTAGAATTTTTTAAATTCTTTAAAGTTTCTAATTCAAGATTTTTAACGTCTGTTATTAATTCGTTCATATATTTTTCCGATAACCATTAATTATCGGAAATTATATAATAGGTGATTTTTAGTGTCAATAGTTTAAATTAAAAAATATGGGTTCAATTGATGGAGAAATTCCTGCAGTATGGTTTTTAATTAGTTCGATTGGTTTCGTAATATTAACTTTTATTCAATATCGAAACACTGGAAAGAGCTTCAATACGATATTTTTGTTTATAATGGCTATTATATTCTTTGTAAGTTACATAATTTTATTAATTCCACGCTAAAAATCTATGCAGGGAACAAAATTTCAATTAAAAGTCTGGAAATACCTTAAAACAATACCAAAAGGTAAGGTAAAAACATATAAACAGGTCGCAATTGGCATAAAAAGCCCTAAAGCAGCTCGTGCTGTTGCTAATGCTTGCGCTAAAAACCCATATGCACCAAAAATACCCTGTCACAGAGTGATTAGGTCTGATGGAGCCCTTGGAGGCTACTCTGGAAGAGGTGGAATTAAACGAAAGCTTAAATTACTTAGATTAGAGAAAGTAGCTATTTAGACTTATTTTTAACCATTTTTTTATTAAAAAAGATAGAAAAAATAAGGCTTTTTAAGTATTTTGATTGTTTTTGTTGAAAATAGTATAATTCACCCTTCAGTTGTACCATATATGAGCTAACACTAAAAATAGACCCCTCTATGGGCGTTTAAAAGGTATATTCAATTAGTGCATCACTCTACTATTCAACTATATCAATATTTTTAGACTACCCTATTTTGCGAATAATTTCATAAATAGACTCTTTAAAAAGCCGCTATTTTAAAGCATAATTTAAGGTTTTTTATAATAAGGCAAAAATCTAACCTTTTTTTCAGGATTTCATGTGATTTAATTTTAAAATAATTTAAAATATCATAATAATTTAATTATAATTAATATAAATAAAATACAATAAATACAGTAGTTTATGCTATATACTTAATGTAATACTTTAAATATTAGTAAATAAACATTACCTATTTTGTTACTTTTCTAATTAAGTTTTCTCTTCTTGAGATATAGATACCACTTAATACGATAATAAATAATCCTAAGAAAGTCCAATTATCTGGAAAATCATTAAAGAAATAATACCCTATAATAATGTTTGTAATGATCTCAAAATAGCTAAATGGAGCTAATTTAGAGGCATCTGCATATTTAAGTGACAATATTAGAAATAAATGTCCTATACAAGCAAACACACCTATAGCTGCCATCATAGACCACTGATTTAGAGTAGGTTTTACCCATACAAATGGCATTACTGTAGATATAATTACGGCCCCCACTACACCAGTTAACAACAAAGTTAATAATGGGTTGTCTGAAGTGCTTAATTTTCGAGTTATAATTAAATAAAAACCATACATAATACCAGTTCCCAATGCTGCTAAGCTAGCTAAATTAATTTCTACAAAACCAGGTCTAATTACTACTAATGAACCAATAAAACCAATTATGACAGCAGACCATCTTCTCAAACCCACTTTCTCATTCAAAAATATAGGCGAAAAAGCAGTTACAATTAGCGGTGCTACGAATGCTAAAGTTAGTGCCTTAGCTAAAGAAATCACAGAAATTGAATAAAAAAAACAAACATTAGCTGTTAGTAAGATTAATCCTCTTATAAATTGAAGTTTGGGTTTATCAGACCATTGAAGTTTACTTCTGTAAAAGAAAAACATAATTGGGAAAGTAAAAGCGACAGTAAAAAAATATCTTGCCCATGTGATTTGTAATACGGGAAGTTCTGAGCTGAGGTATTTTGCAAATCCATCCATTATAGGAAGCATCACCCAAGCTAGTAAATTAAAAATTATAGCCTTCATCAGGCCACGATACAGATTAATTAAAGTATTTTAAAGCAAAGAATACAACAATCGGAATAGTTACAAAAGACATTAAAGTTGAGACAACAATAGTACTGGCAACACTATCAACTATCTTTTTTGGTGAATATATTGAAGCTACAAGATAATTAAGGACAGCACTTGGCATCGAGCATTGAATTAATAATACACCAGCGGCGAACCCTTCTAAGTTAAAGTATAGAATTATTAAATAACCAATAACAGGTCCTACAATAACTCTACCTATAGAGGAAAAGATTGCTTTTTTAAGAGAGAAAACTTTTAGTCTTGTTAAAGCGATTCCCAATGACATCAAAATCAGAAATATTGTAGCGTACATTAGCAAAAAGGTAGTGTTTTCAACAAAGCCTGGAAGTTTTAAGTCATAATAAAGAAAAATTATAGCAAATATTATTGCATAAAATGGTGGGCTTTTGATTATGACATTAATACTAAATTTTCTGTCTGCTAAAAAGACACCTAAAGTAAAATGACATAAAATAATTAGAGCAGATATAGCAGCCGAAACACCAAGACCTTGTGAGCCATATGCAAACAAACAAATTGGCAAACCCATGTTACCAGTATTAGGCATTGCTAAAGGTGGGAGTTCTCTAATAATATCTTTTGTTTTAAGAAAAAATAGAATTGTAATTCCTATTATAATGAACCCACCAATAGCTATCAGATAATACCAAAAATAATTTAAAAAAATACTGAATGATATATTAACTGGATTTAATGCATAAATTATCATTGCAGGCGTACCAACATTTGCTGCAAAATTAGTTATAAATGTTGTATCTATTTTAGGATTTTTTTTACCTAAATAATAACCAATACCAACAACAAAAAAAACAGGGAAAAGAACTTCAAATAATTGGATGTAAATATTCATTAATGTTATTTGAAATTACGAAGGCTCAGTCCATTTTTATCTTTCTGTGATAAAATTGGTTTTTTAAAAGGCCATTTAATATTTACGTAAGCGTCATTCCATGACAAGGTTTTTTCGGAAGCTTCATGTCTATAACTTGAACATTTGTAATTAACTGTACAATTTTCTGAAATACACATAAAACCATGGGCAAAACCTTTTGGTATATAGAAAGAAAAATCAGACTTATCGGACATTATGAGTGATACATATTTACCAAATGTTTTTGAGTTTTTTCTTAAATCAACAGCAACATCAAAAATTTTACCATGAGTCACAGTAATTATCTTTGCCTGTGTATGTTTAATTTGAATATGTAACCCTCTCAAAACTCCTTTTTTTGATGATGACATAACATCAAAAGGAAACGTCAGGTTTTTAATTAAATCATTTCTAAAAGTTTCTTTAAGGTAACCCCTATTATCTCTAAAAATTTGAGATTTAACTATTTTAGGACCATTTATTTTCGTTTTTAGTAGTTTCATTATTTTAATAATTTATTCATATTTTTATGGTTATATATATATTTAATATAAAGAAAATATACCTTACACAAAAATAAACTTAAAAAATATTTAATATTTTTTTTTGGTTCTTTTAACTCGCCAGTATATCTAGATTCAGATTTTAATAAAAATTTTTTAAAAAAATTTATTGAAAAACCCCATTTAAGTAAAAAAATTTTAGATCCTCTGCTCCCAGACTCTGTTTTAATTGTAGGATGATTTTTGTATCTTCTTGTTACAATAGAACCAAAATGATAAACTTTAAAATCATTTATGCCTTTAAAAACTCTAATACCTAATTTCCACATTTTCATATTAAGATCGGGATCTGAGCCAGTTCCAGGAAAATATTCTTCACTAAATCCACCAATTTTATTCCAAATTTCTTTATGAATTACATGAGGTGCCCATGTAGAACCTTGAAAATCATAATAATTAAATTTTTTATAATTATCTAAAAATTTTTTTTCATCAAAACTTTCAACAGTATCACCACAATTAAAATCTATTTGCCCATTATTCATCATAGTTCCTGAAAGATAAAAATTATTATGTTTAATTATCTTAATTTCGTCTCTTAATATTTCATCCCAGTTCGGACAAAAATAGAAGTCATCATGCGCATATAGAATATATTGAAAATTTGCTTTTTTTGCAGCTAAATTTACACCTTCACAAATTCCAGCATTGTATTCAGTAAAAGTGTATTCTATGTTATTATTTTTAAGAAAATCAATGGTACCGTCATTTCCTAAATTCACATGAACTATGATTTCATGATTAAATTTTGAATTCTTTTTTATACTCTCAATACAAAGTCTTAAGTATTTAACGTTATTGAGTGTTGGTATGATTATCGAAAACACAATTATCTATCCCAAATGAAACTTTTTTTGGTTTTAATATTTAAAGTTTTAGTTAGAATAAACTCGGATACGAGATCAGAATTAAAATATTTCAAATATTTGTCCCTACCCCGTTTAGCTATTTTTTTTCCTTCTTTATTATCTTTTTTATATTTGTTTAATTTATAACTTAGATCTTCTATATTATTATAAAAAATCATCTCTTTTGATGAAAAGAAATCGTTTAAAAAAGTGTTTTTATCTATAAAAGTTAAAAGTCCATTACCTACTAATTGAACAATTCTATCGCTACTGTAATATTTTATGGGTTTCCCTCTACTTAAATTTAAACCCATATATGAATTAGATATTTTCTTTAAAAATTGATCGGCCCAAACTGGCTGAACATTATTCATGCCATAAACATCAAATTTAATTTTTTTATTTATATCAATCAATTTATTAATAAATTTTTCCCTATCATCCTCTTTTCCAGTTTTTAATGAACCCCTATGAACACCATGGCTCATAGCAAAAAAAACATCATATGTGCAATCTTTTTTATAATTTTCTAAAATTTCAAATGACTTATCAGAGGGATTTGGAATAAAAAATGAATTTGGAATTTTGATAGGTAGAGAACTTGGATCTGTTGTAAGAAAAGTACTATCAATAAAATTAATCTTATCTAAAATTCTTTTAGAATTATTTAAATGATCTGGTCCATATTTAGATAATGGATCTAAAAACCATTGTGCAACTTTTAAATTTTTATTATTTTCTTTAATAATAGATAAAGTTTCACTAGAAATACGATCAGCATGACCAAGAACCAATAAATCGGGTTTAAAATTATTAAAAGTTTCAATAATTTTCTTTTTTAAAGTAGATTGACCTCTAAAGTCACTAATTTTTTTTTGGTAATGAATTGTGTCTCTATCACTTAATGTCAAAACATTATGACCATTTCTTATGAAACCATTATTTATTCTTCTTCCAGTATTATAATGTAATCTGCCATTAAAACGTTCATTTAAATTTGTTATATGCATAATTCGTAAAATTCTATTTTTACTGATATTAAAAAAATTAATATCTAAAAATTCTTTTCTTATATTGTCAATTAATGATGAAATATATTTGTGGTTAAAAACAAAATTTTTATAATTTGATTTTTGTAGATTTAATAATCTTTTTTTATTTTTGATTAGTTTTTCAATTTCATAAAAAATTTCATTTGATGAAAGATCTTTTAATATAACAGCACTTTTACAAGTTTCTGGTAAACCTCCTCTATTACTAATTATTACAGCAGAACCTCTGCTTGCCGCCTCAAGGCTTGTTCTGCCAAATGGCTCCTCCCATCTTGAGCATATAACAGAGATGCTGACTTTGTTTAAAAATTTTAACACATCATTATGTTTTGTATATCCAAAAACTTTTAAATTTTTATGATTAAAAAAAAGTTTTTCTCTTGGTTCGTCTCCAATTACTATTGATTCCCAATCAGGATATTTATCCAAAATTTGAATAATTGCTTTACCAAATAAATCATATCCCTTAGCTGAATTTAATTTACCAATAAATGAAATTATTTTTTTCTTATTTCTAAAATCTATTTTTTTAGATGAGGTGGACTGATAACAAACAGAAGTTTTCTGTTTTAAAAGTTCATCATTTTCAATATTAATAAAAAAACGTTTTTGAGACCATTTGCTATTAAATAAAATTTTATCAATATTATTTAACAAATATAATCTATCTTTAACTGAAATTGATCCACTCATAGATAAGGGATCATTATGAAAATATAAGATTATCTTTTTATTACGAAGATTGGTCAAATATTTTATATAATTTGGTCTATTATGAATTTCTAAAATATCTGAGTTTATTTTTTTTTCTTCCTCAATAAAATTTTTTATATAATTTTTACTATTACTTTGTAATAAACTTTTATTTAAATTAATATTTATATAATTTTTTAAAAAAGGTTTTTTAAAGTCTGTACTACCAAAAACATATGTTGATTTAAAATATTTGCTATTTTCTACAGTATCTTTTACAAACAGTGAAACTGCACCAGCATAATTGGCAGAAAAATTTTCTTTATAAGGAAGAAGAACTGATATTTTCATTTTTAATAAATCTTTTTTTAATTTCAGATCTTAAATTATAATTTTTTTTTAACATATATTCTTCTTTTAAAGCTAGAGATTTTGATAAAAATTTTTTATAATAAGCCAATTTCCAAAATCTACCTCTTGTGAATTTTGCACCTTTTGAATTATTATGCAAATTAAGTCTTTTTTTTAAATTATTTGTACTTCCTACATACGAAATTGTTTTATTTTTACTAAAGGAAACCAGTAAATAGACATAGTAATTCATAATGGCGGTCCCTAGGGGAATCGAACCCCTCTTTCGAGGATGAAAACCACGTGTCCTAACCGATAGACGAAGGGACCGAATTGTTGTTTTCTATTGTATAAACTATTATTAATCAAGCTTTATTAGGAAGCACAAGACACTAAATTTTTTGTTTGATCTTTATTATCTTTTTTAAATCTAATGATTTATGAGTTATTAAGGTTTCTGAAATAAACTCATCCTTATTAATTTTAATACCAGATACCAAATCACCTGAGGTGATACCGGTGGCACAAAAAATGGAGTCACCTGTAACAATTTCCTCTAAATAATACTTTTTATTTAAATCATCAATATTCATTTTTTTTGCTCTAATTTTATCTTTTTCTTTTTCAAAAATAAATCTTCCTTGAAAAAAACAATTGTATGCATCTAATGCTGAGGCAGCTAAAACACCTTCTGGGCCTCCACCTATTCCTAAAAACATATCTACACCATACTTTTTTTCAGTTACTAGTAAAGCACCCGAAACATCTCCATCAGTTATAAGTTTAATATTAACTTTATATTTATTTAGTTCGTCAATGATTTCTTTATGTCTTGGACGATCTAATATACAAACAGTCAAATTTTCTGGTTTTTTTTTTTTATAATCAGCCAAGTTATATATGTTTTTTTTTATTGAATAATCTAAATCTACAACATTTCTTTCAGATACATTTGCTGAAATCTTATTCATATAAGTTTCAGGAGCATTAAATAAATTATTTTTTTTTGCTACCGCAATCACTGATAAAGCTCCCGGTAAATTGTTAGCTGCAAAGTTTGTTCCTTCTAAAGGGTCAACAGCTATGTCTAATTTTGGACCATTTAAAGTGCCAAGTTTTTCACCTATAAATAACATTGGCGCTTCATCTAATTCACCTTCACCAATCACTATTGCACCTTCCATATCAATTTTATTTAACTCCAATCTCATCGAGTCTACAGCAGCTTTATCTGCTGCAATTTTATCTTTTTTTCCAACTAAATAAGATGACGCTAATGCTGCTTTTATAGCAACCTGAAGAAATAAATTTTCAAATTTTTTATCAATAGACATTATGAAATAACTTCAGCGCGGGTTTCATTTTCCAATTTATTTTCGAATTCTCTTAACCTTTTCCAAACAGATATTAACTCAACTATTGTTGACCAACTTTTGACTAAATATTGAAGTGATCCCTCAACCCTTCCAAAAGCTCTTGTGATTTGTTGAACAAATCCTAAAGTAATTGCACCTGTAACTATTGTTGGTGCTAAAGCTAAATATGGTACTATGACCATACCTTGAAAATAGCTCCACTTAACAGTGTTAAAATATAAATAATGAAAGTATGATTTATAATGAATACCTCTTACTCTATTATAAAGTTGACCAATAGTTGGTGGTGCTGCTCTTATGGGATCGTCTTCACCGTGGACTAACTCTTTTCTATATCCTGCTTCTTCCTTCTGAATATCATATTCTATACCTGGAAGTTTAATTCCTACTGCAGCCAAAATAATAGTTCCACCTAGTGCCGAAATAATTGCGACCCAAACTAAAGCATGATCAACTTCACCAATCCAAGGCAGTACGTCTATTTGTTTTGATAGACCCCAAAGTATTGGGGTAAAAGCTATTAATGTCATCACACTGTCTAACAAACCGGTACCTAGACCTTCCATTATTCTTGCAAATTTTAGTGTATCCTCTTGTACTCTTTGTGAAGCACCTTCTGTTAATCTAGCTTTTAACCATTGTTCATGATAATATTCAGCCATTGAAGTTCTCCATCTAAAAACCCAATGACTTGTAAAAAAACCTGTAAAAACTGCAATTAAGATCCATAATGCTGCAATTTTAGCAAATGTAAAAAGATAACCAATAAATTCAGTTTCGGTTACTGAATTAGGTGTGGTTAGTGCTTTTTGCAAAGTGTCATAAAATTCACCAAACCACTCATTTATTTTTACATCTAGTTGAACTTGGTACCAAGTAGAAATAAGTATAAAAATTGAGCCCAATATACTCCATAAAAACCATTTCTTTTGACTAAAAAATTTAAACATTACTATTTTAAAAAGTTATCAGCATAAGACTTTTTTAATATTTTTCTTTTTTTTGGTTCAATAATTTCAAAATCAATTTTCTTTTTCTTTGCATAAGTTATTGCAAGTTCTTTACTGGAAAATTCTAACTTCAATTCTGTATACATATCTGAAGAACTTTCCCAACCCATTAACGGATTATTTGTTGGATCCTCGGTTTCAAATTCTAAGATCCATTTATTATTTTTACCAAGTCCAGATTGCATTGGATTTTTATTAGGAATATAAATTTTTGCTTTTTTCATAAATGCTGGTCGGAGTGGCAGGATTCGAACCTGCGACCCTCTGGTCCCAAACCAGATGCGCTACCAGGCTGCGCTACACTCCGAGTGATGTACTAATACAGTACTTATTAAATATTTCAAAGTATAAAGATTCCTAAAATAAAGGTAATTTTATTAGAATCTGATATATAAATATTATGATTATAGAATGTATTAACTGTTCAAAAAAGTTCGAAGTAGATTCTGAACTTATTCCAACAGAAGGAAGGACAATTCAATGTGGCTCGTGTAATCATTTGTGGTTTTTTAAAAAAAATCAAATAAATCAAAAAAAATCTGAAGATTTTTCGTTTCAAACAAAGGAAGATGATAAAAAAATTGATAAAAAAGATAAAAGGGAGTCAATTAAATCTAAGATAAAAAATAAAGAAAAATTAGATATA
Organism: uncultured Pelagibacteraceae bacterium; assembly: GCA_902556265.1. Classification (GTDB taxonomy): domain Bacteria; phylum Pseudomonadota; class Alphaproteobacteria; order Pelagibacterales; family Pelagibacteraceae; genus Pelagibacter. Next base: position 71,304 of record CACDVM010000002.1, read on the forward strand.
AATCCAGTCAATATTTCAACTAAAAATAACTTTGAAATAATTAAATATAAATCTGTGTCAAAGTTAACTTTAGGAAAATTATTATCCTATATTCTAGTTACAATTATTTCATTTATTGGCTTGATAATTTTAATAGATACATTTAAAAACCCTCTTTATAATTATTTTCCAAATTTAGAACATATTTTATTTAGTCTTTTTGAGACTTTAAAAGATATAACATTATTTATAAAAGACTTATTTTAATTATGATTAATTATTTATCTAAACCTTTTAAATGGTTTTTTAAACTGGAAGCTGCTAGTGGTCTTATATTATTAATAGCTGCAATATTGGCACTGATAATAAGTAATGGTGCATATAGTGAATTATATTTTCAAACTTTAGAAAAATATTTATTTTTAGGAATTAATCAATTTGGATTAAAACTAAGTGTATTACATTGGATTAATGATGCGTTAATGGCTATATTTTTTTTCTTTGTAACATTAGAAATTAAAAGAGAATTTTTACAGGGAGAACTCTCAAATATAAAACAAGCTTTACTACCAATAATTGCAGCTGTTGGGGGAATGTTAGTACCAGCATTAATTTATGTTTTTATAAATCTTGGTGACGTAGAAACGCTTACAGGTTGGGCGATTCCTTCAGCTACAGATATAGCCTTTTCTTTGGGAGTTTTATCTTTACTTGGAAAAAGAGTCCCTTTGTCTCTAAAAGTTTTTTTAACAGCACTTGCTATAATAGATGATTTAGGTGCTATTGTTATCATAGCAATATTTTATTCTGGAGATTTAAGTGTAAAATATTTACTTTTAATGCTTTTGGCTTTCTTGATTCTTTTAACAATTAATAAATTTAACATCAGAAAATTTTTACCTTACCTTATTGTTGGCGTGTTTCTTTGGGACTTTACACATAATTCTGGAATTCACGCGACTATAGCCGGTGTTTTATTAGCAATTACCATTCCACATAGAAAAAATGAAAAAGATTTTTCATTATTAATTAAGATTGAGCATTCAATTAGCCCATATGTGGCTTTTGGAATAATGCCATTATTTGCTTTTGCTAATGCAGGTGTCTCTTTGGAAGGTTTATCTTTAGCCTCACTATTAGATAAAGTTCCGCTGGGTATCCTTTTGGGATTGTTTGTAGGGAAACAATTTGGTGTTTTTATATTTTCATACGTTTCAATAAAACTCAAAATAGCTCAGATGCCAAGTAACACTAATTGGTTTAATTTTTATGGAGTTGGTGTTTTGACTGGTATTGGTTTTACTATGAGTCTTTTTGTTGGTAATTTAGCATTTGCAGAAAATATGCAGTATATGGATGGTGTTAAGATAGGTGTATTGACTGGGTCGTTATTATCCACACTATTTGGATATTTTTTGATATTACTTACACCTAATAAATAATTTAAATGAAGAATTTAAAAGTAATAGGAATATGTTTAATTATGTTTTTTTTTAATAATACATCAATAGCAAATTACGAAAAAGTTTTTTATGATTTTAAAATTCAAGGAATATCAGGAAATATTATAAATTTAGATGATTTTAGAGGTAAAGTTGTTCTTTTAGTAAATACAGCTAGTTATTGCGGTTTTACAAAACAATACACTGATTTGCAAAAATTATGGGACAATTATAAATCTGAAGGTTTGGTTATTTTAGGAGTCCCGTCAAATTCTTTTAATCAGGAAAAGAAAAACGACAGTGAAGTTAAAAGTTTTTGTGAAGTTGACTTTAATATAGATTTTCCTTTGACTACAATAAGTAATGTAAAAGGAGAAGATGCACATGAAATATTTAAATGGGCAAAAGATAATCATGGAAAATCTGCAGTTCCAAAATGGAATTTTTATAAAATTTTAATTAATAAAGATGGTAAAATTGAAGAAACTTTTTCATCTTTCACGAATCCTATGTCGAATAAAATTATAAAGAAAATTGAAAATTTATTATAATTTCAATGTAAGACCATCATAACCTGGCACAACATTTTTAGGTAATTTTCTTTTAAGCACATCATAATCTAATTCTGAATGTAAATTTGTTAAAACAGCTTTTTTTGGAGAAAAGATATCAATTAATTTCAAGCATTCATCGAGATTTAAGTGCGATGGATGTTTTTTATACCATAAACAATCGATTACTAGATATTTTAAGTTTGAAAAAAAATTATAATTTTTTTTATGAATATAGCTTACATCGCTAATATAAGCTAATTTTTTATCTATTATATAGCAAATACTATTTACTTTACCATGTTTCACTTTAATTGATCTAATAGAAATATTTTTTTTTCCATCTTTAATAGGTAATTTTTTTTTAATTAAATTCAGTTTTAAAGTAGCTGGATATTCATTATCACCACTTTTAAAACAATACCCGAATGTTTTATTTAAATAATTTTTTGTATCAATATCTGCATAAACAGGAATTGGTTTCTTATTATTTATATAAAAGACTCTTAAATCATTGATACCGTGGGTTTGGTCTGCATGGGAATGTGAGAATAAAACTTTGTTAATATTTTTTATATTGTTATTTATTAATTGGGTCCTTAAATCGGGCGAAGTATCAATTAAAATATTTTCTGAATTTGTTTCTAATATAGCTGAACATCTTGATCTATAATTCTTTTTATTTTTTGGATCACATTTTCCAAAATATCCATCCGACCTAGGAACACCCATTGAACTACCACATCCTAAAATAGTAAACTTCATATTTTAACTAAATAAATTGTTGAAATTATTTGAAGTAATTTTTATTAAATCATCATTTGATATGTTCTTTATTAAAGCTAATTTTTTAGCAGTATATTGAACAAAAGATGGTTCATTTTTTTTTCCTCTTTTAGGTTCTGGTGCTAAAAAAGGACTATCGGTTTCTATAAGTATTTTTTCCAAAGGAATAAATTTAAATGTTTCTTGCAATTCAACAGAATTTTTGAATGTTATTATTCCACTAGCTGAAAAATATGTGCCCATATCAAGTAATTGTTCAGCAAATTTTCTAGTTCCAGTAAAACAATGCATCAAAATTTTAAGATTATTTTTTTTATACTTTTTGAAGATTTCTAAAGTTTCATTTTCTGCACTTCTAGAATGAATTATTAGAGGTATATTCAATTCTATAGATGCCTCAATATGTTTTTCTAAACTTTCAATTTGATCATGTTTGTCACTATGATTGTAATAAAAATCAAGACCAGTTTCCCCTATTCCAATGATTTTTTGATTATCTTGAATTTCTTTTATAATTAGTTCACATGAGATTTTGTTATTTTTTGCTTCATGAGGATGAATACCATAAGTACCATAGATAATTTCGTCTTTTTTTACTATCTCTTTGATTTTATTAAAACTATCTAATGTAGTACATATTGTTAATATCTTTTTAATACCAACATCTTTAGATCTTTTTATTACTTCGTTTAAATTACTTAAAAGTGGTTCATGATCTAAATGGCAGTGTGAATCAATCATTTTTTTTTTCAATTTTGTTGAAAAGAATATCTATTTTATTCAATTTAGCATTAGGTTCTAGGTAATTATGATTTTCAAAAGTTGAAAATTTAATATCATCTTCATTAATACCAAAAATTTTCAACGCTTTTAAAGCTGAGTTAGGAATAATTGGATAGAGCATAAAGCTAATTTTTCTTATTATTTCTAATGTTGTATAAACGATAGTGTTGAGTCTTTGAATGTTATCTTTTTTCTTCCATGGTTCTTGATCGTTGAAATATTTATTTGTTTCAAATAGGGTATTTACAATAAAATCTATATAAAAATTTAAATCCTGATTGTCAATTTTTTCTCTTATCAAATCTAAATTTTTACTCAAATTATCTAAAATTTTTAAATCATCCTCCTTAAACTCTTTACTACCTGGAATTTTTCCCTCACAATTTTTTTGTGCAAAAGCGGTTACTCTTTGACATAAGTTTCCAAAATTATTCGCTAAATCACTGTTAATACAATCTTCCAATCTATCTTCAGATATATTTCCATCATTTCCAAATGACACTTCTTTTATTAAATAATATCTCAAGGGATCAAGGCCATACTTCTTTATAATTTCAATAGGATCTAAAATATTACCTTTTGATTTTGACATTTTTTCATCAGCTGAAAGTATCCAACCATGTCCATAAACTTTTTTTGGTAGAGGTATTTTTGCAGCCAATAAAAAAGCTGGCCAATAAATTGCATGGAATCTTAAAATATCTTTTCCTATTAAATGTACTGATGCTGGCCAAAATTGTTTAAAAAGTGGGTCTGTAGTATTTGGATAATTAAGTGCACTAATGTAATTTGTAAGAGCATCAAGCCAAACATAAATTACATGATTTTCATCATTTGGCACGGGTATACCCCAAGAAAAGCTTTTTCTACTAATTGAGAGATCTTTTAAACCATTTTTAACAAAACTAATAACTTCATTTTTTCTTGATGGGGGAGAAATAAAATCAGGATTCTTTTCATAAAAATCTAGTAAAGGTTTCTCCCATTTTGATAACTTAAAGAAATATGACTCTTCATCCACCCATTCAACTATTGATTTTGAAGATTTAGCAATTTTTTTACCATTGTTTTCTTCAATTTCATCGTTGGAATAAAAAGCCTCATCAGAAACAGAATACCATCCAGAATATTTAGATAAATAAATATCCTCATTTTTTTGTAATTCATTCCATAGTTTTTGCACAGATAATTTGTGTCTTTTTTCTGTAGTTCTAATAAAATCAGTGTTGGTCAAATTTAGAGTTTTAGATAAATCTCGATAAGTTTGACTAATCTCATCACAAAATTTTAAAGTTTCAATTCCCCTCTTCTCTGCAGCTCTTTGGATCTTTAAACCATGTTCGTCTGTTCCGGTAAGAAAATTTACATTAAAACCATCAATTCTTTTAAATCTAGCAAAAAAATCTGCAATTATACTTGAATATGCATGACCCATATGAGGTTTAGCTGATGGATAATAAATTGGTGTAGTTATATAAAAATTTTTATCCATTTAAAATTTTATCCTCAAATTCCATAAACAAAGACTCATCATCAAGATTAAATTTTATTGAGTTAGATATTTTTTTTAGAAAAAGACTGTATTCAAAATTAATATTTTCAGATACCGAGTGATTAATTTTGCTAAAATAAAGTTCAATTAGATTAAATATTAAATATTTTGATGAAGTATCTTTTTTATAATGATTATCTTTAATAATTAATCTTAAAAATTGTTGTAAATTAAGATTGGCTAAATCATAATTATTTTTTTGTCCAAACAATATTAAATTATAAATATAACCTGGGGTGGAATAATAATTAATTATATCACTATTTATTATTTCACTTAGATCTATATTCAATAAATTTTTTATTATATCTAAACTTTGTTTATTTGATAAAGTAATTTTTAAATTTATACACCTAGATAAAAGAGTTGGAAGTATCTTTTTATTATTATTTATCAAAATAAAATGAACATTGTTAGTTGGTTCTTCCAAAACTTTTAATAGAGCATTTATTGAATTTGTATTTAAAAATTCTATATTATCAATTAACACAAATCTTTTTTTTTGATTAAATGAAGATTTGTTTAATTTCAAAATTAATTCTCTTATCTGATTTAAATCTATAAATTTTTTTTCTGAGTCAATATCAATCAAATTAAAGTTTGGATTTGATTGATTTAAAATTGTTTTGAAAGTTTGATTTTTTTCATTAATTTTATAATTATCTAAATTATATTCAAATTGCTCACCTTTAGACAAAACATAATTGATAAAATGATATGCCATAGTTGCTTTTCCTAAACCTTTCTGACCACTTAATAAAATTTTATTGGGTAATTTATTGTTATTATTAAGTGATATTAAATCGTTAAAATACTGGTTTAAGCCGAACAATTGAGTTTGACTAATGGGTTCAATAATGTTCATATTAATTGGTCAATTTTGTTTATTATAAATGACTTATTTTTTTCTATATCTAAATTTGAATTCACCATCAAATATTTCTTTTTATTTTTTCTTAACAACTTTAAAAAACCATTTTGTACATTCTTATAAAAAACATTATTAAATTTATCATATCGATTAAGTGATTTTCTCTTCTTAAGTCTTTTAATCATGTTATCTTTATTGACTACGTTCAAAAAAGTAAAATTAATCTTAATATTACCTAAAAGAAATTTATTTATAGTATTGATTAGTTTAATATTTACTCCTAAACCAAAATGTTGATAAGCTATAGTTGAGTCTATAAATCTATCTATTAAAATAATTTTTTTTTTATAATTTTTTCTTAATAAACTCATATTCTCACTTCTGGCCGCTAAATAAAGTAAAAGATCTGTATCTTTGTTAAAATTTGACTGTTTATTTAAAATCAGTTTTCTTATTTTTTCAGCATTTAAAGTTCCGCCTGGTTCACGTATTTTTATATGTTCAATCTTCTTTTTTTTTAAATATTTAGATACATTTGAAATATGATAACTTTTACCGCTACCTTCAATTCCTTCAAAAACAATTACAGGTTTTTTAAACATCACCCCAAATTAAATAATTTAAGGACTTCATTAATCTAGAAAAAATATTTACCTTTTTTACTTCCTTGATGGCTAATAAATCATACTCACCAATTTGTTCTTGATCGTATATAATTTTTAATTTTGCGACAATTTGATCTTTTTTTATTGGTGCTTCTATTGGACCTGTATACAACATTTTAACTTTAAGTTTTTTCTTCTGGCCTTTTTTAATTGTCCTAAAGATATCTTCATTAGCATAAACATTTACAAAGCTATCTTTTCCAAGCCAAACTTCAATACTATCAAATGGTTTTTTAGATTTGGAAATTTCCACTAAATCAAAATTCGTAAGGCCATAAGTTAATAATCTAGAACTCTCTTTTGATCTGGAATTTTTTGTTTCAAATCCACTACCCACAGCTATCAATCTTCTGCCTTTTCTCTCTAATGACGAAGCTAACGAATATCTTTCTACAGCAAGATATCCTGTTTTGATACCATCAGCACCCATATTTTTATATAATAAAGGATTTCTATTTCCCTGGGTTATCGGATCACCGCCTGTCCGATCCCAGGTAAATTCTTTTTCCTTAAACCATTTATAATATTCAGGGTGCGATTTAATTAAATAATTTGACATAATCATAATATCTCTAACTGTAGAATAATTATCAGGATCATTTAAACCTGAAGAATTAGCAAAATTAGTGTTAGTCATACCAATTTCTTTTGCTTTAGAGGTCATCATGATAGCAAATTCTTCTTCTGTGCCCGCTATACCCTCTGCTAAAGCAACACAAGCATCATTACCAGATGCTATAATAATTCCTTTAAGTAAATCTTCTACAGAAACATTGTCACCAACCATAACAAACATTGAGGAAAATCCTGCAGTTGATAATCTCCAAGCTTTTTCTGAAATTATAAATTCTTCATCTAAACTTAAATCTCCGGATTTGATTAAATCAAAAGCAATAATGCTTGTCATAATTTTAGTCATTGATGCAGGATAAATAGATCTATCAGGCTCTTTTTCATACAAAATTTCACCTGATAAAAAATCCTGTAAAATTGCAGTCCTTGCTTTTATTTCTATATTAGCTTGAGCTACTTGGTAAAAAAAAATATTAACAAGAAAAATAATAATAAATTTTTTAAACATTTTTTAAAATTTCTAAATTTTCAAAATTAAAAGTTTTCATTTTTTCAAATGAGTCTTTTAAACTTTTTATATCATTAAAAGGCCCTATTAATACCCTATATTTTGTTTCTGATAATCTAATAACGGATAAATTATTTATTGAAGCTTCTTTTTGTATCCTGTTTTTCATTATTAACGCTGTATCTTTATAATAAAAATCTGCAATTTTTATAGAATAAGAAAAATACTTGTTTGCTAATATTTTTTTTTCATTTTTAACAATATTTAAATCATTAATTTGTATACCATCAACGGGAGCTTTTTCAGCCACACTTCTTTCTTCATCGAACATTTTTGCTTTTTTTGCAATAAATGTAGAGTTTTTAGATACTAAAATTATTTCTACAAATGGTTCATCGAAATTTAACTCTAATTCTTCAGCTATTCTCAAACTCAAAACAGAATTATAAAAGCTTGAAAATTTAATCTTATTAGACTTAACTTCTGCTATTAAAAATTTTCCATTTTCTGGATTTGTAATCTTAACTATTGATCTTTTTTTCAAGGATTTGTGATAAATATTTAAAGATCTTTTTTCTAATTCTTTAATATTTTCTAATCTACCATCATAAATTAATGCAAATCCAGAATTTTTGTATCTTTTTTCTAATTGAATATTTTTTTTGATAGACTTATCCACAATTATATTGTCACAACTAAAAAGAAAAAAACTTAAAAGTATTAGTTTAATTAATTTATAATTCATTTTTAATTTTATTTTTTAATGTACAGACAGCTAGAGCAAATCTTAATGATCGATTCCATTTTAATATAATTTCATAATTATCGAAAACTATATATGCTGGTGATAAAGTTTGTGCATCAGGAACAATATCTTTATCAGGTGTAATAATTGCAACTTTCAATGAGTCATCTAAAAAACTTAATTCATCAAAATTCTTAATATATTTTTTAAAATATCTTAATTGTTTTTTGTTTATTAATTTTTTAGCTGACACGTTCAAATACTTTTTTGAGATATTTTTATTTAAATCAATCTTATAAAAACAATGTGAATTTTGTTTCCATCCCATATTATTGAGATAATTTGCTGCTGATGCGTATGCATCATTAGGATTTTTAAGGTCTATGTAATCATCTTTATTATAATCAATTGCATGATTATTTATTGTTGATGGCATAAATTGAAAAAAACCAAATGCACCAGCCCAAGAACCATATAGAGTTTTATAATCAATTTGATTAGTTTCTATTAATTTTAAAAGTATTAATAATTCTTTAGTAAAAAATTCTGTTCTTCTTTTATCATAACTTAAAGTTGCTAATGATGATAAGATATCCATTTTTCCAACATATGTTCCGTAATTTGTTTCAATACCCATTAAAGATAAAAGTAATTCTTTTTCTATTGCAAACTTTTTTTCTACTTCTATGATTAATTCATTATTTTTATTATAAAAATCAATTCCCTTATTAACCTTTTTTTTTGTAGTCCTTTTTGAAACATATGTTTTAGTATCCTCATAAAACTCAGGCTGGTATCTATCATATTCAATTACTTTGGGCAAAAATTTTACATTACTCATTACCATATCAAAAGTATTTTCAGAAATATTTTGAGATAAAGCTATTTTTTTAAAATTTTGTTTCCATTTTGAAAAATTCAAATCATCACTGGCAGATAAATTTGAAAATGAAAATATTAAAATTAAAAAAAAATAACTAATTTGTTTCATAAAGATCTTTAAGATATATGATTACAGCAATCCAAATAATAATAAAACTTAAGAATTTAATTAATGAAAAGTCCTCATTATAATAAAAATACCCCAAAATAAACTGTAATGTGGGTGTGATATAAAAAATCATCCCTGTTGGACCTAAGCCTATGAGTTCAACACCTCTAACATATAGAAATAATGGAATCACCGTCATAGGGCCCGCCAAGATAAGAAATAAGCTTAAACCCGGTTTTGAAAAGCTAAAATCATTAAAGCCATTTTCTATTATCACAACAAAAAGAACTAATATGAATGGAAGTAAATATAAACTTTCAATTAGTAAACCGACGTCTGTATCAATATTTATTTTTTTTCTAATAAGATTGTAAAAAGCCCAACTTAACGCAACTATTAACCCAACCCACGGTAAAGTATTAAGATTAAATAATATTAGTATAAAAATAGAAATCAATACTAGAACAATAGAAAATATTCTTTTTTTGTTTAACCTTTCTTTAAAAAAAATATATCCTAACAAAACACTTATTATTGGCATTATAAAATAACCAAAGCTGGCATCAATAATTCTTTCAGTAGCAACTGCATAAATCCAAATTGCCCAGTTTGTAAAAATTAGCAATCCAGATAAAAATAAATAAATCAAATTTTTTTTACTATTTATAACCTTAAAAAAAATTTTCCATTTTGAAAAAAGTGTTGTTGTAATAATCAACATGATTGCTGTCCATAAACAACGGTGAACAACTAATTCAACGTGTCCTATGAATGATACATATTCGAAATATAATACTCCTATAAAACCCCACCAGAAAGATCCTAACGAAGTCAATATAAGACCTTTGTTAAACTGATTTTTCATAATGAATAATTAATAAAATAATACTTAGTTTTTTTTATTATTAATAATAAAAAAATTCGACAAAAAGTCAGAAATATAATGAGATTATTAATATTACATTTTATTTGTTTCTTTTTTAGTTGAATTTATATTTTATACTTATAAAACCTTGCACACGGAGAGATGGCTGAGCGGTTGAAAGCACCGGTCTTGAAAACCGGCAAAGGGGCAACTCTTTCCTGGGTTCGAATCCCAGTCTCTCCGCCATATTTAATCATTTTTGTATTTAAAATTTTTAAATAAATTGTTAATATTATTAATCTCAAATTTTATATCTGTTTCTAATCCATTATAAAAATTGTAGAGATTGTTATCATCAATTTCCAATAATTTCTCAAGGCAAATAAGATCTTCAATGTTTAAATTATTAATATATTTCTTTGTAAATGAGCCTAATAGTTTATCCATTTCTTTTGTGCCACGATAGTTTGATCTATAGATAATTTTTTTTTTTAATTGGTGTATGTTGATACTCATTTTTAGAATATATATTATTGTTTATGAATATTAAAAGTAATTATGATTTTTTACTATCTGATTTAACAGCTTTGAAAGGTGTTGGAGATAAAACCACTAGTTTACTGAAAAAAAAAAAAATCAATAATATTTTTGATTTATTATGGAAATTACCAAAATCTTATACAGATAGAAGTTTATCATCTAAAATTGAGGATTTAAAAATTGGTGATAATCAAACAATTAAGGTGATACCTCAAAAGTACTCATTTCCTAGAGTGAAAAACTTACCTAATAGAGTTCTTTGTACCGATGAAAGTGGAGAAATTGAATGTGTTTTTTTTAATTCTTTTGAGGGATACATTAGAAAAATTTTACCCCTTGGTAAAGAAATTACTGTTAGTGGAAAAATTGGATATTTTAAAAAAAGATATCAAATAACCAATCCAAAATATATTTCAGAAGACTCATCATTTATAAAGCAAAAACATAATACTTATTCTTTAACTGAAGGAATTTCTGAGAAGATATATAACAAAATAATAAATCAAATAATTGATAAACTACCAATACTTGATGAATGGCATTCTAACAAAATATTAAACAATTTTGAGAACATTAGCTGGAATAATGCAATTAAAGAATTACATAAAGCTGAGAATATTGGCAAATATAAAGAAAGTTTCTATCAGCGTTTGGCATTTGATGAAATTTTTTCAACTTTTTTAGTGAATTCAGAAATAAGAAAAAAAATAAAGAAAGTAAAAAAAAAAAACAAAAATATAAATTTAGATAAACAAATTGAAATGATTCATAAATTAGATTTTTCACTAACCAATGATCAAAAAATTGTTTTAGAGGAAATTAATAAAGATTTATGTTCTTCAAATAAAATGTTTCGATTACTTCAGGGAGATGTTGGTAGTGGAAAAACGATTGTTTCTCTATTGGCAGCTCAAAATACAATAAACTCTGGATTTCAAGTTGCATTCATGGCTCCAACTGAAATATTAGCCAGACAACATTTTCATTTAGCTAAAAAAATATTTCCAAAAAAAACAAATATAGAGTTTATCTCTGGTAAATCTAGCTACAGTGATAGAAAAAAAATTCATAATAAACTTTTAAAATATGAAATTGATATGATTTTTGGCACACATGCAATTTTCCAAAAAAAAGTGATTTTTAAAAATCTAGGTTTAATAATTATTGATGAACAGCATAAATTTGGAGTAAATCAAAGAAAAAAATTATCAGATAAAGGTGGAAATAATTGTGATGTTTTATTGATGACAGCCACCCCCATACCAAGAACTTTAACAATGACAATTTATGGAGATATGGATCTTTCTATTATACGAGAAAAACCTAAAGCTAGAAAATTAGTCAAAACTTACAGCAAATTAGAAAGTAAAATTGATGATGTCATAAAATTTATTAAAAAAGAAATAGAAAATGACAATCAAATTTTTTGGGTCTGTCCATTAATTGAAGAGTCAAAAAAAATTGATCATTCTTCAGCGGTTAAAAAATTTGAATTCCTTAAAAAAATATTTCCTAATCAAGTTGGTTTATTGCATGGTAAGACTGATAACGAAAAAAAAGAAAGCATATTGAATAAATTTTTAAATAAAAATTTTAAAATTTTAGTCTCAACAACAATTATTGAAGTTGGAATAGATTTTCCAAATGCAAATGTAATCATAATAGAAAATGCTAATAAATTTGGCCTTTCACAATTACATCAATTAAGAGGAAGAGTTGGAAGAGGAAATAAAGAGTCTTCATGTATTCTAATGTTTAAATCTAATTTAAGCGAAAATGCAAAAAAAAGAATAAATATATTAAAAGAGTCCAATGATGGATTTTATATATCTGAAGAAGATATGAAAATTAGAGGATTTGGTGATGTATTGGGTTTTAAACAAAGTGGTATAAAAAATTTCAAATTAGCCGACCCTATTCATAATAGTAATTTATTTATATTAGCAGAAAAAGAAATGAGAAGAATTGAAAATTCAAAAGAAGATATTAGTAAATTTAAAACTCTTGTTAAATTATACGACAGAGCAGATATTATTAATGATATAGCTTAATTTTTTCCCGATGAAGTGCCAGCTGATACTATAAATTTTGACGCCTCTTCAAAAGACATATTTAAATAAATAACTTCATCTATTGGAAACATTAAAAGAAAACCACTCGTTGGATTTGGTGTGGTTGGCACAAATACATTTATTAATTTTTGTTTTGTTTTTTCAGCCATTTCACCTTTGTTTTCTTTGGTTGCAAAACCTACTGCCCAGACTCCTTTTCTTGGGTATTCAATAAGAACAACACTTTTTTTATCATTGTCTTTATTTGAAAATGACTCTGTCATTTGTAATATCGCTGAATATATTGTTCTTAAGAAAGGTATTCTTTTAAATAAATCATCAATTAATTTTAAAATTCTTTTTCCTAAAAAAGATAATGACAAACCTCCAATGATAGTAATAAAAATTACTGAAATCAAAATCTCAATTCCTGGAATTGCGTAAGGTAAATAATTATTTGGATTAATATTTTGTGGAATTATTTTAGAGGAAACACTAATAAAAAATTTGGTTAAATATAATGTAAAACCTATAGGTATAAGTACTACAACGCCAGTAATGAAGTAATTTCTTAAAATAAGGGTTAATGATTTTCTTTTTTTATCTTTTGGCATCGATTTACTTAAAACTTGAGTAGATTACAAATAAAATTGCTACTATGAAAAGAGCTAATAATATTTTATTATTTAGATTCATAAATATATATATTATCAATGTTGAGCTTAAATGAATAGAAGAAAATTTTTATCTTATGTAGGTTGTGGATGTTGTGGGTTTATTTTAAATTCATGTTCTACGGCACCAATTACTGAAAGACGGCAATTAAAAATAATACCAGAGGCAAAATTAAATGCTCAAGCTGCACAAATTTACGAAAAGATTAAAGAAAAAGAAAAATTAAGTGATGATTCTAAAACTCTTAATGAAATAAAAGAAATTGGAAAAAAAATGGAATCATCAATTAGTGAATATTTTTACAAAGCTAAAATAAATGATCCAACCACAAATTTTGACTGGGAATATATATTAATAGAAAATAAAAAAGTTAGAAATGCTTGGTGTATGCCAGGTGGAAAAATTGCAGTATATACCGGAATTCTTGATGTTACAAAAAACACAAATGGGTTAGCTGCAGTAATGGGTCATGAGATAGCTCATGCAGTAGCAAAACATTCTGTGGAAAGAGCAAGTAGAGGAATGTTATTAAATACAGGAACTCAATTAATAGATATTTTTACGGGAGGAAAACTATCACAAGTTAATAGAGTATCAGGAATGAACACAGTCGGCTTATTATCTCAATTGGGAATAATGAATCCTTTCAACAGAAAACAAGAAAGTGAAGCAGATTATCTTGGAATGATTTTTTCATCTCTTTCAGGCTATGATATTAGAGAAACAGTTAAAATTTGGGAAAGAATGAAAGAATTTAATAAAGGAAAAGCTCCACCTGAATTTATGAGTACTCATCCTTCTGCAGAAAATAGAATTAAAAAAATAAATGATTGGACAAATGAAATTATTTTAGATTATCCGCCAATCAAAATATAATTTACCGTTTAAATGAAATCTTTTTTTAAAAATTCGAACTTTGAATTATATAATCAAAATACTTTTGATGTACTTGACAATTTTATAAATGAAAAAAAGAAATTTAATTGTATTTTTGCAGACCCTCCGTATTTTTTAAGTAACGATGGCATTACTTGTGTTAATGGAAAAATGGTTAAAGTAAATAAAGGAGATTGGGATAAATCCAAAGGAATTGAACAAAACTTTCAATATAATTACGATTGGTTAAGCAGATGCAAAGAATTATTAAGTGATAATGGAACTATATGGGTAAGTGGCACGTTTCATATAATTTATGCTGTCGCTTTTGCTGCTCAAAAGTTAGAGATGAAATTCTTAAATAATGTAGTTTGGGAAAAACCAAATCCCCCACCAAATTTAAGCTGTAGATATTTTACTCATTCAACTGAAACTATTCTTTGGTTTGGTAAAAATAAAAAAAGTAAACATTTATTTAACTACGACATCATGAAAGAAATAAATGGTGGTAAACAAATGAAAGATGTTTGGCGAATGACAGCTCCTAAAAAAAGTGAAAAAAGTTTTGGAAAACACCCTACTCAAAAACCTGTAGCTCTTTTAGATTGGATTATTAAAGCTGCATCCAAAAAAGGGGATACAATTTTAGATCCATTTAGTGGTAGTGGAACAACAGGTGTTGCTAGTATATTAAACAAAAGAAAATTTGTTGGTATTGAATTTGATAAAAAGTATTGTTCATTATCTAAAAAAAGAATTCTAGATGCTGAAAAAGATTTAAAAAATAGGTTAATTTAAAAATTTATTTAAGAATTTAGGTAATGCATAAAATCCATAGCTTTTTCTTGAGGTCCCTCCTTGCCCTTTGGTTCTAGATTGTATTAATTCACCATTAAATCTTTTACTTTTATTATTTTTATTTTTTTTCATAAAGGTGATTATATTTCTATAATCTGTTTCTAATCTTTTTAATGTTGATCCGGTTAAATCAAATTGAAAAAAATCGTGAATATATTGAGAGCCATTTGAATCTTGATCAAAATTTTCTCCATATTTTCTTGCTATTACAATCATTTTATTCATCTTTTCATATACATGACTTTTATAAAAATCTTCTTCTAAATTTTCTAAATTTTTTTCTATCATAGTGATTTGCATTGTTTCTTTTGCACCAATAACACCATTTCTTTTTTTCTTCACAGGAAATGATTTAATTTCTGCCCAAGAATGATCTGCTTTTTGTTTATTATCACCACCTCCAAGCAATCTATCAATAACTATACCTGCCCAACCTTTATTAAGTTTATTATTTTTAATGATGGTAACGTTAAATTCTTTGGCTTTTATTTTCAGATCTATTTTATTATTTTTTAATTCTCTTAATATTTCTAAAGCTTCATCTTTTTTCATTATTTAGAGTATATCTTTTAAGAGAAAAATTTAAGAGATTTAAGGGTATGTTTTTAACTATAATATAGAAATATAGTGGTGAGCCCTGATGGACTCGAACCATCGACCCATTCCTTAAAAGGGAATTGCTCTACCAACTGAGCTAAGGGCCCACATTCAAAAAGTTGAATGTTAGTGTATATATAGATTTATTTAAATAATTCAAATAAGAATTTCTGAGACAAATGGTTTCGATTTACAACCTGCCTATGTATTTATCATGAAATTTCTCAAATGTTCCGTTCTTAATATTTTTTCTGATTTCTGACATTAATTCTTGATAAAAGTTAATATTATGGAGTGTTAAAAGCATTGAACCTAATATTTCACTCGTATTAAAAAGATGATTCAAATAATTTTTAGAATACTTATTTAAACTTAAATTTTTACAATTTTTATCTAAAGGTGAGTCATCATTTTGATATTTGTTATTTTTAATATTAATTCTTCCATCCCACGTGAAGGCTAAACCAGTTCTGCCTGATCTTGTAGGTAAAACACAATCAAACATATCAATACCTCTTTTAACTGCACCTAAAATATCGGATGGAGTACCTACACCCATTAAATAATGAGGTTTATTTTGAGGAAGTTCATCTTTAATATCGTCTAAAACTTCAAACATTTCTTTTTGAGACTCCCCTACAGCTAGACCTCCAATAGCATATCCATCAAAATCCATTTGGATTAATGATTTTAAAGATTCAATTCTAAGATCTTTAAACAAGCCACCTTGCACAATACCAAAAAGTGCTTTGTGAGGATTTTCCCCAAAAGCCTTTTTAGAGCGTTTTGCCCAATATAATGAAAGCTCCATTGATTTTTTAATCAATTTATAATCGTCGGTTTTTTTTGGACACTCATCCATGATCATTACAATATCTGAATTTAAACCAAGCTGGATTTTTATACTTTCTT
This sequence comes from uncultured Pelagibacteraceae bacterium, assembly GCA_902556265.1. GTDB lineage: Bacteria > Pseudomonadota > Alphaproteobacteria > Pelagibacterales > Pelagibacteraceae > Pelagibacter. Next base: position 88,124 of record CACDVM010000002.1, read on the forward strand.
CAGGACTGAGATAAAATTTTTTTCCATCAACGTGTGAGTTGAAAATTGCTCCTTTTTCACGATCAATCTTATTAAACTTTGATAATGACATCACTTGAAATCCACCTGAGTCAGTTAAAATGGGCAAGTCACAATTCATAAATTCATGTAACCCACCCATTCTTTTAATTCTGTCCACACCAGGTCGTATCATTAAGTGATATGTGTTTCCTAAAATTATTTCAGAACCAGTTTTTTTTATATCATCAATAGTGCAAGCTTTTACTGTTGCTTGGGTTCCCACTGGCATAAAAGCGGGTGTTTTTATATTTCCTCTATGAGTTTCTATTAAACCACATCGAGAATAATTGTCTGTATTTAAAACCTTAAAGGCAAATCTTTTTAATGCCATTCAAATCTATAAAGATTTAAAACTTATTATTTTGTCAGGATCTGAAACTGATCCATTATTGTTTTCATCTCCCCTCTTAATCTTATCTACGACTTCCATTCCTTCTATTACTTTTCCAAAAACTGTATATTGTCTATCTAAAAATGGTGCTGCTTTAAAACAGATAAAAAATTGACTATTAGCACTGTTTGGATCTGAAGATCTGGCCATTGATAAAGTTCCCCTGTCATGTGGTAAACTATTAAATTCTTGTTCTAAATCAGGTAAATCAGAACCACCCATACCTGCTCTTCTTAAATCAAATTCTGCGTTTCCAGAATTACCAAATTTTACATCACCGGTTTGAGCCATAAACCCATCAATTACTCTATGAAAAACTACGTTATCATATTTACCTGAGTCTGCTAGCTCTTTTATTCTTTTTACGTGATTGGGCGCAACATCCGCAAATAATTCAATTTTTACATCTCCATCTTTTAATTTTAAAATCATAATATTCTCCTCTGACATTGATTGATTAGTTATTAAAAAAAATAAAATTAATAAATTAATTAAAATTTTGTTCATATTTTTTTTTTAATAATTTTATGGTACTTTTTGTTGTAAATTTTTTTATATCGCCTTTAAGTTTAACAATTTCTTTTACAAATTTTGATGAAATAATTTGATTTTCAACATCTGACATTAAAAATAAAGTTTCGATGTTATTATTTAATTTTCTATTCATGCCAGCTAATTGAAATTCATATTCAAAATCAGAAACAGCTCTTAATCCTCTAAGTATAACGTTTGATTTGAATTTTTTACATAAGTCTGTTGTTAATGAGGTAAAAGAAATAACAATTATCTTCTTTTTATTTAAACTTAAATCTGAAAATAAAGCTTTTTTTACGATTTCAATTCGTTCATCAGAACTAAAAAGATAATCTTTATTTTCTACATCAGATACGGCAACAACTATTTTTTCAAATAATTTTAATCCTTTTTTTATCACATCTATATGTCCATATGTAATTGGATCAAATGTGCCAGGATAAATTGCAACTTTATTCATTAAACTAAATTATCATCAATTTTATTAGCTGAAACAACTTTTTCTTCACCAGATAATTTAATAATTCTAACACCTTGAGTATTTCGACCAGCTGTTCTTATTTCTTTTACTGCAACCCTAATAACTCTACCTTTATTGGTTGAAATTAAAATTTCATCACCATCAAAAACTGGAAATGAAGATGAAATATTACCATTTCTTGGAGAATTTATAATTCCTATAATTCCTTTGCCACCTCGGTTTGTTACTCTGTAATCAATATGAGGGGTCTTCTTTCCATACCCATTTTCTGTAATAGAAAGGATAAACTTTTCATTGGCTTTAATTTCAGATTTAACACCTTTAGATTTTTTTTCATTTTTGAAATTTTTATCATTATTTATTATTGAAAGAGATACAATTTGATCGCTAGGAGCCAAAACAATTCCTTTTATTCCTTTTGAAGATCTGCCTTTAAATACCCGTAATTTTTTTGACTCAAATCTAATACATTTTCCTAGTTTAGTACTTAAGATAATATCCTGATCATCTTTACAAATTTTAACACCTACAATTTTATCATTATTGTCTAATTTCATTGCAATTTTCCCTGCTGAATTGATTGAAGAAAAGTCCTCCAAGCTGTTTTTTCTTATCTTTCCTAGTGCAGTAGCAAATACGATCTGATAATTTTTAAGTTCGGCCTCGTTATCTGGGAAAGGCATTATTGAACTTATAGATTGATGATTTTTTAAAGGTAAAATATTAAATAAAGATTTTCCTTTAGATGCTGATGAACCCTCAGGAATCTTCCATGCTTTTATCCTATAAACAAGACCCTCTGTAGAAAAGAATAAAACAGATGTATGGGTATTAACTGATAATGTTTGAACAACTGAGTCTTCATTTCTAGTGGTAATACCTGTTTTTCCCTTACCACCTCTTTTTTGTATTTTAACATTATTTAAAGAACCTCTTTTAATATAACCCTGAAGTGTAACAGTAATTAGTACTGATTGTTTTTGGATTGTTTCTTCAATATTATAATTCAAAATTGCATCAATTATTTTTGTTCTTCTTGGTATAGAGTATTTTTCTTTAATATTTTTCAGTTCTTCACTTATAACTTTTTGCAATTCTTTCTTTGAGGAAATTATCTTTTTATACTTTGTAATTAATTCTGCTAACTTTTTAATTTCTACTTCAATTTCATTAATTCCTAAAGCTGTTAACTTTTGCAATCTAAGTTCAAGAATTGCATTAACCTGTGGATCTGAAAGTCCATATAAACCTTTTGATTTTTTTCCCTCAATTAAAGTAATCATTTTTTGTGATTTATTTATTTTCCATTTAGTTTTTAAAATAGATTTTTTTGCATCATCAGGGGTTTTTGAACTTCTGATAATTTTAATAATCTTATCTAAATTTTCTACTGATACTGATAAACCAATTAATATATGTGCTCTTTCTTCTGCTTTTTCTAAATCAAATTTTGTTTTCTTTGTTACTACATCTTCCCTAAAAGTTAAAAAGTTAGATAGGAAATCTTTTAAATTACATGTCTCTGGTTTACCATCTACTATTGCTAATGTATTGAAGCCAAATGAACTTTCTATTTGAGTATTTTTATATAATTGTCTTTTGACAGTCTCAGGTTCTACACCATTTCTTAAATCAATAGATACTCTTATCCCCTCTCGATTAGACTCGTCTCTGATATCTTTTATTCCTTCAATCTTTTTTTCTCTAACTAGTTGAGCAATTCTTTCATTTAAAACTGATTTATTAACTTGATATGGTATAGAAGTTATTACAAGTCTTTCTCTGCCATTTTTTAAGGCTTCAATCGAAATTTCTCCTCTTATTTTAAATGAACCTCGGCCCTTATTATATCCTTGTTTAATTATATCTTTACCTATTATGACGCCACCAGTAGGAAAATCTGGACCTGGAATGTGTTTCATTAATTCTTTTATCTTAATATCTTTATTTTCGATTAAAGCTAAAGTTCCATTGATTATTTCACCTAGATTATGTGGTGGTATACTCGTAGCCATTCCTACAGCTATACCTCCAGCTCCATTTACAAGTAAATTTGGGTATTGCGCAGGAAGAACTGTAGGTTCTTTTTCTGTTTCATCATAGTTACTTTTAAAACTAATTGTATTTTTTTCTATATCATCAATTAAAAACTGAGAAACTTTTGATAATCTTGTTTCGGTATATCTCATTGCTGCTGCAGGATCTCCATCTATGGATCCAAAATTTCCCTGTCCATCGATTAGAGGCAAACTCATAGAAAAATCTTGAACCATCCTAACTAATGCGTCATAAACAGATTGATCTCCATGGGGATGATATTTACCAATTACATCTCCAACAATTCTTGCTGATTTTCTATATTGTTTAGACCAGTCATATCCACCTTTGTACATTGCATATAAAATTCTTCTATGTACTGGTTTCAATCCATCTCTTACATCCGGTAGAGCCCTACTAACTATAACACTCATCGCATAAGATAAGTAAGACGAGCTCATCTCGTCATGCATAGATATTAGTTTAGTGTTTTTATCTTTTGGAGCTTCTGTTTTTTGCATAAGTATTAAAATGGAATTTCGTCATCCATATCATTTGATATTTGAGACATGTCCTCATTATTATTTGAAGATTGAGTATTGTCATTAGCAATACCACCACTTGAATTTCCACCACCCAGCATAGTTAAAGAGGAATTATAACCTTGAATAACTACTTCAGTAGAATACTTATCTTGTCCTGATTGTTCATCTTTCCATTTTCTTGTTGTAAGTTGACCCTCAACATAGATTTGTGCACCTTTTTTTAAATATTGCTGAACAACGTTGACTAAACCTTCATTGAATACAACTATACGGTGCCATTCAGTTTTTTCTTTTTTTTCTCCAGTGTTTTTGTCTTTCCAGGATTGACTTGTGGCAACACTAAGCCTAGCTACGCTCTTACCATTTACCATTTGTTTAATTTCGGGGTCTGCGCCTAAACGACCAATTAAAAGTACTTTATTTAAACTTCCAGCCATAATATTTTAATATTTGTTAAATTAATTAATTAGATTTATATCACAATTTACTCTGAATATTAATTTTATTAAGTCAAAGCAACAAAAATTATGATTAAAAAGATAGTTATTAAGGGCGCTAAAGAACATAATTTAAAGAATATTTCTTTAGAAATTCCTAAAGACAAATTTGTTGTTATTACAGGCCTCTCTGGCTCAGGTAAATCATCTCTTGCTTTCGATACTGTTTATGCAGAAGGGCAAAGAAGATATGTTGAAAGTCTATCTGCTTATGCAAGACAATTTTTAGACAAAATGAAAAAACCAAATGTGGACTTAATTGAGGGTTTAAGTCCTGCAATATCCATAGAACAAAAAAATACATCAAAAAATCCTAGATCAACTGTTGCTACAGTTACTGAAATTTATGATTATATGAGAGTTTTGTATGCACGAGCTGGAATACCCTTTTCTCCTTTCACTGGTAAACCAATCGAGTCTCAAACAGTTACTCAAATTGTGGATAAAATTAAACAATTACCAAAAAAAGCAACTATTTATCTTTATGCTCCAGTAGTTAGGGGACGTAAAGGTGAATATAAAAAAGAAATTTTAGCTTTTAAAAAAAGAGGTTTCAGAAAAATCAAAATTGATGATGTTTTGTATGAAATTGAAAAGATACCTGAACTCAATAAAAAAATAAAACACGATATTTCAATTTTAGTTGATAGGATTATTCTTAACTCATCTTTAGGTAACAGATTGGCTGAAAGCATAGAGGCCGCAATTAATCTTGCGAATGGCCTTTTGTTTGTTGAGTATGAGGATGAAACATTGCCTAAAAAATTTAGAAAAATAGAAAAACTAATATTTTCAACAAAATTTGCTTGTCCAGAAAGTGGATTTACAATTGAAGAAATTGAACCAAGACTGTTCTCTTTTAATAGCCCTTTTGGAGCTTGTGAAGAATGTGAGGGAATAGGAATAAAACTTAACGTTGATCCAAATCTAGTTATACCAAACGAAAAAAAAAGTATCATTGATGGAGCAATAGAGCCTTGGGCTAAAACCACCACCCTATATTATGCTCAAACTTTAGCTTCCTTAGCTAAACATTATAATTTTTCGTTAGAGGAAAAATGGTCAAAACTACCAAAAAAAGTTAAAGATATTATTCTCTATGGTTCAGATGATGAAGAAATAAAATTTTCTTACGATGATGGATATGAAAAATATTCTCATAAAAAAACTTTTGAAGGTGTCATAAATAATTTGGAAAGAAGATATCTTGAAACTGATAGTGATTGGAAAAGAGAGGAAATTGCTCAATATCAGTCTGACACTAAATGTGAAAGATGTAATGGTCACAGACTTAAGGATGAGGCCCTTTGTGTTAAAATTGATGGATTGCATATAAGCGAAGTCACAGAAAAATCAATTTCAGATGCTGCTAAATGGTTTGAAAATCTTAAAAATAATCTTGATAAAAGACAGGTAAAAATTGCAGAACATATATTAAAAGAAATTAATGAAAGATTAAATTTTTTATTAAATGTTGGTCTTGATTATTTAACTTTATCGAGAGAATCTGGAACCCTTTCAGGGGGTGAAGCTCAAAGAATAAGGTTAGCTTCACAGATAGGTTCCGGTTTAACTGGAGTTTTGTATGTTTTAGATGAACCTTCTATAGGACTTCATCAAAAAGATAATGTTAAACTTATTAATGCTTTGAAAAGACTTAGAGACTTAGGAAATACTGTTATAGTTGTTGAGCATGATACTGAAACTATGGAAAATGCTGATCATATAATTGACCTAGGACCTCAAGCGGGAAACAATGGTGGTGAGGTGGTTGCTCAAGGTTCTTACAAAGAAATAAGTCAAAATAAAAATAGTATTACAGGAAAATATCTCTCCAATAAATTAAAAATTAACGTTCCACAAAAAAGAAGGTTAGCAAAAAATGGAAGGTTTTTAGAAATTACTGGAGCTACTGGAAATAATTTAGACAATGTTAATTTAAAGATACCTTTAGGAAGTTTAACATGTGTAACCGGTGTATCTGGAAGTGGTAAATCGACACTTGTATTACAAACTCTGTATAATGCATTAAATTTAACTCTGAATAATAATAAATCCAGAAAAATTCCAAAACCATTTAAGGGTTTTAAGGGAACTGAATTAGTTGATAAGATTATCGATATAGACCAATCTCCAATTGGACGAACCCCAAGATCAAATCCTGCTACTTATACAGGAGCTTTTGGTCCAATAAGGGATTGGTTTACAGCGTTACCAGAGTCTAAAACTAGAGGATACAAACCAGGAAGATTTTCTTTTAACGTAAAAGGTGGAAGGTGTGAAGCATGTGAGGGTGATGGTGTTATAACTTACGAAATGCACTTTCTTCCTGATGTTTATATTCAATGTGATGAATGTAAAGGCACTAGATACAACCGAGAAACTCTTGAAATTAAGTTTAAGGATAAGAGTATTGCTGATGTTTTAAATATGACAGTAGATGAAGGATGTGAATATTTTGAAAATATATCAAATATTAAAACAAAGTTGTTAACATTAAAAAAAGTCGGATTAGGATATATAAAAATTGGTCAACAAGCGACCACTCTTTCTGGAGGTGAAGCCCAGAGAATTAAATTAGCAAAAGAATTATCTAAAAGATCAACAGGAAGAACAATCTATATTTTAGATGAACCCACTACTGGATTACACCAACACGATATTAAAAAATTGTTAGAAATTCTCCATACTTTTGTAGCTTTAGGTAATACCGTAGTCGTAATTGAACATAATCTAGATGTAATAAAAACTGCAGATTATATTGTGGATATGGGGCCAGAAGGTGGTGTTAAAGGCGGAAAAATAATCGCAGAGGGAAAACCTGAGGAAATTTGCAAAATTAATGAGAGTTATACAGGAAAATTCCTGAAACCTTTATTAAGTTAAAAAAAATATTGTTAAATCATATTTAAATTAGTATATAATTATTCAATGGGGAATTTACTTTCATCTTTGTCAAAAACAGTTCATGCTTCATTGGCTCTTGCCATAGTTTTGTTTTTAGGTTTATTTTATCAAAATGATGGTTTTAGTTTTGATAGAATTTTTTGGAGTTGGGTTGCAAGATATACTCATGTAGTTGTTGGAATTATGTGGATTGGATTACTTTGGTATTTTAATTTTGTTCAAATTCCAAATATGGCAAAAATCCCAGATGAACAAAAACCAGCTATTGGAAAAGTTATTGCTCCAGCAGCTTTATTCTATTTTAGATGGGCTGCGGCTTTTACAATATTATCAGGATTAATACTTGCTGGTTTGAATGGGTATTTACATGATGCTATGACATTAAGTATTAGCTCAGGTATACCAAAGCATACTGCTATTGGGATTGGTATGTGGCTAGGTGTTGTTATGGCTTTTAATGTATGGTTTGTAATTTGGCCAAATCAAAAAAGAGCTTTAGGAATAGTCGAGTGTGATCCAGAATTAAAAGCAAAATCTGCAAGAACTGCAATGCTATTTTCTAGAACAAATACTTTACTTTCATTGCCGATGCTGTTGACTATGGTGGCTGCCCAAAATCTATATTAGTTACTATCCTCTTCTCTTAATATTGTTTTTTGTGAAACCTTTAGCCGAACCAAAACTGTATTTGCAATATAAATTGAAGAATATGTTCCAAATAACACTCCAAAAATCATAGCTAATGAGAAACCTTTTAAAACCTCACCTCCAAAAAAGAATATTGATAACAAGGCTAATAAAGTTGTAATAGATGTAATTAATGTTCTAGATAATGTTTCATTGATTGAAATATTTGTTAATTCAAAAATTTTAATATCAGAATATTTTCTTAGATTTTCGCGGACTCTGTCAAATATAACAACAGTATCATTCATCGAATAACCAACTATAGTTAGAACAGCGGCGATAATAGATAAATTAATTTCAAGTCCAAATAACGAAAATAGACCAAGAGTAACTATAACATCATGGAATAAAGCTAGTATAGCGCCTAGACTGAATTGCCATTCAAATCTAATCCAAATATAAATTAGCATTAAAACTAAAGCTACAGATATTGCAATTATACCTGACTTTAATAATTCAGCGCTTACTTTAGGACCGACATTTTCTACTCTTCTAAAGTTAAAATTGTTACCAAAAGATTTCGAAAGATTATCTTTGATTTCTTCTATAATATTTTTACTATTATTATTTTCAAATTTAATTAAAAAGTCAGTTTCATTACCAAAGCTTTTAACTGATACATCGCCTAAATTAATTTGTTGAAGATTATCCCTTAAAGATGAGATACTAATTTTTGAGTCAGTTGATCTTAATTCAATTAGTGTTCCACCTTTAAAATCTATTCCAAAATTTAACCCCTTAAACACTAAAAAAAATAAAGAGACAGTAACAAGCGTAATGGAAAGTATATTGAACTGATTATAATATTTATTGAATGGTATCATTTAAATTAAACCTTCTTTTTCTTTATTTTTTGATACGTACAAAACAGTCAATAATCTTGCAATAAAATACACTGAAAAAAGTGTAGTAAAAATTCCAACTCCTAAAGTTAAAGAAAAACCTTTTATTGGGCCTGAACCCATAAAAAATAAAATTATTGCAGCCAATAAAGTTGTTATATTTGCATCAAGAATAGCTGTTCTAGATTTGGTGTAACCACTATCAAATGCAATCAAATTATTTTTTTCATTCTTTAATTCTTCTTTAATTCTCTCAAATATTAAAACATTTGCATCAACAGCCATGCCAACAGTTAATATAATACCAGCAATACCCGGAAGAGTTAATGTTGCCTCAAATATTGTTAAAATACCGACTAGAATAAATAAATTTACTATTAATGCTATGTTGGTAATAAGCCCAAATATTTTATATTTTATTAAGATAAACAAAATAACAAGAGAAAATCCGATTATTAAAGCAATCATTCCTGCATCAATTGAGTCTTGCCCTAAATCAGGTCCAACTGTTCTTTCTTCAATTATGTTTAACGGTGCTGGTAACGCACCTGACCTTAGCAATAAAGAAAGATCTGTGGCTGATTGAAAAGTAAAACCACCACTTATTTGGCCAGAGCCACTTGCAATAGTATCTCTAATAACAGGAGCACTAATAATTTTTCCATCTAGAACAATTGCTAATTGTTTACCTATACCGGTAGAGGTTGCTTTACCAAATCTTTTAGCGCCCACTCTATCCAAAGTGAATGAAACTACTGTTTCATTGGTTTCTGTATTCATTCTTGGTTGTGCATCTAAAAGATTTTCTCCACTTAAAATTATTCTTTTGCTTACAATCGCTTCTTCCGTGCTGTTTTCAAATTTTAATCTTTCTGCGCCAAATGAGTCTTCGCTATTATTTGTAACAAATCTAAAAGTTAAATTTGCTGTTTTACCGAGTAAAGATTTAATTCTCATTGGATCATCTAAACCTGGAAGTTCAACTAAAATTCTATCATTTCCTCTTTTAAGAATATTTGGTTCATTGGTACCAACTTCATCAATTCGTCTTCTTACAATTTCTAAAGCTTGATCTTGAGATGAGGTTTTAAGTTCAATAATTCCTTGTTTTGAATAACTTACAAAAAAAATATTATTTTCTTCAATTATATCTAATTGATGAGATTTAAATCTTTGATAATAAGGATTTAGATCGCTCTCCACATCAGTAAATACATCTAATATTGTTTGATTAAATTGTTGATCTGCAGAAAATGAAATTTTTTGATCTATGAGCTTAATATTTCTAATCTTAATATTTTTTTCTTTAAAATAATTTTTAATTAAAATTGTTAAGTTTTGAAGTTTTTGTTCAATTACAGGTGAATTATCAATTTCCAACAAAAGATATGAGCCACCTTGTAAATCTAAACCTAGATTTATCTTTTTATTTATTAATTCATTACTAAATTTAAAAAGGTTCGAAGATGTGAGAATAATAAAAAATAAAGATATTAAAGAAATAAAAATTATTCTTAGTTTTGAAAAGTATAACACTTTATTTAAACGAAATTTATTTTTTAACTTCTTGAGAATTCATTAAGCTTTGAATACCTGTTCCTCTTACTACTTCAACAGTAACATTATCAGCAATTTCAACTTCTACTTTATCATTGTCAACAACTCTTGAAATGGTTCCAGTGATTCCACCAGAGGTTACAATTTTATCTCCTTTTTTTAAACTCTCAACCATTGCTTTATGTTCCTTAACTTTTTTTTGTTGAGGTCTTATTAAGAAAAAATAAAATATTACAAATATTAATATTAACGGTATAAATTGACCAATTCCTGAACTTTCCATAAAACTCCTTGATTAAAAATGAATATTTATACTATCTATTAGATTAAAACAACTTTAATTGACTGAAATTTTTTCTAAATTGTTCATATAAGGTCTCAAAACTTTTGGGACAGTTATAGAGCCATCTTTTTGTTGATAATTTTCCATAATAGCAATAAGTGTTCGTCCTATAGCTAAACCACTTCCATTTAAAGTGCCAGCAAAAAGCGTTTCTTTTTTTTGATTCTTGTATCTTGTTTTCATTCTTACAGCTTGAAATGTAGAACACGAAGAACAAGACGAAATTTCTCTGTATTTATTTTCAGATGGCAACCAAACTTCAATATCATAAGTTTTTTCAGAACTGAAACCCATATCACCACTACACAAAATCATTTTTCTATAAGGTAGTTCTAAAAGTTCTAAAATACCTGTTGCACAATTGGTCATTCTTTCGAGTTCATCCATACATTTTTCTTGCTCAACAATACTAACCATTTCAACTTTATAAAATTGGTGTTGTCTTATCATGCCCTTAGTGTCTTTGCCATAGCTCCCAGCCTCTTTTCTAAAACAAGGAGTAGAAGCAACAAATCTAGCAGGTAAAAATTTGATATCTAAAATTTTATCTTTAACTATATTTGTTAAAATAACTTCTGCAGTTGGAATTAAAAATTTTCTATCAGTACCGTCTTCAAGTTTCACCTCAAATTGATCATTCTCAAATTTAGGTAGTTGACCGGTTCCAAACATTGTATTTGCAGAAGCTAATAGTGGTGGTGAAATTTCCTCATAACCATTTTTGAGTACATGAATATCAAGCATGAAATTAGAAAGTGCTCTTTCTAATAAAGCTAATTTGTTTTTAACAAAAACAAATCTTGAACCAGTAGTTTTAGTTGCTAAATCAAAATCTAACATACCTAAATTTTCACCTAATTCATAATGAGATTTTGGTGTAAAATCAAATTTAGGAATTTGTCCTGATTTGTTAATTTCAATATTATCATTTTCATTTTTTCCATCGGGAACATCTGAATGAGGTATATTTGGTATATTCGATAAAATATTATCTAAATTTGTCTTAATAATTTTTTGTTCTTTAGAAATTTTTTCTATCGCTGATGAAATTTCTTTGGATTTCGCAAATAAAGCTTTATCTTTAGATTTTGAAATATCTTTTTTTTCTTTTTCTAAGGTTTCTTTTTTTTGAATAAAATTTCTATTTTTTTCATCAAGATCTAGAAGTTCATTAAAATCTATATCTAAGAGTCTTTTTTTTAAAGATTTTTTAAATGACTCGAAATCTTTCCTTATTATTTTTAAATTATGCATCAGTTTTTTTTAAATTTTTATTTTCTATAATTTTTACTGAAAATATGGATAATTCATATAAAATTAATAAAGGGATAGCCAAACCAATTTGTGTAATTGGATCTGGTGGAGTTAATATTGCAGCAGCTGCAAATATAATTACTACGACATATTTCCTTCTTTTTTTCAAAAATTCAGAATCAACAACACCTACTCTCGCTAGTAAACTTAAGACCACAGGTAATTGAAAGCTTATTCCAAAAGCAAAAATTAACTTCATAACCAGTGATAAGTATTCATTTACTTTTGCTTCTAATTGAATAGGTAAGTTTGTTGATAATCCAGTACTTTCAAATGATAAAAAAAACTTAATCGCTAGGGGCATTATTAGATAATATACTAACATTCCTCCAAAAAAAAATAAGACAGGTGTTAAAATTAAATATGGTAAAATTGCAATTTTTTCATGTTTGTAAAGACCTGGTGCTATAAACTTCCAGATTTGCATAAGGATAAAAGGACATGTCACAAAAAAAGCAGTAAAAAAAGAAACTTTTAAATAAGTTAAAAATGTTTCTTGAAGTGCGGTAAATATTAGTCTTCGGTTTGATCCATCATCTTTAACTGCTTCCGCAAAAGGTTCAACTAAAAAACCATACAAATTATCAGCATAAAAATAACAAACCCCAAAAAAAATTATTAGAAATATAAAGCTGTGAATTAATCTTTTTCTCAACTCAGTTAGATGACTAATGAAGCCACCATCTTTTTCATCATGACTCATCTTTTTTATCTTCTTTTTTATCTATGTGTTTTTCCTCAATATCAATATTTGAAACCTCGTTTTGTAAATTATTTACATATTTTTTAGTGGTTCCAATCCATGATCCAACTTTTTTTAACATAATTGGAAAGTCTTTTGGACCTAGCACAATAATAGCTATTGCAATTACGATTAATATCTCAAACCAACCAATAGTAGGCATGTGGTTTATTCTTTATTGTTAGAATCTTGATTTTCGTCGGAAATATTTTTAGGGTCAGTATCATCAGTTATATCTGAAGCCATACCCTTCTTAAAACTTTTTATTCCTTTGGCAACATCGCCCATTAAGCTAGATATTTTTCCTCTGCCAAATAGTAAAACTACAAGTATTACAACAATTGCTATTTGCCAAATTCCTATGCTCATAGAAAACTTATAACCTTTTTATCGATAATTTAAAAGAGTCTTTTTTTTGAGAAATTTATATTTGTAAACTATCAATTATCTTCTTTATCAAGAGTGCCACTCAACATTTCATCAATATTTGAGTAAATGTCCTCTTTTTTATCATCTTGTTTTTCTTTATAAAATTTTCCTGTTCCGAAAATTGCATTATCAATATTAGTGCTATCAATTAAACCCGCTGCTCCAAGTTCATCTACTGTTGGCAAATCAGACAGTTTTTGAAGATTAAAATGACTTAAAAAATCATCTGTTGTTATGTATTGGATTGGTTTTCCTGGAACATTTTTTCGACCACCTGGTTTTACCCAATTAAGTTCCATTAATATTTCAAGAGTATTAGTTCCAAAAGCAACACCTCTTATCTCCTCAATTTCAGCTCTAGTAACAGGTTGATGGTATACAATAATGGCTAAAGTTTCAATTGCAGCTCGAGATAATTTTTTTTCAACAGTTTTTTCCTGTTTCATTAAATTTGATAAATTAGGTGAGGTTCTGAAAGACCACTTTTTCGAAATACAAACTAAATTAATACCTCTATCTAAGTATTCAGATTGTAGTTTAAATAACACTTTTTCAACATCAGTTTTTTTTGTAATTTTGTTTCCTATTGTATCAATATCTAAAGGTTCAGCAGCAGCAAAAACAATTGCTTCAATTTCTTTTTCAATAGACGTTAATTTTGATGGAAAATTAATTACATTATCTTTTTTTTTTATCTTTTTTTTAATCATTTGTTTTCTTTAATATAAATATCCTCAAAAAGTTTACTCTGTTTAATCTTTATGTTCCCTTCTTTGGCAAGTTCCAAGGAACCAGCAAATATACCAGCTTTACCTGTTCTTTTATATTTAGAACCTATTTTAAAGTTTTTAGGTATTAAATCGTCTAATTTTTTCCAATCAATCAATTTTCCAAAAAATTCTTTAATTGTCTTAATGCCTTCCTCTGTTGTAAAAACAGGTAACTTTGGAATATTAATTTTTTGAAAATCTTTAGTCATGATAATAGATGAATAAGTTTTTAATAAGTCAAATAAATTTAATTTGTATTCACTGTTATAAATTGGTCTAATTCCAGATCTGCTACCTCTAGTTCTAATTTCTCTTCCTAATCTTTTTCTTTTAAGCATTTGCTCTGATAACAATCTAATTAATTCTAATTTTTTTAATTGTAACTTTAATCTATCAGCAACTTCCTGAACTTTAAATTCTTCCTCTGGTGTACCTGGTAGTAATAATTTAGATTTTAAATAAGCTAACCAAGTAGCCATTAATAAATATTCTGAAGCAATTTCTAAATTTAAATCTTTTTCTTTAGTGATAAATTCATGAAATTGATCTGCTAATTTGGTAATAGATATATCTTCTAAATTTACTTTTTGAGTTTTTGCAAGATCCAACAAAACGTCCAATGGACCGTTAAAATTTTCAACATTTACGTTAAATAATGCGGAATCATTTTCTGTCATTAGTTAATATTAGCTTAAAATTTTATAAAATTGTGATGTTTTTTTAAAAATAAAATTGTCAATTAAAGGTGAGTTTTTTCCAACAATTTGCATTTCACTCAAATTTCCATTGCAATGTAAAGCTAAATTACAACCTGCTTTAAACGTTTTGATTGTATTGTTTTTTAGAGTTCCTTTTAAACTTTTCATTGATAAATCATCAGAGATTAAAATGTTTTTAAAGCCTAATTTTCTTCTAATCAATTTAATTATTTTTTTTGAGTGAGTAACAGTATTTTTATCATCAATTTTATCAAATATTATATGAGCAGTCATAGCAAAAAAAGTTTTTTTATTTTTAAAAACAGAAAAATCTTTTTTAATTAAATAGCTTTCTTTTTTACTTACCGTTGGGGTAAATCTATGACTATCTACTTTGGCCAATCCATGACCAGGTATATGTTTAATAACAGTCCCTATTCCATTTTCATTAAAATATTGAATACAATAATCACCTATTTTTGATACTATTTCAGGATTGTTTGAAAATGATCTATCTCCAATAATATTAGATGAACCTTTTGCTCTTAAATCCAAAACTGGAGCAGTATTAATATTTGCTCCTATTAGCTTTAATAAGTATGAAGTTTTATCAATAAATAATTTAAATATAAATTTAAATTCTTTTAAATTATTAACATATTTTTTTCCAAAATATTCAGAAGTAAGATTGTCGAAAGAAATAATGTTGCTTAATCGATTTACCCTTCCTCCTTCCTGATCAATTAATATTGGGTAATTTTTATCATTAAAAATTTTTTTGATTGATGAAGTAAGTTTAAGTGTTTGTTTAATATTTTTGATGTTCCTAGTAAATAAAATTATACCCCAAGGCTTATATTTTTTTAGAAAAATTTTTTCTTTTACTGAAAGTTTTAAAGATTTTACTCCAACAATAAATGATCGGCGGTTATTCATTTGACTCTAATAATTTCCAAAAATTAAACTTTTTCTTTTTTTTATCATTTGATTGTTCAACATACTCTATGATATTTTTAGTATCATCCTTTAAAACAGGTAATTTTTCTGCATAGTTATTAATTTTTTTTTCAATAGAATTTAGAGATCTATAAGAATTTTTTATATTTATTTCTGAAAAATAATACCTTCCAGTAAAAAATAAAAATAAACAAATAACAAATATGAATATAAAGTATCTAATTTCTTTGAACATTACATTTTCTCAGGAACTGAAACGCCCACTATATCCATTCCAGATTTTATGACATTAGATATAATTTTTAGAAAAACCAATTTATCATCAGTAATTTTATTTTTTTCATTGATAAATCTTTTATCAAGATTATCTTTTCCTAAGCTCCAATAAGAGTGAAACAAAGATGCTAACTCATATAAATAAGTAGGTATTCTATGAGGTTCAAGTTTAGTACTAGCAGAATCAATACATTTTGGCCATTCAGATATTTTTTTTAAAATTTTGATTTCATCATCAGAATAATGAAAGTCATATTTACTAATTTTAATTTCTGACTTTAAATCTTTTTTTAAATGTCTAAAAACTGATGCTATTCTAGCATAGCTATACTGAACATAATAAAGAGGATTATCTTTAGATTTTTCAATCACATTATCAAAATCAAAATCAAGCTCAACATCACTACTTCTATTTAACATAATAAATCTTGTTGCATCTTTTCCTACTTCATTAATTAAATCATCTACTGTTATATAATCACCTCTTCTTTTTGACATTTTAAAAGGTTTTTTATCCTTAATAAGTTTTACTAGTTGACTTACTTTACAAATTAACTTTCCTTTTGAATTTGATAAAGCTTCAACAGAAGATGAAATTCTTTTTATATACCCCGCATGATCTGCACCTAAAATATTTATTAAATAATCAAATTTCCTGTCTAATTTATTTTTATGATACGCAACATCACTAGCAAAATAAGTCCATGCACCATCTGATTTTTGTAATGCTCTATCTTTGTCATCACCAAAATCTGTAGATCTGAAAAGTAACTGTTCTCGTTCTTCCCATTTTTTGTTATCTTCACCAACTGGAGCTTTAATTTTTCCTTTATAAACAAATTTATTTTTTTGAAGAAAATCAATAACCTTTTCAACTTCTTGATTTGTAACTAATTTTTTCTCACTTATAAAATTATCATGTATTATACCAAGGCTGTTAAGGTTCTTTTTAATCAATTTTAGGGCTTCTTCAATTGATAACGAGCTTAATTCACTAGATATTTTATCAAAATTTTTGAAATCAATTTTTTTATTTGAATTAATTATACTTTTAGCGAAATCTATTACATAATCTCCAGGATATAAGTCTTCATTAGTTGATGGGAATGGTTCATTAAAACTTATTTCTCTAATTCTATAATATACAGATTTTGTAAAATTAATGATTTGATTACCGTAATCATTTACATAGTATTCTTTTGTAACTTTATGCTTATTAAATAATAAAACATTAGTAATTACATCACCTAAAATTGCTCCTCGACAATGTCCCACATGCAAAGGACCAGTCGGGTTAGCTGAAACAAATTCGACTAAATAATTTTTCTTTTTTTCTTTTGTATTTATTCCGAAAGTTTTTGAATTTTTAATTATATCTTCAACAAAATTTGTCCAAAAAATTTTTTTAAACTTTATATTAATGAAACCTGGTTTAATTATTGATATATTCTCAATTAATTTATCATCTTTTTTCATAGCCTCAGATAAAGTAGCAGCTAAATCATTTGGAGATTTTTTGTTCAACTTTGATAAAACCATTGCTACATTAGTTGAAATATCACTATTAAATCTTGAAGGAGGTATTTCAGTAGTAATCCCATCCAGCTTATCTGGTAAAATTAAATTAGAATTTTTAGATAAATCTAATAAAATTTTCTTAATTTTATCTAAGTATAATTCAAAAATATTCATTTTATATTATTGTAAAGATTAATTGCATATCGATCTGTCATTCCAGAAATAAAATCTGAAATTGTTCTATATTTATCAAAGTTTAATTGTTCATTTAAGATAAATTTTTTTGGGTTTAGTTTAATTTTATTAAACAAATTTCTAATAATTAATTTTCCTTTGTTGTTCTTAGATAATACATTTTTATTATTATACATTTTTGTTTTTAAAAAATCCCTTATTTCACATTCAGAATTTTTAATTTCATCAGAAAAATCAACTATTAAAAAGTTAGTTTTGTTTATATCTTTGTATTTTTTGATCTTGTTGTAAATTAAATTTTTTTTTGTATTTTTTGTTAAATCTTTTATCATTAAATCAATTGAGTCTCTTATAATTTGATATGTTGCAATTTTAAAATTTTTTTTATTTATCTTTTTTTTATATTTTTTGTAAATATCTCTAAAAAAATTTATTTCAACTAACTCTTCTAATTTAAATAAATTGGCATTAATGCCATCTTGAATATCATGATTATTATAAGCTATATCATCAGATATTGCTGAAATTTGAGCCTCAAGTGATGGGTATGTATTAAAATTTATCTTATTCCTAAATTTTTTGACACCTATCAAATTATCGACCAAACTTAAATCATCTACTGGGCCATTATGTTTTAAAAGCCCTTCTAATGTTTCAATTGAAAGGTTTAAACCATCAAATTTTAAATATTTATTTTCTAAAAACATGACAATTCGTAATGTTTGTAAGTTATGATCAAAGCCACCATATTTTTCCATACATTCATTCAAAGAATCTTCACCAGCATGTCCAAATGGTGTGTGACCCAAGTCATGAGCTAGACTTAAAGTTTCTGCTAAATCCTCATTTAGATTAAGATATCTTGCAATTGATCTTGCTATTTGAGCAACTTCCATAGAATGTGTAATTCTTGTTCGAAAATGATCACCTTCGGTATTAACAAAGACTTGTGTTTTATGTTTTAATCGCCTGAATGATGCACTATGTATAATACGGTCTCTATCTCTCTGAAAAGGTGTTCTGTATTTGGATAAAGATTCGTTAAAAATTCTTCCTTTGCTTTTAAATAATCCAATCTTTGAGTATTTTTTCATCCTTTAAAATAAAATATTAAGTATTATATTAGTAATACCAGTGATAAATAATGATAAAAGAAATTAAATTTACTGATAAAGCGCTAAAACAGATAAATACGTTGTTATCTAAAAAGGATAAAGGCTCTTTTTTTAGAATCGCTATCAAAGGTGGTGGTTGTTCAGGTTTTCAATATGAATTCACATTTGATCAAACTAAGACAGATGATGATTTAAATTTTGAAAATATTTTAATAGATAAAGCCTCTGCTGATCTTTTAAAAGGTTCTGAAGTTGATTATGTTTCAGAATTAATAGGTGAACAATTTAAAATAACCAATCCACAAACTAAATCTTCTTGTGGTTGTGGTGTTTCTTTTTCTATTTAATGCTCATTTCATCTTGGAATGTTAATTCCGTACGTGCCAGAATTGAAAATATCAAGAGTTACCTTCTTAAATATAAGCCAGATATATTAATGATGCAGGAAATTAAGACTGAAGATGTAAATTTTCCCTACGATGATTTTTCTTCAATGGATTATGAAAGTCATGTATTTGGTCAAAAAAGCTATAATGGAGTTGCAATTATTTCTAAAGGAAAATTGAAAAATATTAGAACAGATTTGATTAAAGATAAATTAAAGCAATCAAGAATTATTTCTGCTGAAGTTGAATATAAAAAAAAAATAATTCAATTAATAAACATCTATACTCCTAATGGAAATCCAGTTGATACTGAAAAATATGATTACAAAAAAAATTGGATGGATCAATTAATTAAACAATTAAAAACATTATCCAAAAAAAATTCAAATATAATTCTTGCGGGAGATTTTAATGTAATACCAGCTGCTGAAGATGTTTATAATGTAAAAAGTTTTGAAGATGATGCTTTATACAGATTAGAAATAAGAAAAAAATTTAGAGAAATGCTTAATTTAGGATTTAGCGATGTTTATAGACACTTTAATGAAACAAAAGAAGGCTATACTTTTTGGGATTATATGAGAGGAGCATGGCAAAAAAATAATGGTATGAGAATAGATCACTTCTTAGTATCAAATTCTTTAATAGATAAAATTAAATCTATAAATATTAATAAAGATCCAAGAGGAAGAGAAAAGCCCTCTGACCATACTCCAATTGAAATCAAATTAGCTTAACGATTTTATTTTATTAACTAATTCCTTGTTTATATTACGAGGACCTTTGTCTAATCTGTTTTTGTGTCTTCTTTCACCAGGCAATCTAACTTCACCCATTGATTTCATTTTATCAAAGAATTCATCTGCATGTTTTTGCCAATTAGTACTAGAAGTTTTATCTGGTGATATTGCAATAATAAATTCTCCTCCGCTTGGAGGACCACCATCATTGTTATCTTTTGCTGCAGTTTCAAAACTAAAATTATCACCAACTAAAGCACCAGCCATTAACTCAACCATCATTGCAATTGCAGAACCTTTGTAACCTCCAAAAGGAAGTAGTACACCTCCATCTGCTATTGCACCTGGATCAGTTGTCTCTTTACCTTCTTTTGTTAAACCAGTTCCAAGTGGAACTTTATGCCCTTCTCTTTTAGCAACTTGTACTTCACCCATCGCCATTGATGCAGTTGCCATATCATAAACCACTGGAGTTTTTCCAGGTCGGGGCCATGCAAATGAAATTGGATTTGTTCCAAACAATGGTTTAATTGCTCCAGCAGGTGCCACGGCTGGTTTATAAGATGTGCAAGCAAAAGCAACTAGACCTTCTTCAGCTAATTTTTCTGTTTCAGGCCACATCGCCGCCATGTGATGAGAATTATTTATTGCAAGCACTGCAACACCATTTTCTTTTGCAGCCTTTGCTAGTTCAGGTAAACCTTTATTTAAAACTACAGGTGCCAAACAATTATTACCTTGAACTTTAATTACTGATGTTGAAATCTTTTTAACTTCTGGCTTTCCTTTACCATTAATTTTTCCACTTTTTAAACCACTTACATAAGCAGGTAATCTAAATAATCCGTGAGATAAAGATCCATCACGCTCTGCATTTCTAATTAAATCTGATAGAATAGATGCTGTTTCATCATCACATCCATTAGCTAATAAAGTCTTTTTAGCTAAATCAAAAATCTCATCTAATGTAAGGGAAACTGTACTCATCCCATTATTAGATATTATTTATGACTAAAGATCAATTTTTATTTAACAACCTTTAAAAGATTTTGACATGTTGCCAATTAAATCAAAATAAAGATCTTTACCTGGATTAAGAGTTGCTCCTAATGGATCTATAACCCCTGTTGCAACATTGGTATCTTTTGCTACAGCCTTAATAATATCAGGATTAAACTGTGGCTCTGAAAATATACAGCTTACCTTATCGTGCTCAATTATTTCTCTTATTTCAGCTAATTGTTCAGCACCAGGCATTACGTCTGTATTTACAGTGAATGCGCCAAGAATATTAATGCCAAATCTTTTTTCAAAGTATTGATATGCATCATGAAAAACAATTGATTTAAAATCTTTGTTTAATTCAGATTTTACTTTCTTAGTAAGTTTATCTAAATCTTTATGTGCTTTTTTTAAATTTGCTTTATATTTAGCTTCATTTTCTTGATCATTCTCGATCAAGTGTTCTGCCATTTCACTTAAAATCACTTTTGCATTCATTGGATCCAACCAAATATGTGGATCATATTCGCCGTGTGCATGTCCTTCATGACCGTGATCATCGTGACCATCTTCTTTATGCTCATCGTCATGTCCGTGGTCGTCATGATCATCTTCTTTTTTAGCTTGATCATCGTGATCATCCTCTTTATGACCGTGATCATGTTCTTCAAAAATATTTCTTTCTCTAAATTTAAGTAAAGTTAAACCTTTGATTTCCATTAATTCAATTTTCTCAGCTTTTTTTGCAACAGATTTTAATGGTTTTTCTAAAAAATTTTCCAAATCCTCACCAACCCAGAATATAAGATCTGCATTTTGTAACATTTTTGCATGAGATGGTTTTAAAGCAAATCCGTGTGGAGAAGCATATCCGTCTACTATTAAATCTGGTTTTGCTACTCCATCCATTAAATAACTAGCTAATGAATGAATTGGTTTAATTGAAGTAACTACTTTAATTTCAGCATTTGCTGGTACAAAAATAGTTAAGAATGATAGTATTGATAAGATAAATGGTAATTTTTTAATGTTTTTCATATGTTGTATATTTAAATTGTTATAATATAACACTATGTAATAATATAACATTTATTAGTCAAGGAATAAAATGAGCTCAGACCAAAATATACTTGTGAAATTAAATAAGGCAGGTTTTAGTTTAAATAATAAGTGGCTTGTTAGAGGAGTATCACTTCAAGTTGAAAAAGGTAAAATAGTTACTCTTATTGGTCCAAATGGATCAGGAAAAAGTACAACAGCTAAAATTGCTTTGGGTATTTACAAAAAGATTGATGGTTCAGTTGAAAAATACACAAATAAAGTTGGATACGTTCCACAGAAAATTTCAATTGATTGGACACTGCCGCTAAGAGTAAATGATTTCATGGTATTAACTGAAAGTCTTAATAAAGAATCAATAGATGAAGCTTTGTCTTTAACTGGTGTCATTCATCTTAAAGATAAAAATTTAGGTGATTTATCTGGTGGAGAATTCCAAAGAGTATTACTTGCAAGAGCTATCTCAAAAAAACCAGAATTATTAGTACTAGATGAACCTGTGCAAGGAGTAGATTTTACTGGGGAAATTGCTTTATACGAACTAATTAAGAAAATTTCTGATGAATTGAATTGTGGTATCTTATTAATTTCTCACGACCTACATACTGTAATGAGTGCTACAGATCATGTGGTTTGTTTAAACGGTCATGTATGTTGCTCAGGCTCTCCAATGGATGTTGCAAAAAATAATGAATATAAAGCTTTATTTGGTGAGCAAGCTTCTCAAATATTATCAAGATATGAGCATAGACACGATCATGTCCATACAAGTGAAGGTGAAATAAAGAAAAACTAAATGTTAGATGATTTTTTTATAAGAGCTTTAATAGCAGGTATTGGAGTTGCCATAGTTACTGGACCTCTTGGATGTTTTGTTGTTTGGAGAAGATTATCTTATTTTGGAGATACTCTAGCCCACTCTGCATTACTTGGAGTGACATTAGCTTATTCAATGGAATTCAACATAGCGTTCTCGGTATTCATTATCTCATCTTTAATAGCTTTAACTTTAATACAACTTCAAAAGAGAACAAATCTACCAGGTGATGCTTTACTTGGTCTCTTAGCTCACTCATCGTTAGCTGTAGGACTGGTGGTAATAGGTTTTTTATCATTTATTAGATTTGATATTATGGGACTATTATTTGGAGATATATTAGCTGTTACTGTTAATGATCTTTTAATTATATGGATTGGAGGAGCATTAATCCTCTTAATTTTAAAATTAATTTGGAAACCTTTGTTTGCATCAACAGTTAATTATGAACTAGCTGAAGCAGAAGGATTAAATCCTGATAGAGCAAAAGCTATATTTACGATCTTAATGGCAGCAATCATTGCTATATCAATTAAAATGGTTGGCTTATTATTAATTACAGGAATGTTAATTATACCTGCTGCAATGGCTAGAAATATTTCATCAAGTCCTCAGAAAATGGTAATCTATTCAATCATTGGTGGATTGTTATCTGTGATTTTGGGATTATTTTCTTCATTAGAATTTAATACTGCTTCTGGACCATCAATTATAGCAGCTTCTTTATTCTTATTTATCTTGTCATTATTAAATATAAAGCAATCGATTAAATTGAAAAATTAATGAGGAATTGGTAGAATGGATAAAATGCAAACTCTTTCAAAAAATCAGCAAATTATTTTTGATTTAATTCATAAATCACCTGAACCAATGAAAGCTTATGCAATTCTTTTTAATGTTCAAAAAAAAGGTATTAAAGCTCCATTACAAGTTTATCGAGCATTGGATAAGTTAGTCGAAATAGGAAAAATTCATAAAATTGAAAGTCGAAATGCCTTTATTGCATGTCATAATTCAAGCTGTCAGGTATCAAAAGCTACTGCATTTTCAATATGTGAGATCTGTGAAAAAGTAACAGAAATTAGCAGTGCAAGTCTTTCTAAATACTTAACTAATTTCAAAGACAAAGATGGTATGAAATATAGCAAATACAATCTTGAGTTTTTTGGATTATGTAAAAAGTGTAGATAATCCTTTATTTTCATAAATTCTTAACATAACTGAAATAATAATAATGAAAGGAAATTTTATGTTTATAAAAAAATATCTAAAGTGGATCAGTACGTTTCTAGTTTTAGTGGGAATACTTCTTACAAATTTAAATATATATCCATTAAATATATATTTTCATGGATTGGGAGTTATTGGATGGACTATTGCAGGATTTATGAGCAAAGATAAAGCAATCTTAACAAACTTTGGATTACAAATTCCATTGTTTGTAATTGGTATTTATAAAGTTATTTTTTAAATGAAGAATATATTGTTTGTATGCACAGGTAATTCAGCAAGAAGTATTATTGCTGAAAGTATAATAAATAATGAGTATGACGATTTGTATAAAGGTTTTAGTGCTGGGAGTAATCCAACAGGAAAAATTAACGAAAATGTGAAGAATTATTTATTATCAAAACATTATGATCTTTCAAATTATAGATCTAAAAATTTTAATGAGTTTATTAATGGTCAAATTAAAATGGATTATGTTATTACAGTTTGTAATAATGCCAATAACGAAGTCTGTCCTATTTGGCCAAATAAAGATCAGATAATTCATTGGGATATAGAGGATCCTGTTAAATTACTTAATGAAACAAATGACTTGAATAAAAAAGATGAAATAATAGAAAAAGTTTACAATAATATTCATAACAAAATAAAGGGACTAATAAATGAAAAATAAAAGTCGTTATTTTCTTGCTGAACTATTAGGCAGTTGTTTTTTGGTAATGATTATTGTTGGTTCAGGTTTAATGGCTGAAAACTTAACTAATGACGTTGCTGTGATGTTAATTGCAAACACAATAGCAACAGGAGCAGGTTTATTTGTCCTTATTACAGTATTTGCTGATGTATCAGGAGCTCATTTTAATCCATTTGTGAGTATCGCAATGACAATAACAGGAAAATTAAAAAAGAAACTATTACCCTACTATATCATTGCTCAATTGGTTGGTTGCTTGATTGGTGTTGGTTTAGCTAATTTCTTTTTTGAACATGAAATTTATGAATTATCTACTAAGTCAAGAGATGGAATTTACATATTCACATCTGAGATAATAGCAACATTAGGTCTTATAATAATAATTTTTGGCTCCATGAAGTCAGGTAAAATTGCTGTTGCTGCTAGTGTTGGTCTTTATATTACTGCTGGTTATTGGTTTACTTCTTCAACTTCATTTGCAAATCCAGCTGTTGCAATTGCTAGAACATTTACAGAGTCTTTTACTGGTATTAGTTATTTAAACACTCCTTATTATATTTTAGCTGAACTTATCGGAATGTTAATTGCTGTATTTATTGTTAAAAGATTATTTTTAGAAAAGAATTAGTTTAAACCAAAGAGTATCCTGAAGATCTAACCGTTCTGATTAATTCTTTTTTGTCTTTAATATTTATTGACTGTCTTAATCTTCTTATATGGACATCTATGGTTCTACTTTCCACATTAATATTATTGGGCCAAACAGTTTCTAATATTTGATCTCTTGAATAAACTCTTTTAGGGTTTGTTAAAAAAAATTCTAACAATCTAAACTCTGTTGGGCCAAGTTGAATTTCTTTTTCATCTCTAAAGACTCTCTTTTCTATTCTATCTAATTTTAAATCTTCAAATATCAAATCATTGGCAACTATATTAGGATCAGATCTTCTCAGAACAGCTTTTATTCGTGCAGATAGTTCATTAAAACTGAATGGTTTTGTAATGTAATCATCTACACCACTTTCAAGACCTTTAATTTTGTCCTCTTCTTCACCTTTTGCTGTTAGCATAATAATAGGTAAGTTCTTAAAATTATTATCTTTTCGAATATTTTTGCAAACATCAATACCTGATAAATCTGGCAACATCCAATCTAGTAAGAGTAAATTAGGCTCAAATTTTTTTAATTCTTTTAAACCTTCATTCCCATTTAAAGATGAAGCAACAATAAAACCTTCTTTTTCTAAATTTAATTGGACTAATTGAATTATTGAAGCTTCATCTTCAATAATAAAAATTTTACCTTTCATTTTGTTATTCTTGAATTACTTTACCCTTTGGTCTGCTACCTTTTAGATATTCACCTTTGACTAAATAACAAACTGTTTCAGCTATATTAGTTATATGATCTCCTGCTCTTTCTAAGTTTTTTGTGGCAAAAATTAAATGAGTAGAGAAATCCAAATTTTTTTTATCTTTAGATAAAAAATCTATTACACTTTCCATTGCAATATAAGTTAAGTCATCAACTTGTTCATCTTTTTCCCAAACTTCTTTAGCTTTATCAAAGTTTTTGTTAACATAACTATCAAGAACATCGTTTAGTTGTTTCATAACGAGTTCTCCAAGTCTTTTTAAATTTCCTAATAATTCATCTGGCAAATCTAGGGGTAAAGGCTTAACTTTTTTTGCATTACTTTTTGATAGATCTCCTATTCTTTCTAAATCTTGAGAAATTTTTAATGAACTAATTGTTTCCCTTAAATCAATTGCCATAGGTGCTCTTTTAACTAATAAATTCATTATTTGAGTATCTATCTTAGATCTAAATTTATTAATTTCTTCATCACTCTTAATTATTTTATCAATTGAGTCCTTATCCACTTTAATTACCGCATCCATTGCATCACTCAATTGAGACTCGGTCAAACTTCCCATTTTAATTAAAGAGTCTTTAAGAAATTGAAGCTCTTCTTCGTATGACTTTACTGTATGTTCATTGCTCATAATTTATCCAAATCTACCTGTAATATAATCTTGTGTCATTTTATTGTCAGGATTTTTAAAAATTTTCTCAGTTTTTCCAACTTCAATTAACTTCCCTAAGTGAAAAAACCCTGTTTTTTGTGAAACTCGTACAGCTTGAGCCATCGAGTGTGTCACTATAACAATAGTATATGTTTTTTTTAATTCATCAATTAATTCCTCAATTTTTGCGGTAGCTATTGGATCTAAAGCAGAACAAGGTTCATCCATTAAAATTACTTCAGGATTAACTGATATAGCTCTAGCTATACAAAGTCTTTGTTGTTGACCACCAGATAAACTTGTACCCGGTTCATCTAATCTATCTTTTACTTCTTCCCATAGTGCAGATTTTCTTAAACTATTTTCGACAATTTCGTCTAATTCACTTTTGGTTTCACCTTTACCATGAATTTTAGGGCCATAAGAAATATTATCATATATGCTTTTTGGAAATGGATTGGGTTTTTGAAAAACCATTCCAACTTTTTCTCTTAATGCAACTACATCTAAATTTTTGTCATTAATGTCCATACCATCCATTTCAATATTTCCTGTAACTTTACAAATATCGATAACATCATTCATTCTATTAATGCATCTTATAAAAGTGGACTTTCCACAACCAGATGGTCCAATTAATGCAGTGACTTCTTTTTCATTTAAATCTAAATTGACGTCAAACAACGCTTGTTTATCACCATAAAAAACATCCAAATTTTTTGATTTTATTTTGATATTACTCATTTAGTTCCATCGTTTTTCAAATTTTTGTCTTAAATATACTGCAACGAAATTCATTACAATTAAAAAGGTTAAGAGCATCATAATAGTTGCTGAAGTTTTTTCAACAAAGCCTCTTTCTGCAGACTCAGACCATAAATAAACTTGAACTGGTAATGAAGAAGATGGATCAACTGGACTTGAAGGAATATCAACAACAAATGCAACCATACCAATTAAGATAAGTGGTGCTGTTTCACCTAAAGCTTGAGCTAATCCAATTATAGTTCCTGATAAAGTTCCAGGTAATGCTAATGGCACAACATGGTGAAAAACAGATTGGAACTTGGATGCACCAACAGCGAGAGCACCTTCTCTTATAGAAGGTGGAACAGCTTTTAATGATGCTCTACATGGAATGATAATTCTTGGTAAAGTCATTAACGCTAAAGTTATTCCAGCAACTAATGGTGTTGATCGAGGCAATTGTATAGTAGCAAGTAAAATCTGAAGAGCAAGTAAACCGTAAACAATGGAAGGCACTGCTGCTAAATTGTTTATATTTATTTCAATAAAATCTGTAATTTTATTTTTAGGGGCAAACTCTTCCAAATAAATTGAAGCTAGAACAGCTACAGGAAAAGCTAATAACAAACAAATTAAAATACTATAAAAAGATCCAACTAAAGCTCCACCTATACCTGCTAGTTCTGGATCTCTAGAGTCACCATTGTTAAAGAAATAATTGTTAAAATTTTTACTTATCTTTTTATTTTCAACAAAATAATCATATATAACTAATTGAAAGTCAGAGATTCTTCTTCTTTCTTCTGGGAGATCTCTTGGATAATTACCTTTATGTAATTGATCAATATCATCTGAGGCTGTTAAATCTAACGTGATTGTTTTACCTATTAAGTTATTATCTTTTAAAAAGGCTTTTTTAATCTCAATTTCAGCGTCACCACTAAATAGCCTCAATAATTCATCTTCTTCATCTCTATCTTTTGCTGGATAAGCCTTTATTAAATTTTCTATCATTAGATCATAAAAATCAGCTTCCATTATATCTTCCTCAGATGCACCATTTTGAATTTCTAGTAACTCCTGATCAAAGAAAATCTCAGTTGTGATCACTGTTTTTTTAAAAGCTGAACTTCCTTTTGAGAAAATATTTTGAACTAAAATAACAACGAATAACAAAGCTACAAAAATAGATGTTAAACCATAAAATCTAAACCTCTTTTCAGCTTGATGTCTTTTTTTTAATCTTTCTTCTTTAGTCATATTTTTCTCTATATTTTTTAACAGCTCTTTGAGCAATATAATTCAATACTAGTGTTGCTATAAATAATGTAAGTCCTAAAGCAAAAGCAGACTGGGTTTTTGGACTATCAAATTCTTGGTCACCAACAAGGATCATAACAATTTGAGTTGTAATTGTTGTGGTAGACTCTAAAGGATTAATTGTTAAATTTGCTGCGAGACCAGCTGCCATTACAACTATCATTGTCTCACCTATCGCTCTTGATACTGCTAATAAAACTGATCCTATTATACCAGGCAGTGCCGCAGGGATTACAACTTGTTTGATAGTTTCTGACTTAGTTGCTCCTACAGCGTATGAACCATCCCTTAATGATTGTGGTACAGAATTTATTACATCATCAGATAAAGAGGAAACGTAAGGTATAATCATAATACCCATAATTAGTCCTGCAGCTAAAGCACTCTCAGATGAGACAGTTAATCCTAAATTTTCACCTACTTGTCTAAAAAAAGGTCCAACAGTTAATGCAGCAAAGAAACCATAAACTACAGTTGGTATACCTGCTAAAATTTCAATAATTGGTTTAGATACTCTTCTTACTTTAGTTGAAGCATATTCAGCCATATAAATTCCTGAAAACAAACCAACAGGAACAGCAACTAGCATAGCAATAAAAGCAATGAAAGATGTCCCTGCTATTAATGGAATAAAACCAAAAGCATCTTTCAGTTCTTCATATTCCGCAGCTGTTATTGATGAAGCATCTCTTACAAAAGCTCTTTGAGGACTCCAATTTGTACCAAATAGATAATCAAAAATATTAATGACTGAAAAAAACTTGATACTTTCAAAAAGTAGAGAGAATATTATTCCAAGAGTTGTCAATATTGCTATTAAAGAGGATACAAATAATAGACCTTTTAAAATAACCTCAACATCATCTCTTGCTTTATTATTATTTCTTATTTTTTTTAATGAATAAACTACTGAAGCAATTATTATTCCAAAAATCAATACTACTTTAGAATTAGTAAAAAGATTTATAAATTTTGCATATGCGAGAGCACTTTCTTTTAAAATACTATCAATGTCACCAAAATAAGTTCCTAAATGAATAGCTTTAATCTTTTCATAAACTAAGTTTGCTTCATTTTTGTCATTAAAAACTGCACCTTGATTAGCAGCTGTTTCTATAATTATTGATTTAATTATTGTAGGTTCAAATAACGACCAAACTAATAGAAATACTAATGCTGGTATTGAACACCATAAAACAAGATAATACCCATAAAATTTTGGTAAGGCATTTAATTTAATATTATCTTTTATAGAAATGGTTTTTGTTTTTGATTTTCCATAAAAAAATAAAGAAATAGAAAATATACTAATTAAGAATATTAGAACGATGTTCATTCGCCCTGAGTGATATATTCTTAATGTTACAGAAATATTACAAATTAAATCTAAGATTGAATTAAAAAAAAAGGCCAGTAATTACTGGCCTTTTTTTGGGGATAAATGAAAATTATTTTATCTTAATTGTGTTTAAATCTATTGCAGCTGTTCTAGTAACTTTGTATTTATCTGAAGCTAAAGGAACTAATCCTATTTCAGCTAAATAACCTCTACCACCCATAGCTTTTTTAGAAGTAAACTCTTTTAGATATTCTTTAATACCTGGAATTACACCGATATGTGCCTTTTTAACATAAAAGAACAAAGGTCTAGCAATCGGATAAGAGTAATCCTGAATACCTTCTAATGATGGTTGAACACCATTAATCGCTGATGCTTTGATCTTATCTTTGTTGGCTACTAAGTAACTGTAACCAAAAAAACCGAAAGCGTCTGGATTAGATGAAAGTTTTTGTACAATTAAAGTATCATTTTCACCAGCTTCAACTGCATAACCATCTTCTCTCATTTTAGCACATTCTTTTTTAGCTTTTTTTCCAGCAGCATCATAAAGAGATTTTGCTGTTTTTGAACATCCTTTACCCATAACTAAAGAATTCCATGCATCTCTAGTTCCAGATGTAGGAGGAGCTATTAAGATTTCGATTTTTTTATTTGGAAGACTTGCATCAATATCACTCCATTTTTTATAAGGATTTTCAACAAGTTTACCATCAACATCTACTTTAGATGCTAAAGCTCTCCATAATTGTTCTTTTGTAAAATCTGCATCTGGAGCATTCACTGAGTGTGCAAATGAAATACCATCATTACCTACTACTATTTCAATAATTTCTGCAACTCCATTTTTCTCACATAAAGCTTTTTCTTTAGGTTTAATTGCTCTAGAAGCATTTGTTACATCTGGATGATTAGCACCAACACCGGCACAGAACAATTTCATTCCACCACCAGTTCCAGTACTTTCAATTACAGGTGTTTTAAATTTACCACTTTTACCGAATTTTTCAGCAACCACAGTCGCGTACGGGTATACTGTAGATGATCCTACAATTTTTATTTGATCTCTTGAGTAACTAGTTGTTGTAAAACTAAGAACTAAAAGAAACCCTAATAAAATATTTAGTAATCTATTCATATTTCTCCTTTGTTTAGATTCGTTATGCCCTAATAAATAAATCTGAATCTTAAATATTTTATTAAAGGAAAGTTAAAGTTTTGTTACAAAGACTAACTTTTTAGTTGAATTAAATTGAATTGAATTTCAGATCTATAGTAGTTCCTTGATTTTCTTCACTATTGATAATCATTTCACCTCTATGCTGAGAAACTAAATGTTTAACAATTGCAAGACCTAAGCCCGTTCCACCAACACTACGACTTTTACTAGGATCAACTGTGAAAAATCTTTCAGTGATTCTATGTATAAATTCTTTAGGAATTCCTACTCCTTGATCAGATATAGAGACAATATTTAAATCACCCTCTTTTTTTGTAGCAATTTTAATTTCTTTACCTTTTTCACTGTATTTAATTGAATTATCAATGAGGTTAGTAAAAATTTCTATTAATTTATCTCGATCACCAATAATTTTGAAATTCTCAGTTTTTTGTAAATTTAAATTTATATTGTTTTTTTTAACAATATTTTCATAGGTCTTAATCACGTAACTAAGCACTTCTATTAAATCTATTTCGTGTGTAGGCCTTATATGTTCTTGAAGCTCAATCTTAGAAAGAGATAGCAAATCTCTGATTAAATTTTCCATTCTTTCAGATTGAGAGCTCATTACTGGTAATAAATTAGTAACTTCAGAGTTCTTTTTTAAATCAGCATTATTTTCAAATGTCTCAAGTCCCATTTTAATAGATTGCAGTGGAGTTCTAAGTTCGTGGGAAACATTTGCAACAAAGTCTGATTTTAGTTGTTGAAATTTATAAAATTCGGTTAAATCTCTCATAAAAAGCAAGCAAGATGGCTCATCAAAGAATAAATTATGATTATCTTGATAGATTGTTACATTCATTCTAAGAACTGAAGGGTTTCGTAGCTCTATTTCAAGATCATTAGAATTTTCTCCATTAAAAGCTTTCTCAATTGAACTTAACAAGTCGGGATTTCTTAAAAATCCACTTATATTTTCGTTCAACTTTGTTTGAAATCTTTTACTGGCTGAACTGTTGCTGAATATTATTTCCTTGGATTTGTTTAGAATTATAATTCCTTCTGGAATATAATTTAAAAGATTATAAATAGCTTCTCTATATTTCTTACTTTCATCTTCATCTAACTTATTATCTTCAATTTTAACTTCAGTATTAATACCTAAGACTCTTTCTTTTTTTAAAAGAAAAAATAACAAAATAGCTATTATGATTAACAAAACAAATGTTAAAAGTTCCATAAACTACTTTACTCTTCCGTATACATCCTGAAATCTAACAATATCTGTTTCTTTTAAAATCGATCCTACTTGAGCTTCAATAATTTTTACTGGTTTTTTATATGGATTTTCTATTCTATGAACTGAACCTAAAGGAATAAAGATGGTTTCATCAGGTTTCATTGTAAAATATTTCTTATTTAAAGTAATTTTAGGTTTACCTTGAGTAACTACCCAGTGCTCTGCTCTATGATGATGTTTTTGAAGACTTAATATACCTTTAGGTTTTACATATAATTCTTTAATTAAGAATTCCTTGCCATTAAATAGATTTACATAACTACCCCAAGGTCTATGAAATACATTCTTCTTTTTAAAATAATGTCTTTTATTTCTTCCATACATTTTACAAATTTCTTTCCAAGATCCTAAGTCAGACCAAGGAATATCTAATTTGATCGCATTTATATCTTTAGTTTTTTCTAATATTGCATAGTCAAAAGACTTTGCTGTTGCTTTGGTAAATGCTTGTTTGTTTAAATAATACACGTTACTTTTATATTTTGCTTTTGTTACAGCTTTATTACAATTTCGATAAATATTTGGCTGGTATTTCTTAAAATTATTAATGATAGAGTCTTTTCTTAAATAAAACATTCCAGAATTCCAATAACCTCTTTTACTAATTATTTGTTTAGCTTTAGCCTCTTTTGGTTTTTCTATAAATCTAGTTACTTTGGTATTTTTAGTTAAAAAATAACCAAATTCACTAGAAGGCATAGTGGGTTTAATTCCAAATATAAAGATATTATTTTGAGTAAGTTTCTTTTGATTTTTTTTAATAGCTTTATTAAATAAACCAACCTTCTCTATCAAATGATCCGCTGCTAAAAACATTAAAGGTTGTTCATTTGGAATATCCTTTATTAATGCCGTACTTAAAATAGCTGGTGCAGTATTTCTTTTAGCAGGTTCTAAAACTATCTTAAATTTTCTAATTTTGTGTTTCTTTAAGTGTTGTTTAACTTGTTTTAAATATTTTGCATTAGTACTTATAATTGGGGCATCAAATATAGATGCTTTAACCCTTTCTAAAGTTTTTCCTAATAAAGTCCAATTACCAAAATCTATAAACTGTTTAGCTTGGTGTTTTTTAGCATTAGGCCAAAGTCTTGTCCCTGCTCCACCACATAAAATAACTGGGCGAATTTTCATTAAATTTTTGAGTAATCCTTAACTTCTTTTTTCTTACCTGGATGCGTTGGCGCTCCTAAATAAGCAGGTCCAACTGTTTGAGCATATTTCCAAAGTGTTCCTGATCCAAAATCAGATTTTCTAGCCTTCCATTTTCTTCTTCTTGAAGCTAATTGTGCTCTCGTTAATCGAACATTAATTGTTCCTTTTTTAGCATCAATATCGATAACATCTCCATTACGTAAAAGAGCAATAGGACCACCTAAAGCTGCTTCTGGTCCAACGTGACCCACACAAAATCCTCTTGTTGCTCCTGAAAATCTTCCATCAGTAATTAAAGCAACTTTCTCACCTTTGCCTTGACCATAAATTGCACCTGTTGTTGAAAGCATTTCTCTCATGCCAGGACCACCAACAGGACCTTCATATCTAATAATAATTACGTCACCATCTTTATATTTTCTACTTTGAACAGCTTTCATTGCGCTTTCTTCATTATCAAAACATCTTGCTCTTCCAGTGAATTGTAATTTTTTTAGTCCAGCAATTTTAACAATCCCACCTTCTGGGGCTAAATTACCTTTTAATCCTACAACACCTCCATCTGGTGATAACGGTCTGTTATAAGCTCTTAAAACTTTTTGTTTTGGATTAAATTTAATTCCTTTTAAATTTTCTTTCATTGTTTTACCTGTAACTGTCATACAATCACCATGAATATAACCACCATCATAAAGTGTTTTTAATAACATTGGTACACCGCCTGCTAACCACATATCTTTTGCAACATATTTTCCACCTGGTTTTAAATCAGCAAGATATGGAGTTTTTTTAAATATTTTTGCAACATCCATTAAATCAAATTTAATTCCTGCTTCATTTGCAATTGCTGGTAAATGTAAAGCAGCATTTGTTGAGCCACCAGTTGCAGCAACAATGGTTGCAGCATTTTCTAATGCTTTTTTTGTAACAATGTCTCTTGGTTTAATTTTTTTTGCTAATAATTCCATTACCATTTTGCCACTTAACTTTGCGTACTTATCTCTTTCTTCATAAGGGGCTGGAGTTCCTGCAGAATAAGGTAACGCTAAACCAATTGCTTCTGATACACAAGCCATAGTATTTGCAGTAAATTGACCACCACAAGCACCTGCACTTGGACATGCAACTAATTCTAATTTTCTTAATTCTTTTGCTGACATTTGTCCTGAAGAATGTTTTCCTACTGCTTCAAAAACATCTACAACAGTTACGTCTTTTCCTTTGTATCTACCTGGAAGTATTGATCCACCATAAATAAAAACACTTGGAACATTTAATCGAACCATGGACATCATTAAACCTGGTAATGATTTATCACAACCTGCAATACCTACTAAAGCATCATAACAATGGCCTCTAACAGTAAGTTCTGCTGAGTCTGCTATAACTTCTCTTGAAATTAATGATGACTTCATTCCCTCGTGACCCATTGCAATACCATCTGTAACAGTAATTGTACAAAATTCTCTTGGTGTTCCACCTGAAGCTCTAACACCCTTCTTAACTGATTGGGCTTGTCTCATTAAAGCAATATTACACGGAGCTGCTTCATTCCATGTGGATACAACTCCTACAAATGGTTTAGAGACATCTTTTTCAGTTTCACCCATTGCATAATAAAAAGATCTATGTGGGGCTCTATCAGCTCCTAAGGATGTATGTCTACTAGGTAATTTCTTCTTATTAAACTTCCGCATTACAAACTTTCAATTGTTAATGATATTTTTTTGATATCATCTTTTAAATTACTATAGTTAGTTTTTTCTTGTTCAACAATATTTTTTGGAGCTCTATCAGTAAATCCTTTATTAGATAATCGTTGAGATATTTTGTCCATTTCTTCCTGATATTTATTCTGTCTTTTTACTAAGTTCTCTTTAATCAAATTTAAATCAACATTCTCATCAAAATATATCTTAAATATGTCACCAGATATAACCAATGTAGCTGATGGCTTTTCTTGGTCTTTATCAAAGAAATTATTGATACGACCAAGCTTTTTGAGAATAATTTCATTATTAGTCATTAATGTTTTATTTTTTTTAGCAATTTTATTAATTGAAATATCAATGAATGAACCTGGGCTCACATTTAGTTCATTTTTAAAAGATCTAAGTTCAGAAATAACATTGATAATACTTTCTACATCTTTCATAGATTGATCTTTTTTGGTTTTTCCCGATGGCCAATTAGCATGCATGAGAAAATTCTTATCTGATTTATCAAATTTATTTTTCAACCATATTTTCTCTGTAACAAATGGAATAAACGGATGGAGTATTACAAGTATTTGTTTAAATATATAAGCAGATACCTCTTTTACCTCTTTTTTAGATTTTTCATCATCTGAAAACAGAATAGTTTTTGAAAGTTCAATGTACCAGTCACAATAAGAGTGCCATGCGAATTGATATGCATTTTTAGCTGCTTCATCAAATCGATAATCTATTAAATTCTTTTCAATTTTATCTTTGGTTTGGATTAGTTCTGAATAAATCCATTTATTGATGTTTACTGTGGTTTTTGGAACTTTATCAACTTTTTTAAAGTCACATTTATTGGTAATTAAAAAATTATTAGCATTCCATAATTTATTTAAAAAATTCCTATATCCTTTAACTCTATCTTCAGAAAGTTTTACATCTGTTCCTGGAGATGCCATTGATAATAATGTAAATCTTAAAGCATCAGCACTATACTTTTCAATTAAATCTAATGGATCAATAACATTGCCTTTTGACTTAGACATTTTTTGTCCTTTTTCGTCTCTTACAAGTGCATGAACATAAATATCTTTAAAAGGTTCTTTTTTTAAAAATTCCATTCCAAACATCATCATTCTTGCAACCCAAAAAAAGATAATATCGAAACCGGTAACTAAAACAGTTGTTGGATAAAATTTCTTAACAAAGTCTTTTTTATCAGGCCAACCCAGTGTTGCAAAAGGCCATAAACCAGATGAAAACCACGTATCTAATACATCTGGATCTCTAATCAATTCAACATCTTTTTTATAAAACTTCTTAGCTTGTTTTTTTGCATCACTTTCATTTGTTGCAACAAATATTTTTTTATCAGGTCCATACCAAGCTGGTATTTGATGACCCCACCAAAGTTGTCTTGAAATACACCAAGGTTCAATATTGTTCATCCATTGAAAATAAGTTTTAGACCAATTTTCAGGAAAGAAATTTGTTTTTTTAGATTTAACTATTTTCTTTGCTTTAATAGATAATTTTTTTGCATTAACAAACCATTGTTCCGTTAAAAATGGTTCTATAACTGAATTAGATCTATCACCATAAGGTACTTTATTTTTTATGTTTTCTTCTTTAACAAAAAAATCTTTTTCTTTTAATTCTTCTAGTATTTTTTTACGGGCTTCAAATCTATCTAATCCAATATAATTTTTTGGAGCATTTTTGTTAATTTTTCCATCTTCTGTGAAAACATTTATGATTTCTAGTTTATTTCTTTGTCCTACATCATAGTCATTAAAGTCATGTGCAGGAGTAATTTTTAATGCACCGGTTCCCTGCTCTGGGTCAGCATAATTATCTTTTATAATTTTTATCTTTCTACCCACAATTGGGATAGTGGCAGTTTTGCCTACATATTTTTTAAACCTTTTATCTTTTGGATTAACAGCAATAGCTGTATCTCCAAGCATTGTTTCAGGTCTTGTAGTTGCAATAGTTATAAAATCAGTTGAATTATCTATTGGGTATCTAATATAGTAAATCTTTGAGTTCATTTCCCTTTGATCAACTTCTAAATCAGATATTGCTGTTTTTAAAACTGTGTCCCAATTAACCAGTTTCTCTGCTTTATAAATTAATTTTTTTTTATGCAATTCAACAAAAACTTTAACTACTGATTTTGATAAATTTTCATCCATTGTAAAAGCATTTCTAGACCAATCACAAGAGCACCCAAGTTTTTTAAGCTGATTAATGATAATGTCCCCGTACTGGGTTTTCCATTCCCATACTTTTTTAACAAATTTTTCTCTACCTAAATCATTTTTATTTAGATTTTCTTTTTCAAGTTTTTTTTCAACAAGAGCTTGAGTGGCTATTCCTGCATGATCAGTTCCTGGTTGCCACAAAGTTTCATGATTATTCATTCGATAATAACGAACTAAAAGATCCTGAATGGAATTGTTTAGAGCATGACCCATATGTAAGCTCCCAGTAACGTTAGGTGGTGGAATTACTATTGAAAATTTTTTTGTATTTTTTTTAGGTTTAAAAAGTTCATTTTTTTCCCAATATGCATAAATATTATCTTCTACTTCAGAATGTATATATTTATCGCTACTCATGGATATGGATAGTTTATAATTTATTAATTCAAATTAACAATAATCAAATTAGAACGTTATTTAATAGACTAATTGCAAATATTTTATATAAAACTCTTTGTAGCTATCTACTAAAACTGGCAACGTGGCGGAATGGTTACGCAGAGGATTGCAAATCCTTGTATCCCGGTTCGATTCCGGGCGTTGCCTCCAAAAAAAATCTTGTTTTAGTATGAAAAAAAAGTAAGTTGAGCTTTTTACATTCCTCGGTAGCTCAGTTGGTAGAGCAGTTGACTGTTAATCAATTGGTCGCAGGTTCGAGTCCTGCCCGAGGAGCCAAATATTATCCAACTTTAGAAATATTACTACTCGCTACTTGTAAAGACTTGTTAAACTTTAATTTTTGATCTGCGTTTAACTCTGAATATAATTTTACTAAAAAATTATAATTAACATTCATATGTCCTTCTTGAGATTTTTCTAGATTTACTAAATATTCTGAAAAATCTTCAAAAAAATAATTAATTGGTACTTTTAAATAATTAGATAGTTGCAATAATCTAATCGAGCTTACTCCATTAGTACCTTTTTCATATTTTTGGATTTGTTGAAATGTAACGTTGATTGCCTTTGCTACTTTAGTTTGAGTTAAACCTAAAGCCAGTCTTCTAAGCTTAAGCTTATTGCCTAAATGCTTATTAAAATTATCTTCCATTAAGACCCCTCTTAATTTTATTAAAAGACATATTGAACTAGTTTTTAATACCTACTGCAACTATATTTTTTTTTATTTTTTAAGCAAAAACCTCATATATGAGAAATATGTCAAGCATTACTTCTATGATTATTTGAGAAATATTTCTTGTAATTATGATTGACTATAGTATCTGGCTCAAAAAAAGTTTGGTTCTTTCACTCTTTGGATTGGCAAAAAATTCCTTTGTATCAGCCTTTTCTACAATCATACCCTCATCCATAAAAATCATCTGGTCTGCCACTTCTTTAGCAAAACCCATTTCATGAGTTACTACTATCATTGTCATTCCTTGTTTTGCTAAATTAACCATAACATCTAAAACTTCTTTAATCATTTCTGGATCTAAAGCTGATGTTGGTTCATCAAAAAGCATTATTTTTGGCTCCATACAAAGCGCTCGAGCAATGGCTACTCTTTGTTGTTGACCTCCAGAAAGTTGACCTGGATATTTTTGAGCTTGATCTAATATTTGAACTCTTTCTAAATGTTTTAGAGCTAATTCTTCTGCTTCTTTTTTTGGCATTTTCTTAACCCAAATAGGGGCTAAAGTACAATTATCCAAAATCGATAAATGTGGAAATAAATTAAATTGTTGGAATACCATACCAACCTCTGCTCTAATTTGCTCTATATTTTTGGTATCTTCTGTTAAAGTCGTACCATCAACTATTATGTCTCCCTCTTGATGTTCCTCTAATCTATTAATACATCTTATTAAAGTAGATTTACCAGAACCTGAAGGACCACAAACAACAATTTTTTGCTTTGGTTTAACCTCTAAATTTATTCCTTTTAAAACTTGAAAATCTCCAAACCATTTATTCATGTTGTTTATTTGAATTATATTATCTGACATAATTTTTATCGATCTGTTTTATATTTTTGTTCTAAATTATAACTATATTTACTCATTGCATAACAAATAATCCAGAAAATTATTGCTGCAAAAACATAGCCTTCCATTGCAAAACCCAACCATTCTGGATTAGTTTTAGCTAAATTCAACATTCCTACTATTTCTAAAAGTCCAACTACAAAGATTAACGGTGTATCTTTAACCAAAGCTAAAAATGTATTTGCTATACCAGGAATAACTAATTTTAGAGCTTGAGGTAAAATTACAAATATATGCATTCTCCAATACCCCATCCCTAATGATTTTGCAGCTTCATACTGACCTCTAGGAAGTGCTTGCAGCCCTCCTCTGATAACTTCAGCGACATACGCCGCTTCAAATAATGAAATAGCTATTATACATCTAACCAATTTATCTATAAAAAAGTCCGCAGGTAAAAACATTGGAAACATTACAGCTGACATAAATAAAACTGTAATTAATGGAACACCTCTCCAAAATTCAATAAAACCTATAGATATATATCTAATTAATGGAAAACCTGATCTTCTACCTAATGCAAAGGCCATTCCTATTGGAAAGCAAAAAATTAAACAGAAAAACGATATTATAAAAGTTAAAGACAATCCACCCCAAGCCCCAGTTTCTACCCAGTTTAATCCATCTAACTTTCCTAGTTCTACTAATTCTTCATAAAAAATAAAATATTTTAATAAAACATACAGAGCCAAAGGGACAATTAAAAAATAATAAAACTTAAACTTACTAGGAATGAAAAAACCAATAATTATTGATAGAATTGCTGCAATTATCCCATAAGAAAAATCAAAGAATACTGGGCCACCTGAAATAAAGAAAAAGATAAATAAAAAAGCAATAAAAGGGTAAATTACAACATAGTAAAGTGTTAAATACTTTTTAAATCTGTCAGTTGCAAAATATCCAACTGATCCAAGTAAGGCCAGGGCTATAAATGATAAATTTATTCTCCATTGTTCTCCGTTAGGATACATTCCATACATAAATCTTCTCATCCAAACTTTAATATATGTCCAACAAGCTCCAGAGCCAGTACAAACATCTTTTGAGTCGCCAGCAAAACTAGCGTCGACAAAAAACCAACTTGCTATCGGTGGAATTGATTTTAAAACTATAAAAATAATTAATAGTGATAAAATAGCGTTAAAATTATTGGTATTTATATGTTTATTTAATAAATCTAATTGTTTGATTCCACTTAACTCAATTCTTATGAAATAAAGCCCAATAAAACCTAATATTAGTGGTAATAAAAAACTTAAAAAACCAGGTAAAAAAGCAGTTATATTTAGACTAAAAAAAGAATTTAACAATACATCCAAAACGCTAATAAAAAATAAAAAAGAACCTAGATACAAAAAAGTATAAAGATTAGATTTATCAGGTCTTAAAAAATTAATTTTAGACATTATTTTTCCGTTATCGCTATTTTTTTATTATACCAATTCATTAATATTGAAATTGAAATACTCAAAGATAGATAAGTAAACATTGTAATAGATACAATTTCAATTGCTTTACCAGTTTGCATTAATGCCGTTCCAGCAAAAACCAGTACTAAATCAGGATAAGCTATAGCAGCCGCTAATGAAGAATTTTTAGTTAAATTTAAATATTGGTTTGTTGTTGGTGGAATTATTATTCTAAGAGCTTGGGGCATTACCACTAACTTCAAAACTTGATTAGGAGTTAATCCAATTGATGCTGCAGCCTCTTTTTGACCTTTACCAACTCCTTGAATTCCTGCTCTCACACACTCAGCTATAAAAGTTGCTGTATATAAGGACAATGATAATGCTAAGGCAATTAATTCCGGTGGCAAACTTACTCCACCTTCATAAATAAATGACGTTGTTGCTAGCTGTTTTAAAACTGGAACTTCAAATGATAATCTTACACCACCAATTAAAAAACTTAAAAGTGGTAAAATCAAAATCAATCCTATTGATATTAATAAAACTGGTGTTTGTTTACCTTGAGTTTCTTGTAATTTTTTTGCATGAATGCGAATGACGATTATTGCTATAATTGCTGCAACTACTGAGTAAAAGAAAATATTAAAATTTTGCCAAATAAAAGCAGGAACATATAATCCTTTTATTGTTAAGAATGAAACCCCAAACATCGCTTCAGCATCCTGTGGAAGTGGTAATGCTCTTAAGGCAGCAAAATACCAAAAAAATATTTGTAATAATAATGGGATATTTCTAAAAAATTCTACATAAAAAGCTGCAAACTTATTAATCAAATAATTAGGAGATAATCTCGCAATTCCAACTATTACACCAAGTACTGTTGCAAAAATAATTCCAATAACCGAAACAAGAATAGTATTTAATAAACCAACTAAGTATGCTCTAAAATAAGAGTGAGATCCATCATATTCAATTAAAGAAAATTGAACATCAAATGAGGACTCTTGTGATAAAAATCCGTAACCAAAGTCAATACCTCTACTCTCCATATTGACCTGAGCATTGTAAGTAAAAAAACCAAAGACAAGAACAACAGCTATAACTGTCATTAACTGTGGACCTATATCTTTAAGTTTAAAATTCACTGTGTGGATAATATATGAGTTTATAAAAAAAGGGCTAGAAAAATCTAGCCCTTTTTAATTAATTTATAACTTAAATTATCTTGATGGTGGAACGTATAAAATACCACCTTTAGTCCATAATTCATTTGGACCTCTGTCTGGTAAAATACCAGTGTCAGCTATATTTCTTTTATAACTTTCACCATAGTTTCCAACTTGTTTGATAATTCTTAAGTTCCACTCATTATCTAAACCGAATGCTGCACCCATTTCACCTTCAGCACCAACAAGTCTTTTGATTTGTGGGTTATCTGAAGTTTTCATTGAGTCTGCATTAGCTGAAGTAATACCGTATTCTTCTGCTTCGATCATAGTGTTCAAAGACCATCTTACGATATCTTCCCATACTGAGTCACCTTGTCTAACAACTGGTCCTAAAGGTTCTTTAGAAATAGTTTCTGGTAGAACAATGTGTTCATCAGGGTTTTTCATCTTAGTTCTTTGAGCAGCTAAACCAGATTTATCAGTAGTGTAAGTATCACATCTACCTGCATCGTATGCAGCTACAACTTCGTCAGCTTTTTCAAAAGCAACTGGCTCATAAGAAATTCCTCTAGAATTAAAGAAGTCTCTCATGTTTAACTCAGTTGTTGTACCAATATTTGTACAAGCTGAGATACCGTTTTTGAATTGGCTAGTTGAAGTAATACCTGAACTTTTTCTTACCATGAAACCTTGTCCATCATAAAAGTTCACACCTACGAAAGTAAGTCCGATATCAGCATCTCTAGAAAGAGTCCAAGTTGTGTTTCTTGATAAGATATCGATCTCACCAGAAGTTAAAGCTGTAAATCTTTCTTTAGCACTTAGTGGTGTAAACTTAACTTTGTTTGCATCACCTAGGACTGCAGCAGCTACCGCTCTACATACATC
Source organism: uncultured Pelagibacteraceae bacterium (assembly GCA_902556265.1). Classification (GTDB taxonomy): domain Bacteria; phylum Pseudomonadota; class Alphaproteobacteria; order Pelagibacterales; family Pelagibacteraceae; genus Pelagibacter. Next base: position 131,428 of record CACDVM010000002.1, read on the forward strand.
AACGTCAACACCAGTCCAATTTCCTGCAGCATCAGCATTAGAAAATCCTGGAAGACCTTGAGATACTCCACATCTTACAAAACCCTTCTTTTGAGTGTTTTTAAGTGTTTTAGATTTTTTAGCAGCCATAGACTCTGTTGTAAAAGTGAACAACACAGCAACCATAGCAACTAAAGAAGTTAATTGTTTTAAGTATTTAAACATATTTCTTCCTATTGTTTATTTATTTGTTAACAAATAATTCAAAATAACTTTTGAATATAATCAATTTAAGCACGTAAGAAAAAACTCTTCAAGAGAAATATGTTTGCTATCAATAGATTGTGGCAATTCTAGTCAACACTTAATTTTATGTTGAAAAATGTGATTAATGGCGCGCCCTGGAGGATTCGAACCTCCGACCCTCGGTTTAGAAAACCGATGCTCTATCCAGCTGAGCTAAGGGCGCAATATCCGTTAGAGCAATACATATACAACAGAAAATTAATTTTTAAAAAGAAATTTTTTCAAAAGAAGTAGAATTGTTAACAATTCAATTCTTCCGATTATCATGAATAAAATAAGACAATATTTAGTAAAAAAATGTAAATTAGCAAAATCAAATTCAGTTAAACCATAGCTAGAAGAATTTACAGTATTCATTAATGTCAAAATTGATAATTTGACTGAGGAATGAAAATCAATTTGAGCAATAGTAAGCAAACAAGTCAAAATGAATAAGGAAAGTATAAAAATTAAAATTGATAAAAAATATTTATTAATCTCATTAAAATCAAAATTAATTTTTGTAAAAATCAATTTATTGATAAATATATTTTTAGGTTTACTAAAAGATAAAATTTGATTCAAAGAGTAGTTAAATAAAGAAAAAATTTTTATAAACCTTAAACCTGAACTGGTTGAAAAAAAAGACCCTCCTATTATTACCAAAATTAAAAAAATAATATTTAAATTTGTTTTTTCTGAATTAAGAGAGAATCCTATATTGGACATACTGCTGCAAATTGATAAAAAATTATCAAAAAAATTATTATTAAAACTAAAGAAGAGAAAAAAAATAGTTACTACAATAGCAAAATAAATTATTAAATGTAAATCTTCATAAAGGAAATTAAGATTTCTATTTTTAAAAAAAGTTAAATTATAAATAAAAAAAATACTAAAAAAGGATAATAACATTAATAACGAAAAAATGATTATTTGATAATTATTTTTTAGAATACTTGATAAGTCATTAACTGGGAGAAAACCGCCAGATGAGATTAAAGTAAAGGCTAAATTTAATGAGTCAAAAGCTCTAAAAGAGAAGATGTTCAGTATTATGAATATTATTAATGTTAATCCAGAATAAAGTAAGAATATTTTGATTGCTTGTTTAAGTATCTCTGAACTATTGAAGGAAAAATAATTAGTTAAAGTTTTTTTAAAATTCTCATCATAAATATCTATCAAAAAAATAATAGAAAATAGAAAATAAAGACCTCCTATCCATTGAGTAGAAGACCTCCACAATATCAAACTTTGGTCAATTAATTTTATATTTTCAAATATAGTAAAACCAGTTGAAGTAAACCCAGAAATTGTTTCAAAAAAAGAGTTTAAGAAAGTCAAATTATAAATACTAAAATAAAATGGTATGGTTAAAATTAAAGGAATTAAAAAGTAACCCAATAATACTGTTAGAATTTTGTCAAAAATTGATTGTTTTTTTTCAGGAGTTTTAATTTTATAAAATAAGACTGATATAGCTAAAGAGAGTCCAAAACTTATATAATATGTATCCAAATTTAAATATAAATTAAGATAGTATGAATAAATAATATTAAAAAAAGATAAAATAGAGATTAATCCAAAAAAAAAACTTAAATATTTAACCTGTAAATTAATCATTTAATTACACAGCACTTAATCTAAAAATATTTTCTACTATAGAAATAGAGTCTTTTTTTGCAATAAAAACTACTCTATCATCTTTTTTAAAAATAAAACTTGAGCGTGGAATAATAACTTTATTTTTTCTTAACACGGCACCTATTCTAACATCGTCTGGTAAGTTTGAGTTTTTTAATTCCTTATTAATTAATTCTGATGTTTCAATGATTTCAGCTTCAATCACTTCGTGTTCACCATTTGTAATAGTATAAGCATTCTCAATAGTGCCTTTATGAATATGTTTTAAAATACTTGAAACAGTGTTCATTCTTGGATCAATCAAATCATCAATTTTCAAAGATGATTGCAAAAGAGAATAATTGGGTTTATTTATTAAAGCCATTGTTCTTTTATCATCAATATCTTTTTGATCCTTGGCAAATTTTTCAACTAAAACACTTACCATTAAATTATCCTCATCATCATTTGTAAGTGCTAACACAGTTTCAGCTTCATCTAAGTTTGCTTCAACTAATACGTCTTCATCAAGGCCATTACCATTTATAACAATGGTATCATTTAACTCGTTGGCTAAATATTTTGCTCTATCTTTATTTTTTTCTACAATTTTAACTCTTACAGTTTCTAATGTATCTTCAATATTTTTTGCTAAATTATAACCGATATTACCACCACCAATAATTAGTATTTTTTTTGAAATTTTTTCTTCATGTCCAAAAGCTTCTAGGGTTTCTTGCATTTGTGTGGAGTTAATAATTACATAAATTTTATCATTCATTTTTACTGAGTCAGTTTTTTTCGGAATAAAGAATTTATCATCTCTATTGATGCCAACAATATTTGCTTCTAATTTAGGATATTTTTGAGTTAATTCATTAAATTTAATATTTGTTGATTTGCAGTTTTCTTTAATTAGAATTTCTAATAGTCTAATTTTATTATCACAAAAAGGCACACTATCCAGTGCACCAGGAGCCTCCAATTTTCTTTGTATTGATTTAGCAATCTCAATTTCAGGAGAGATTATCACGTCAATAGGTAAATTTTCCTTACTATAAACTCGTGTAAATTTCGGATTTAAATAGTCTTGAGAGCGAATTCTAGCAATTTTTTTTGATATATTAAAAATTGAAAAAGCTATTTGACAAATTAGCATATTTATCTCATCGTTTCTTGTGACGGCAATAATCATGTCTGTTTCAGAGGCATTAGCTTTTTCAAGAATTGATGGATATGTCGCTTTCCCAACAATAGCTTTTACATCTAAACTATCATTAATCTTTTGAATATCTTCACTTGATTGATCAATTACTGTTATAGAGTGACCTTGTTCACTTAATAATTTAGCAATTGTGAATCCAACCCTTCCAGCGCCACAAATAATTATGTTCATTTAATTAAACTCTTTAATCCCTAAGCCTTTAAGCTTCCTATGCAAGGCACTACGTTCCATGCCAACGAAATTTGCAGTTTTGGATATATTTCCATTAAATTTTTTAAGTTGAATAGTTAAATACTCTTTTTCAAAGTTTTCTCTAGCCTCTTTTAATGGCACAGATAGACTATTTTCTGCAATTTTGTCATCAAAACTGTCATTTTTAAGAGATTCTTTGATAATATTTGATATTTTCTCTCGTGTTTCTGGTTGTAATATTGCAATTCTTTCAATTAGGTTTCTTAGTTCTCTAACATTACCCTGCCATTTGTGATTTAATATGTAACTATTGTTTTCATCAATATCTAATTCTTTAATATTGTAGTTTTCAGATATTTTTTTTGAAAAGTATTTAATTAGAAGAGGTATATCAGATATTCTTTTACTTAAAGACTCAACATTAATCTCAAAAACGTTAAGTCTGTGGAAAAGATCTTCTCTAAAATTTCCAACCTCAATTTCATTTTTCAAATCTTTGCTTGAAGAACATATTAATCTTACATCAACATTAATATCGTTGCTGCCATTAAGACGTTTAAATTTTTGATCTGTTAGAACTCTTAAAATCTTAGACTGAATGTTTAAAGGTATTTCAGAAACCTGATCAATCAGTAACGTACCTTTATTTGCTTTTTCTAAAGCACCATAAGATACTGAACCATTATTTTTTTCTTCACCAAACAATTCTAGCTCATATTTATTTGAGTCAAGCAAGGCACCATTAATAATTATAAAAGGTTTGTTATTTCTTTTTGAATTTTTGTGAATTTTTCTTGCAATTAATTCTTTACCAGATCCTGAGGGTCCATAAATTAATACCCTACTTTCAGTTAAAGAAATTTTCTTAATTTTATCCTTAATATTTAAAATATTTTTACTATTTCCAATTAAATCATAAGATGAAAATAATTTATTTTCATATTCTCTATTTTGTGCCTTTAAATTCAAATTTTCTATTGCTCGACTAATAAAATTTAATAATCTTGCTTGATCAAAAGGTTTTTCAACAAATTCAAAAGCTCCATATTTTAGAGAGCTGATTGCCATTTCGATGTTAGCATGACCTGAAATAACAATTACAGGAACGTCTTTATTTTTTGATTTTATATATGATAGTAATTCAATTCCATCATTATCACCTTTGTCTAATTTAACGTCAAAAATTGCAATATCAGGTAATTTTCTATCTATCTCTTTTAAAGCTTGATTATAATTAGCTGCAAGTCTTGTTTTATATCCAGCATCTAAAATCAACTCATTCAAGATATTTCTAATATCAGCGTTATCGTCTACTATTAAAATTTCAATTGACATTTAAATTTAATATTATTTCAATTTTTGCACCATCAGGGATTTGTACAAATTTAATTTCTCCGTTATGGTCATTTATTATTTTATTAACTATTGATAGTCCTAAACCTGTTCCATTTTTTTTTGTAGTAAAATATGGGTTAAGGATATCCTTAATATTATTATTTAATTCTCCAAAACCAATACCACTGTCTAATACAACTAATCTAATATGGTTGTTATTTTTAGAAATTTCAATCGATATAATTTTATTAAAATTTGCTATTTTTTGAGCTTTTTGTTGAATACTTTCAATTGAATTTTTTATTAGATTTAAAAAAGCTCTACTAAGCTGCTCTTTATCACATTTAAAAAGAACAGTTTTTTCATTGTTATGAAGGTCTATCTTAATTGACTCATCGAGTTTATTTAACAATTGAATATTTTCTTTTAAAATTAAAATCAAATCATTATTTTTCATAATTGGTTTTGGCATTCTTGCAAAATCAGAAAATTCATTTACTAAATTTTCTATCTGTTTAATTTGATTATTAATTATTTTTAAATTTTCTTTAAAATTATCCTGATCATTATCCGCTATTTGTTTTGTAAATTTATCTTTAATTCTATCGATGGTTAGTTGCAAAGGTGTAAGTGGATTTTTAATTTCATGAGCCAGTTTTCTAGCAAGATTACCCCATGCTTCATATCTTTCATTAATAATAAGTTTTTCCTGCTGGGTTTTTAGTCGACTAATCATCAAATTAAAATTTTTGTTTAAAACTTCAAGATCCTTGTCAGTTTTCATTTCTGGTACCTGAATGTTTAAATTACCATCACCTATCGAAGCTGAGGCTAATATTAGATTATTAATTGATCTAAAAAACCTAGATGAAAATCTTATTGCAATTGAAATCGAAATAAATAATAACAAAGTAACAATTATTAAATAAATTATTGCAAAAGAAATTTTTATACCAGAACTTTTTTCCTCTACTAAATAGTAAAAATTTATAGCTTCCTGGGATTCTTTAAGATAGCTTGATATTTCTTTGTCTAAATATTTCACAACGTACAAAAATCTATTATCAAATGCTTGTAGTCTCATTATTGCTGCTGAAATATTATCTGTTGCGTTTATAATTTTGAGAGGTCTATCGTCCTCCAAAACAAGATTAAGCGCCTTATCAACAGGTGGTGTATAAGCGTCATCTTCTCCAATGGTAGAGAATAGAAGTTTTTTATTTTGATCTATAACATGAATTTCATCAACATCTCTTATAAGTTTTTGAGTAGTCAAGAATCTTGTATATTCAATCTTCTTATCATTTAAAAAGTTTGCGCTTTTGTTTGTGTCGAAAGCAATCAAAATTATATCCGCTTCAATTTTATTTCTTACCTCCTGAACATAGCTTTTAGCAAGTTCATAGGAATTATTTACAACTGTAGTAACTTTTTTATCAAAATACTTTTCAAGGGCAAAAGAAAATAAAAATAATGAAAATATAGATATTAAAATTGAGGGGATTAAAGTGAATAATGAAAAATATGTTATATATTTTTTATTGGATTTTATGCCATCTTTATCAATATCATTTTTGATTGATTTTTTAATTTCATTAAAGATAAATAAAAATAATAGAAATAGTAAAAAAATATTTAAAATTAATAAATTTTGTAAATTCTTTTGATTTAATTCAACAAAACTTCGATCAATAAATGTTAAAAATGTTAAAAAACCAATAAATAGTGTGATACTAGATAGAATAATAATGAATATATTTTTTTTCAAAAATTCAATCATGAATTAGGATTATAGCATTTAAATAAATGAACAACTATTTTGTAATATTAGCAGCTGGCAAAAGTAAGAGATTTAATGGTAAAATTGCGAAACAATTCTTTATTTATAAAAATAAAGAAATAATTGAACACTCAGTAGAAAAAGCTTTAAATTCAAAGCTTTTTAAAAAAATTGTAATTGTCTCTAATAATTTAAAATATTTTAGAAAAAAAAAATATCCTAAATCAATTACTATAATCAAAGGTGGTAAAGAGAGATCAGACTCGTCATTAAAAGCCTTAAATTATCTAAAAAAGTATAAACCTAACAATGTATTTATACACGACGCAGCTAGACCAAATTTCTCAAATAAATTACTAGAAAATATTGTAATAAATTTAAAAAAGAATAGAGCTGTTGTTCCTGTTGTCAATTCTACAGACTCAATTAAATATAAAATTAAAAATCAAATATTTAATTTAAATAGAGATCATTCTTTGTTAACTCAAACTCCCCAAGCTTTTAGATTTAAAGATTTATATAATCTTGCAATTAAAGAAAAAAATAAAGTAAATGATGAAGCAACTCTTTTACTTGATCAAAATTATAAAATAAAATTTATAAAAGGTGAAAACCAAAATTACAAAATTACATATTTGGAGGATATTAAATTTCCAACAACTTATTATGGTATAGGTTTTGATATTCATAAATTAGAAAAAAATAAAAAACTTTACTTAGGTGGAATAAAAATACCTTTTCACTCTGGACTTAAAGGGCATTCAGATGGTGATGTAATTTTACATGCAATAATAGACTCGATCTTAGGAGCTACTAAAAAAAAAGATATAGGTACTTATTTTCCAAACACAAAAAAATATAAAAATATAAGATCTCCAAAAATGTTAAAACTTATCCTTGTCAGTCTCGAAAAATTTGATTTAACTATAAATAATCTTGATATTAATCTTATTTGTGAACAACCTAGAGTCTCAAAATATAGAGATAAAATAATCAAATCAATATCTAAACTTATGAATTTAAATAAGAATCTTATAAACTTGAAAGGAAAAACTGTAGAGAAGTTAGGACTCATAGGAAAAGAAAAAGCAATTGCTTGTGAGGTAATTATTTCAATTACTAAGTATGATTAAAGATTTAAATACATTATTTGTAACTATGTTCGGTTTAGGAAAGATAAAAATCATTCCTGGTACATTTGGATCCCTAGCTACAATAATTATACTCTATATTTTTTTTCATGTATTAAACTTGTCCCCAAACATAATATTATTATGTTTGATAATTATTTTTATTTATTCTTTTTCTGCAGTCACTAGGTATATAAAAAATAATGACAACAAAGATCCAAGAGAAATTATAATTGA
>CACDVM010000003.1 GCA_902556265.1 uncultured Pelagibacteraceae bacterium
TTATACAAACACACCCAAAACAGCATTTATTAAAATCAAAGATCCTAAAGAATATTATCAAAAACTTGTAATACACAATAATTTAAAGACTTATAACGATTATCTAAAATAATGATTAAAATTTATACTGATGGCTCATGTTTAGAAAATCCAGGAAATGGTGGTTGGGCAGCTATTATAAATGAAAATGGAAATACTAAAAAAATTAGTGGCAGTGAAAAAAATACTACAAATAATAGAATGGAGTTGATGGCCACTATCAATGCTTTAAAAAATATAAATTCAACTGATCAAATAGAGATTTATACAGACTCCCAATATGTGAAACTTGGAATAACTGAATGGATAAATACTTGGATTAAAAATAATTGGAAAACTTCAAAAAAAGAAGATGTTAAAAATAAAGATTTATGGTTTGAGTTATATAATCTTAATCAATCATTGAAAATTAAATGGAATTGGATTAAAGCACATGCGGGCAATCCAACGAATGAAGAAGTTGATTTATTGGCTAAAAAGGCAGCTAATTTAGATTAATTTCAAAAAATTTTCTGCTGCAGACATTTCGCAAGAGCCAGTATCTTTTTCTTCTTGCAATTTTATTACTTTCATATTGTCAACTAACATTGTGTATCTGTTAGATCTTACACCTAGCCCTCTTCCAGTTTTATCTACTTCAGCACCGATTTCTTTAGTAAAGTTCAAAAATGGGTCTCCCACCATTATAATCTTATCACCAACATTATTTTCTTTACCCCAGGCATTCATGACAAATGGATCGTTAACTGATACGCATATGATATGATCAATTCCTTTATCTATAAATTGTTGATGCAAATTTACGTAACCTGGCAAATGTTTAGCAGAACAAACTGATGTATAAGCTCCAGGTAAGCCAAAAATAACGGCTTTTTTGCTTTTCAATAAATCTTCAATATTTTTCTTTGTTGGTTCACCATTTTCTAAAACAAAAATTTCAGAATTAGGGACATTGTCGTTTTCTTTTAACTTCATTAAATTCTTTCCCTTATATGTTGTTTTATTTTATTAAGGTCATTATCGATAATATCATAATTTTCTTTTTCATCTAAAATAAAAAGAAGCTCATCTGGTAATTCAGCTTTTATATTAATTGCTTTTTCAATTGCGCCTGGGAATTTACAAGGGTGAGCTGTAGCTAATACAATATTATTACCTTTAAGATTAACTTTATCAAAAGCTCCAAATCCTATTGCACTGTGAGGATCAAGTAACTTATCATATTTTTCATAAACAGTTTTAATCGTATTTAAAACTTCAATTTCATCCATCCGTGATGATAAAAAATCAACATTTATTTTATCTAAACTATCTTTTTGAATTTCATATTTTCCTTTTTCTTTTATATCTTTCATCACATCAATTGTTTTTTTATCATTTTGATTATTCAAATCAAAAATAAGTCTTTCAAAATTACTGGCAATTTGAATATCCATACTTGGTGAGATTGTCTCTAAAACATCTTCTACGTTATACGCACCATTTTTAATTGCTCTATGTAAAATATCATTTTGATTTGTTGCCACAACAAACTTGTTAATTGGAAGACCAATTTTTTTTGCAAGATAACCAGCATATACATCACCAAAATTTCCTGTAGGTACTGAAAAGTTTACGGGCTTTCTATTATCTTCGACTAAAAAATAACTATAAAAATAATACACACTTTGAGCAATAATCCTCGCCCAATTTATTGAATTAACACCTGACATCTTGATCTCATTTGCAAAAACTTTATCTGTAAACATTGCCTTGACTATATTTTGACAATCATCAAAACTTCCCTTTACGGCAATATTAAAAACGTTCTTTTCTTTACCAGTTGTCATTAATTTTCTTTGAACAGGTGAAATACGATTGTTAGGATGAAGAACAAAAATATTTATATTCGCTTTTCCTTTAATTGCATCAATTGCAGCAGCACCCGTATCCCCTGAAGTAGCAACAACTATATTTATTTTTTCATTTTTATTGCTCAAATAATATTCATAGAAATTACCTAAAAGTTGCATCGCAACATCTTTAAAAGCCAAAGTTGGTCCATGAAATAATTCAAGCACTGACCGATCTCCTATCTTGACTAGCTCAACCACATTCTGTTTTCTAAAAACTGAATAAGATTTATCAATGATTTTACCTAAATCATTTTCACTCATAAAATCACCAATAAAAGGATAGATTATTTTTTTAGCTAATTCTTTGTATTCAAGATTTTTAAATTCAAGTAAATCTTTTTGGCTGTATTTCTGAAGTAATTTTGGAATAAATAACCCTCCATCATCTGCTAATCCTTTAATAAAAACGTCTTCAAATTTGAAGCTGTCTGTGCTGTTTCTTGTGCTTACATAGTCCATTTAATAATTCTTTTTTCTAAAATATAAATATAGCAAAAGAATTGAAATCGCTAACGAAAACCAAGTAATCGCATATTTTTTGTGATTATTAGAAATATTAGCACTAATTTTTTTTGGTTCAGGAAATTGATAATTTCCGTCTAAATAAATTATATATTTAGAGAATTCTTTACCTGTAAACTTTAATATATCCTCTCTATTTAAACTAAACCAATAATTTTCCTCAATATCATTATCTGGTTTAAAAATGTTTTTTCTTCCTTGAAGTTTTAAAGTTCCAATAATGTTATTTTCATCAAAAAAATTTATCTCTTTGGAACCTTTTTTTTCAAATGGTATCCAGCCTCTATTAATTAGATAATCTTCATTATCTATTAAGATTGGATTTATAACCTCAAAACCTGGAGTACCAGTATCATTTAAATTATATAAATAAATTTGTTTATCAAGATCAATAGATCCCGATGTTTTAATTTTTAAATAATTTTCTTTTTGAGATTGAGTTAATTCTACAGGTGGATTTTTTAGAGAATTTTCAATTTCTAATATGAGATTATTTTTCCAATTTAAACGAATTATTTGCCATGATCCAAGTGCAATAAAAACTAATATGAAAAAAATTACAAAGACTGAAAATAAAAACTTGTGTTTCAATGGTAAAAATTAACTACCCCAAATATAAATTGCCGCAAATAAAAACAGCCAAACTACATCAACAAAATGCCAATACCAAGCTGCAGCTTCAAAGCCAAAATGATGATCTTTATTAAAATGTCCTCTTTTACCTCTAAACAAACATACGGCTAAAAAAATGGTTCCCACAAGTACATGGAAGCCATGAAACCCTGTTGCCATATAAAATACTGACCCATAAATATGATCTGAAAAAGAAAATGATGCATGTTGATATTCATAAATTTGCAAAAGAGTAAAGCAAAAACCTAAAATTACAGTCAGCCATAAACCCTGGATAAATCCTTTTCTATCATCTTCCAGAAGAGCATGATGAGACCATGTGACTGTTGTTCCAGATAATAATAAAATTAATGTATTGATTAGTGGAATATCCCATGGGTCAAATGTTTCAATATCCTTAGGTGGCCAAACATTTCCGACAAATTCGTTAGGAAATAAACTTACATCAAAATATGCCCAAAACCATGCAACAAAAAACATTACCTCAGAAGCAATAAATAGTGTCATTCCATAACGGTGATGAATTTGAACGACAGGTGTGTGATGTCCTTGATGTTCAGCCTCAATCACAACGTCTCTGAACCACATGTAGGCTCCATAAATTAACAGAGCAAATCCTAAATACATTCCCCATGATACATCTGTATGGAGATAGTAAACTGACCCTAAAGCTAATACCAAACAAGAAAAAGAAGTATAAATTGGCCAAGGACTTGGGTCTACCAAATGATAATCATGTTTTTTTTCAGCTGACATTTTTTTGGATTATGATTGTTTATAGTAATCTGTCGAGAAAAAAGTATACGACATAGTTACATCTTGTAAGTTTTTTACAGTTGGGTCATTAACCATTTCGGGATCGAGATAAAAAGTCATTACATAGGTGGCTTTTTCTCCAGCTTTTAATTCTTGTTTTTCGAAGCAAAAACATCCTAATTTACTATAATATTTTCCAAAACTTGCTGGGGAAACATTAAAACTTGCAACTCCGGCAGTAGGCTCATTACTATAATTTTCCACTTCAAATTCTATTTTGTTAACCTGACCTACCTTTACATCTATAACGTTTGTTTTGGCTTTAAAATCCCACGGTAAATTATTTACATTAGTGTCAAATCTTACACTCACTACTTTATTCAATACTATTTTTGGAGCATTATTTGATATTTGAGTAGTTCCGCCAAAACCAGTTACTCTGCAAAACAAATCATACAAAGGGACAGCTGCATAAGACAAGCCCAGCATTAAAACAAAAATTCCTGATAATATTAAAGGAGTAAGTTTATTTTTTTTCATCATATTGATCTGTCAAATACTCCTGTATTGTAAAGTGTAAAAAAGAAAAGAAAGATCATAAAAGCAATTATTGCTAAAGCAGTTAGTATATTTTTTTTCTTAGTTTTTTTATCAGGTATTATCATAAAATCTTATCTATCAGAAAAAGCACAAAAACCAAAAATAAATATAAAATAGAATATCCAAATATTGATTTAGCTTTTTTTGGGTCAAATTTATTTTTCTTAAAATTATAAAGCTCATAACATAAAAAATTGTAATAAAAAGTTAATAACAATGCAGGTATTAAAAAAACTATACCTACAAAATTTATCCAAAAGGGAAAAATGATAACTGGTAACATTAACAATGAATAAACAAATATATTGGCCTTAGTGCTCTCAACTCCATTAGTTAGTGGTAACATCGGTATATTTGCTTTTTTATAATCATCTGATTTATACAAACTCAAAGCCCAAAAATGTGAAGGTGTCCAAAAAAATATTATTAAAAAAAACGCTAATGGTTCGGTAGATAAAGAGCCAGTAGCTATTGTCCATCCAATAACTGGAGGAAAAGCTCCTGCAGCTCCACCAATAACTATATTTTGTGGTGTTCTTCTTTTTAGCCAGATTGTATAAATAAAAACATAAAATAAAATCGTTAAAAGTAAAATAGCTGCGGAAATTCTATTAGTAAAATAATCTAATGCTACTACCGAGATAATTGATAACGTAACACCAAAAATAAGAGCTTGGTTTCTATTAACTTTGCCAGTTGGTATAGGTCTTAAACAAGTTCTTGTCATTAAAGCATCAAGATCAGATTCATACCACATATTAAGTGCTCCAGCGGCACCTGCTCCTAAAGAAACTAACAAAATTCCTATTATAGCATCTTTTGTTGATACAAGATTAGGTGAAGTTAAAAGTCCGACTGCGCAAGTAAAAATTACTAATGACATTACTCTTGGCTTCATCAGTTTAAATAGCTCAGAAAAATTAAACAAATCCTCTTGACTTAAACTTTTATTTTTTAGCCTTGAATTACCCATTAGTTTTTTTTTGCACTTTTATTAGCTATGAGATTTTTGTGTATCCTGATCATCCTCAAACTTTGGTAGTTCTTCAAAAGTGTGGAAGTTTGGTGGAGATGGCACTGTCCACTCTAATGTTGTGGCTCCTTCTCCCCATGGATTTTGTGCAGCAGCTTTCTTTTTAGTAAAAGCATAAATTAAATTTATAAAAAATACAGCTAATCCAGCAACTGCAACGTAAGAACCTATTGAAGAAATATAGTTCCATCCTGCAAAAGCATCTGGATAATCAGCATATCTTCTAGGCATTCCTGCTAAACCTAAGAAATGTTGAGGAAAAAAAATCAAATTAACACCTATGAAAGTTAACCAAAAATGTAATTGACCCATCCATTCTGAATATTCATAGCCAGACATTTTTGAAAACCAATAATAAAAACCTGCAAAAATTGCAAAAACAGCACCTAATGATAATACATAATGAAAATGTGCAACCACATAATATGTGTCATGCATTGCTGTATCCACTCCAGCATTAGCTAAAACTACACCAGTTACACCACCGACAGTAAACATAAATATAAATCCAAGTGCCCACATCATTGGTGTTTTAAATGAAATTGATCCACCCCACATTGTAGCAATCCATGAGAAAATTTTAATTCCTGTTGGTACGGCTATAATCATTGTGGCAGCTAAGAAATAAGCTTTGGTATCTGTACTTAAACCTACTGTGTACATATGGTGCGCCCACACAACGAACCCTACAATTCCAATCGCTACCATTGCATAAGCCATTCCTAAGTAACCAAAAACTGGTTTTCTAGAAAATGTTGAAACAATATGGCTGATCATTCCAAAGCCTGGGAGAATTAAGATATAAACTTCTGGATGACCAAAAAACCAAAATAAATGTTGGAATAAAACTGGATCACCTCCAGTTTGGGCCTCAAAAAAGGCGGTTCCAAAATTCCTATCAGTTAATAACATTGTTATTGCGCCAGCAAGAACCGGTAAAGATAACAATAACAAAAATGCTGTTACTAAGATTGACCAAGCAAATAATGGCATTTTATGTAATGTCATTCCTGGTGTTCTCATATTTAAAATCGTAGTGATAAAATTCACTGCACCTAAAATTGAAGAAGCTCCAGCTAAGTGTAAACTCAAAATTGCTAAATCCATTGCAGGACCAGGTTGACCAGCTTTAGAAGATAAGGGAGGATAAATAGTCCATCCACCACCAACTCCTGTTTGACCTGGAGGACCATCAGCAAAAATTGATAAAATTAACAATGTTAGTGAGACTGGTAATAACCAGAAAGAAATATTATTCATTCTTGGAAATGCCATATCAGGTGCACCAATCATAATTGGCACAAACCAATTACCAAAACCACCTATCATTGCTGGCATTACCATAAAGAAAATCATGATTAAACCATGTCCAGTTACCAACACATTATATAAATGATAATTTCCACCTAAGATACCATCTCCAGGGTGCATCAATTCCATTCTCATTAAAACTGAAAATGCTGTTCCTATTACCCCAGCAACAATTGCAAAGATTAAATACATTGTACCTATATCTTTATGGTTAGTTGAATATGCCCAACGTTTCCAACCTGTTGGAGTATGATGGTCGTCGTGTGATGCTGTTTGTGTATACATATTTATTTACTCACTAGTTTTAATTTATCATTTTCAATTTCTTCTTTTGCAAATTTTACCCGTGCCTCTGATAGCCATTCTTGATAATCTTCTTCACTTACAACTTTAACAGTAATTGGCATAAATGCATGTTTAATTCCACAAAGTTCCGAACATTGACCGTAGTATGTTCCTTCTTTTTCTGCTTTAAACCAAGTTTCATTAACTCTTCCTGGAACCGCATCTCTTTTTACTCCAAAAGATGGTAAGGCCCATGCGTGTAACACGTCATTAGCTGTGATTAAAACTTTTACAACTTTATTTACTGGAACAACAACTTCATTATCTACTGCAAGTAATCTAGGCTGATCAGCTCTTAGATCTTTTTCTTCAATCATATAAGAGTCAAAGATAATATTTTCATCAGGATATTCGTATCCCCAGTACCACTGATATCCAATTGCTTTAATAGTCAAATCAGCTTTTGGAATTGTATCTTGCTTATATAAAATTTTAAATGAAGGAACTGCCATTACTATTAAAATCAAACAGGGAATTAAAGTCCATAAAATTTCAACAGTTACATTGTGCGTTCTTTTGGATGGATTTGGATTAGCAGAAGCTCTAAATCTTACACATGCATATAGCATTAAAAATAAAACAAATACACTAATTGCAATTATAATTGGCAGTAAAAGTTTGTCATGAAAAGCCACTATATCTTTCATAGACTCTGATGCAGCTTTTTGAAAACCTAATTGCCAGTCTACAGGCTGATTAGCAAATGATTTCTTTGCTATAAAAAGACTTAAAAATATAAATAAAATTTTTTTCATTTTTATTAGGTATATAAAGCTCTTTTATTAAAATTACACTTTAGTTTTCGCGACAATTTATCAATTAATCACATAATTTATGATCGAAATTGCAGAAATGACGGCTGTTTCTGACCTTAAAATATTTTCATTAATCTTAATTGCTTGAACACTGCTAAAAGAGAGAATTTCTTCCTTTTCAGCTTCAGAAAAATCACCCTCGGGACCTACAATAATACAAACTGGTCTATCTGTAAGTTTAGATTTATCAATTTTATTATTATTTGAATTCAGGTCAGTAAAAATTAAATCCATTAAATTAGTTTTTAAAAAATTATTTAAGTTTTGAGACTCTTCAATTATTGGGACATTAATTCGATTAGATTGTTCGCTAGCTTCAATCACTATTTTTTCTAATCGTTCTTTATTAGTTTTTCTAACAATTGTCCTATCAAAAATAATGGGTAAAAATTTCGTTACACCAAGCTCTGTGGCTTTTTGGATCATGAAGTTTTGATAATTTGATTTAATAGGGGAAAAAGCTAACCATAATTCTTTGATATTTTCTTTTTGTCTAAGTTGCTTAATTATTTTAAACTCAACAATACTTTTTGATATTCCTAAAATTTTTGCTTCCCATTCTCCATTTTTATTAAATAAAGAAAAAACTTCATTTTCTTTAACTCTCATTACTTTAACTAGATAATGAGATTGAGACTTGTCTAATTTATCAATCATGTCAGCTGATAATGAATTTGAAAAAAATAATCTAATATTACTCATTTGTGTTAAGTTAGTTTATGAAAAATATTAAAGCAATAATTTTTGATGCTTATGGCACACTATTTGATGTCAATTCTGCTGCAGAAAAATGTAAAGATAAAGTTGGAAATAAGTGGGAAGATTTTGCAAATTACTGGAGAACAACTCAATTAGAATACACTTGGCTTCGAAGTTTGATGAATAAACATAAAGATTTTTGGCAAGTTACTAAAGATAGCTTAAATAAATCTATGAAAGCTTTTAATATAGATCCTTCAATGCAAAATGAATTATTAAATTTATATAAAGTTCTCTCTCCCTTTAAAGAAGTACCTGAAGTTTTGAAAACTCTTAAAGAAAAAAATTTTAAATTGGCAATTCTATCTAACGGAACCCCTACTCTATTAAAAGAATTGGTTAAAAGTAATAATTTGGATAATGTTTTTGATGATCTTTTTTCAATTGAACAAGTAGGAATTTATAAACCTGATTCCAAAGTTTATGACTTACCTATTCAAAAATACCGTATAGAAAAAAATGAAGTAGCTTTTCTAAGTGCGAATACTTGGGATGTTTCAGGTGGTGGAAACTATGGTTATCAATCTATTTGGGTAAACAGAAATAAAAATATTTTTGATAATCTAGATTATAAACCAAGATTAGAAATCAAAAACTTAAAAGATCTGTTACCCAATATAGAATCTAATTAAGATTAAGCTTTATCCCCATATTCAATCATATGTTTTGGAATTCTTTTATTTTTTCCATACATAAAATGATTTTCCATTTTTTCTCTATACTTGCTTGCCTGAACTTTTAAACCAATAGACTCCGCAACCTCTCTTATTAACATTGGGTTAGCCCCACAGCAAACACCAAGATAATGTACACCTAAAATATTTGCCCATTTTGCAAACTGACCTATTTCATATCTATTACAAAAATGAGGATCTAATGCTGTAGGAAATGTTCTTCCATGAGGAGATGGACAACTACAATCATCTCTATCTGGTAGATTGAAAAATGTTGGAAATTCTTTACTAGTTCTATAAGGAATTGGTAAAGCACCAACATGGCATTTTACTGCTTTTCTAATCTCTTTTAAAAAAGGTAACATTGTTGCTGGCCCTCTAAAACAATTCAAACCAACAACATCAGCACCAAGTTGTTCAAGTTCTTTACAAGTATCCACTACAGATCTTCCATCTCTCATTTTGTTCTCACCCATTGGCGAAATTGTTAACACAGTTGGAAGATTTGTTTTTTTCATTACTTCAAGAGCTTTAAATGCTTCTTCTGCATAATAAAAAGTTTCACCTATCAACATGTCTGCACCCTCATCTACTGCCCATCCAATCATTTCTGTAAACATACTTTCAACTTCTTTTTGAGCTTGCTTGTCACCTTCTTTCCAAATGTTCGTATTAGAGATATTTCCGGCCATTAAATTTGGTTGAGACCCTTTGGGCGTATCTAAAGCAACTTTTTTTGCTATCTTCAAAGCAGATCTATTTAGTGGTTCTAATAAATCTTCTTTACCTATAACCCTCATTTTTTCTCTATGACCATTATATGTAAATGCTTCAACGATATCTGATCCAGCATGTTGAAATTCTCTATGTAAATTTTCAAGAACTTCAGGATGATCAAGAGAAACCATTGGCACAAACTCTCCAGATGCCATGTATCCTCGTCTTTCAATTTCAAATAAAAAACCTTCAGCACAAATCACAGGTCCTTTATCCAATCTTTCTTTAAGTGTATTTATTGTCATTTCTTTCTCCAAGTTAATGGAGAAAAGAAGCTAATTAAAACTAAACAAGTTAAAAAATTAGCTCTTCTCTCCTTTTTAGTGCTTTAGCAAATGCTGGGTGCACAATACGGTTCAAATACCCGGTTTAGTTTTGAGAAATTCAAAAAAAAACCACCGGCTAAAGCGGTGGTTAAAACGTTGCTTTAGCAGGATTTTTAAAGCGCTCGCAAGTTAACTTAAATCAGCGCAAAACAATTAGAACATATTCGATACTATTTGTCAAAGCTTTAAAAGATATGATTACCAATAAGAATCAAATAAATTAATTTGAAAGTGGGAAACATGACTAAAGGACAAAGAGCAGGTGAAGGTGCAATTGCGGTAGATGTAGAACAAGGTAAATCATACTACTGGTGCAGTTGTGGAAAAAGTTCTAACCAACCTTTTTGTGATGGTTCGCATAAGGGAACTGAGTTTAATCCAGTAGCATACAAAGCTGAAGAAACAAAAAAAATGTTTTTTTGCGCATGTAAACAGACTAACAATCAACCCTTTTGTGACGGTTCACACAACAAAAAGTAACATTGAAAATTAAGATATAACAATTACTCTAGCAACACATGATAATTGAAATAGATAAAATTATAGACCCAATTCCAGCGTCTGATGGAGCTGGGGTAAAGTTAAAAAGAAGTATTGGTGTTGAGCCAAATTACTTTGATCCTTTTTTAATGTTAGATGAGTTTGGCTCAGAAAATAGTGAAGACTATATTGCAGGGTTTCCACCCCACCCTCATAGAGGAATTGAAACAGTAACATATATGCTTGCAGGAGACTTCGAACACAAAGATAGCACTGGTGGTGAAGGTAGAATGACAGCGGGAGATGTTCAATGGATGAAAACAGGAAGTGGCATCATTCACTCTGAAATGCCAGCAATGAAAGAAGGTAAGCTTCATGGCTTTCAATTATGGATTAACATGCCGGCCAAATTAAAAATGAGTAAACCTGAATACATTTATATTGATGCTGACAAAATGGCAGTTCATAAAGATGATGAAAAACAAGTAAAAGTTATAGCTGGCAAATTTGAAAAAGCAGAAGGTCCTGTTAAAGGACATAACGTTGAACCAATATATTTTGATATTGAGCTTAATAAAGATAAAGAATTTAATTTTAAATTACCTTCTACTCACAACTCATTTATTTATTTAATTAATGGAGAAATAGAAATTGGTGAGAAAAAACATGATAATGTGAAAGATAGTACTCTTATATTATTATCTAAAGGTGAAGAGTTAAAAGTAAAAGCTAAATCTAATGCAAAATTTTTAGTAATTTCTGGTAAACCTATTAATGAAAAAATTGCAAGAGGTGGGCCATTTGTGATGAATACTAAAGCTGAGATCTTGCAAGCTGTTCAAGATTATCATAATGATACATTTGTAAAATAAATTATGAAAGCCGTAGTAATTAGCAAAACTGGTGGACCAGAAGTTTTAGAAATTAAAGACATAAAACTTAACGATCCAAAGTCTGGTGAAGTGTTAATTAAAAATGAGGCAATTGGATTAAATTATATAGATACCTATCATAGATCTGGACTTTACCCAGTAGAGCTACCATCAAATATTGGGATGGAAGGTGCTGGTATAATTGAAAAAATTGGTCCTGATGTAAAAGATTTTAAAATTGGTGATAGAGTTGCTTATGCATCAATGCCAATTGGTTCATATTCAACACATAGAATTTTTCCAACAAAGAAATTAGTAAAAGTTCCTAATGAGATTGAATTAGAAAATGTTGTAACTTTAATGACTAAAGGTTTTACTGTTTTCTACCTTCTTCACAAAACTTATTCAGTTAAATCTGGTGAAACTATTTTATTTCATGCTGCTGCAGGAGGTGTCGGGCAAATATTTTGCCAATGGGCAAAAAGCTTAGGATGCAAAGTAATTGGCACAGTTGGTTCAGATGAAAAAATTGAAATTGCAAAGACCAATGGTTGTGATCATGTTATTAATTATTCAAAAGAAAATTTTTCTGAAAAAGTAAAAGAAATTACAAATGGTGTAGGAGTACCAGTTGTTTATGATGGGGTTGGTAAAAAAACTTTTGATGGTTCAATTGAATGTTTAAAAGTGAGAGGTATGATGGTTTCTTTTGGAAATGCATCTGGTCCGTTAGATCCATGCAATGTCACTAAATCTTTAGCTCCAAAAGGTTTATATTTAACTAGACCAAGCATTGCACATTATACAACTACGAAAGAAGAGCTTGATGAAGCGGCAAAAAAAGTTTTTGAAATGTTTATTACAAAAAAATTTACACTAAATATTTTCAAAAAATATTCTTTAGATAAGGTCGTAGAAGCACACCAAGATTTAGAAAGTAGAAAAATTTTAGGTCCTGCGGTAATTATTCCTTAGTCAACCTTCACATCCATATCCGACATATGAAGTTTCAAAGCATTTGTTGAAATATGAATTTCTCTAATAAAAAACATAATTGATATAATCATAGATAAGCAGCAAGAACCAAATATTACTCTCGCTATGAAAATCTCATTTAGATAGAGACCAAGCACAGTTAACATATTGAATAAAAAACCAAATGCAGCAAACATAATAGTCCACCTTAAAAGAACAATTCTTCCACTTAAATTAATAAACTGTTTTTTCCACTCTGCTGGAACATGGTTTTCATAAACATGTTCATCATGTAATTCTCTAATTAATTTGCTCAATGAATGAAATCTATTGCTATATATATTCATTAGCAGTGGAATTGCTGGAAACATTAATGCGGTAACTGTGTAATCTATATTCATACGAATCAGTTTGATTATCAATCTTGCCTTTGTTATTTACAAGTAAAATTTATGAACCAATTAAAACTATTTATAGAACTAACTAGATTAAAAAAACCAATTGGCTATTTATTGCTTTTTTGGCCTTGTGCATGGGGATTAACTATAGCTTATGATTTTACAAACAATCTAAATATCTATTTTTTTTATTTATTTCTTTTTTTTCTTGGTTCAGTTTTAATGCGGTCAGCTGGTTGTATAGTTAATGATATATTAGATAGAAAGTTTGACAAAAAAGTTTTTAGGACAAAAAAAAGACCTATTGCTTCAGGAAAAGTTTCTGTAAATCTTGGATTACTTTATGCAGCTATTCTTTGTTTGTTAGCTTTCTGTGTTTTAATAAATTTTAATTATTTCACAATTTTTTTAGCTCTAGCATCCATGCCTCTAGCATTTACTTATCCTTTGATGAAAAGATTTACCTATTGGCCACAACTTTTTTTAGGAGTAACCTTTAATTATGGTTTAATACTTGGATGGACATCTATAAATAATGAGATTAATTACATTGCACTAATATTTTATCTAGGGGCCATATTTTGGACACTTGGTTACGACACAATTTATGGATTCCAAGATATCAAAGATGATGAAATTATAGGATTAAAATCGACTTCAATTAAATTCAAGGAAACACCCTATGTATTTATTTATACATCTTACTCAATTTTTTTTCTATCCTTGATAATAATTGGATATTTGTCAAAGTTAAATATTTTTTATTATATGATTTTATTAATGATATTTTTACAATTGTTTTTTAAACAAATTAAAAAACTTAATATAAAGGATCCAAAAAGTTGTTTAAAATCTTTTAAGCATAATAATTTTTTAGGAATTTTTATTTTAAGTGGTTTATTGATAGGAAAATTTTAAAATCAAAATGGATAATTTTCAGATATTAAAAAGGCTTTATAAAGATTATACAAAAAAATATATCAAAAATATTTTAATCTCAGTTTTCTTTACTGTATTATTGGCTGCAAGTACTTCATCTATAGCATATTTATTAGATCCTGCCATTAATGAACTTTTCATAAAACAATCTAGTTCTTTAATTTATGTAATACCTCTGTGTATAGTTTTGGCTTTTGCTATGAAAGGTGCATCTTTATACCTTGCTAAGATAATAATGATTAATGTTGCTGAGGAAGTAAGAAGAGATATTCAGACTGATATGTTTTCATCATTAATTCATGCCGATACACAATTAGTAGACCAAGAACATTCTGGAAAATTTATTACAAATTTAAGTAATGATGTGAATATGATTATTAGTTTAGTAAGTACAGCAATATTAAACCTATTTAAAGATAGTCTTACATTAATTGGATTATTATCTGTAATGTTTTATCAAAATTGGAAATTATCTCTTATAGCAATAATCATGATTCCACTGGCTAGCTATGCTGCAAAGTCATTAGGAAAAAGAATCGGAAAAGTATCTACACAACAAATGCAAAAAGCTGCGACTTTAACATCATATTTAATTGAAATTTTTAAAAATCATAGAATATTAAAAATTTTTCAAAAAGAAGATTATGAGAAAAAAAGAGCTGACAATTTTATTTTCAATTTAAAAGAATTGAATAAAAAAATTAATATTGTTTATGTAAGAGCATCTCCTATTATGGAAGCTTTAACTGGTATAATGATTGCAATATTAATTTTTGTATCAGCAAAATTAGTTGTTAAAAATGAACTAGAAGTAAGTAATTTTTTTTCTTTTCTAGCGGCAATGATGCTTGCTTATCAACCAGTAAGATCTTTAGCCACTTTGAATATCACAATCCATCAAGGATTGGCCGGAGCAAAAAGAGTCCTACCAATAATTGATAAAGTCCATGAAATTAAAGAAAAAAATGATGCAAAAGAGTTAAAAGTAACTAATGGGCAAATAAGTTTTGATAATGTTCAGTTCAATTATGTAAAAGAAAATAATCAAATTTTAAATTCAATCAAACTTAATATTCCTGGTGGACGAATGACAGCTTTAGTGGGTCATAGTGGTGCTGGAAAATCAACTATTCTTAATTTAATTCCAAGGTTTTATGATGCTAATTCAGGTGATGTAAAAATAGATGATCAATCTATTTATGACTCAACAATTTTCTCATTAAGAAAAAACATATCTCTTGTTGGTCAAGATACAACTTTATTTGACGACACCATCAAAAACAATATCTTATATGCAAATTCAAAAGCATCAGATGAAGAAATTATAGAAGCAGCTAAAAATTCTTTTGCTGATGAGTTCATTAATAAATTACCAAATAAGTACGATACCATAATTGGCGAAAATGGTGTTAGATTATCAGGTGGTGAAAAGCAGAGATTATCAATTGCAAGAGCAATATTAAAAAAAACTCCAATTATTCTATTGGATGAAGCAACCTCATCTCTAGATGCAGAAACAGAGAGTAAAATTCAACAGGCTATACAATTTTTAACCAAAGGAAGAACTACAATAGTTATAGCACACAGATTATCGACAATATTAAATGCAGATAAAATCTATGTAATTAATCAAGGTAAAGTCGCAGGTGAAGGAAAACATCAGGAACTTCTGATTAATTCAAATATTTATAAGAATTTCTACGAGAAACAAATCAAAAAGTCATAATGATTTTTATTTATAGAATATTAATTAATTTTATATTCCTGATTTCTCCACTAATTATTATTTTTAGATTATTAAAAAAAAAAGAGAACATTAAAAGATTTAAAGAAAAATTTTGTTTTTTTTCTGAAAAAAGATCTCAAGGAAACGTTGTTTGGTTTCACGGAGCAAGTGTTGGTGAACTTCAAAGTATAATACCACTTTTAGAAAAGATTGGAAAAAACAATGAAATTAAGCAAATTTTACTAACATCTAATACTTTAAGTTCTTCTAAAATAATTAAAAAATTAAAAATTAAAAAAGTTGTTCATCAATTTTTTCCAATAGATACAAATTTTTTATCAAAAAAATTTTTAAATTACTGGAAACCCTCTTCAGTTTTTTTTATAGACTCTGAAATTTGGCCAAATATGATTTTTAATATTAAAAAAAGAAATGTCCCTATAACTTTACTTAATGGCAGAATTACAAAAAAAACATTTAAAAGATGGAAGAGTATTTCAAGATTTTCAAATAATATATTTAGTCAAATTGACTTGTGTCTGTCGTCGAGCTTTGAGTCAAAAAAATTTCTAACTAAACTTGGAGTTAAAAAAGTAAAATTTATTGGTAATTTAAAGTTTTCTCAGTCAGAAAATGAAAAAATTAATATTCCTAATAATTTAAAAAAAATCATTTTTAAAAAAAAAATATGGTGTGCTTCAAGTACTCATAATAATGAAGAAAAATTTTGTGGTTTAGTTCATAAGGAGTTAAGTAAAAAATATAAAAATTTATTGACAATAATTATTCCTCGTCATATCGAAAGAGTAAACAAAATTGAAAAAGATTTAAAAAATATGAATTTAATAGTACATAAACATGAAAGCCAAAAAAAAATTTCATTTAATACTGATATTTATATTGTTAATTCTTATGGTCAAACCAAATCATTTTATAGTGTTTGTAAAAATGTTTTCCTTGGAGGGTCAATCATAAACCATGGTGGTCAAAATCCCTTGGAGGCAGCAAGATATGGGTGTAACATTATACATGGACCAAATATTTCAAATTTTAAAGAAATATATAAATTTCTTAAAAAAAATAAAATTTCAACTCAAGTGTTTAAGAAGAAACATATGGTTGATTCATTAGATAAACTTTTTACAAAAAAAATATCCTCAAAAAAAATAAAAAGAAAATTAAATTACATTGGTCTAAATATTCTCAAAAATACATATAAAGAGGTCAATTTTATTATTAAAAAAAATGAAATTTAAAAAACCAAAGTTTTGGGATTATCAAGAAGTATCTTATTTATCCATTCTATTATTTCCATTTTCAGTTATTTATTTACTAATAAACATAATTACCAAAATTTTTAATACTCCTAAAAAGTTACCAATACCTATCATTTGTGTAGGTAATATCTATCTTGGAGGAACAGGGAAAACTCCTTTGGTAAAAGAAATTTACAAAATTGCACAGTCAGTAAACAAGAAACCAGCAATAATAAAAAAATATCGTCATTACTTGCAAGATGAAATCAACATGTTAAAAAAAACAGGAACGGTTTTTGAATGTACCTCTAGATCAGAAGGTATAGTTGATTCAGCAGAACATAATTTTGATGTTGCTATTTTAGATGATGGATTTCAAGATTATACAATAAATCCTAATTTTTCAATTTTATGTTTTAATTCTCAACAATTATTTGGAAATGGTTTTATAATTCCCTCTGGTCCTCTGCGAGAAAATTTAAAGTCTATATCCAGAGCTGACTGCATTGTGATTAATGGTGATAAAAATTCAGAATTTGAAAAAAAAATTTTTGAAAAATCTGGAAAAAAAAATATCAGTATATTTTACTCAAAATATAAAATTAAAAATATTGAAAAACTTTATAATAAAAAAATATTAGCATTTGCAGGAATAGGTAATCCGTCAAATTTTTTTAATTTACTAAAAAAAAATAATCTTAACGTTGAAAAAACATTTTCGTTCCCGGACCATCATGATTATTCTCAAAAAGACCTTGAATTGATAAAAAGTCAAGGATTAAAAAAAATTGTTACAACGGAGAAGGATTATTTTAGAATGAATGATG
Source organism: uncultured Pelagibacteraceae bacterium (assembly GCA_902556265.1). Lineage (GTDB taxonomy): Bacteria > Pseudomonadota > Alphaproteobacteria > Pelagibacterales > Pelagibacteraceae > Pelagibacter. Next base: position 17,959 of record CACDVM010000003.1, read on the forward strand.
AACAGAAGAAAATTTGTGATTGCGTAGAGGTCAGTTTAGAAATTGAAAATAAGGGAAAATTTGAAAATCTTTTAAAAAATCATTTATGAAAATAATAAAATATTTTTTTGAATTCATACTAATCATCATTTCCTTTTTTATATTTAAAATAATAGGTTATAAACATGCTTCTAATCTGGGAGCAATAATTGGAAAAAAAATTGGTCCTTTCTTCAGGTCGAACTCAAAGATCCAAAATAATTTGAAAAATTCAAAAATAGGTAATTCGTCAGAAGAAAGAAAAATAATAATAGATAATATGTGGGGTAATTACGGAAGAATATTATCCGAATATATGTTTTTAAAACAATTTAAAAAAAATAATTTGAAACAATTTTTAAAAATTGAAGGTTCAGAATTTTTAGATGAAATTAAAAAAAATAATGAACAAGTTATTTTTATATCAGGTCACTTTAATAATTTTGAATTAATGGCAATGGAAATTGAAAAAGCAGGAATTAATTTATGTACTATATATAGACCTTTAAACAATCCGTTCCTAAATATTATTATGGAAAGAATTCGAAAAAAGTATATTTGTAAAAATCAAATTAAAAAAGGTAAAGGTGGAACAAGAAATTTAATTAATCTATTCAAAGAAAATTTTTCTGTGGCTTTAATGATAGACCAAAGGGTTAGTGAAGGGGAATCTGTTATTTTCTTTAATCGTTTAGCAAAAACAACAACAATACCAGCTCAATTAGTAAAAAAATACGATTGTAAAATAGTTCCAGTTTATATTGAAAGAATAAATAACATTAATTTTAAATTAACTTTTGATAGGCCAATTATATTTGATGATAATCTTTCAACTAAACAAATATCATCAGATCTAAATATCATACTTGAGAAAATGATATTGAAAAATCCAGAGCAGTGGATTTGGTCTCATGATCGTTGGAAATAAATCAATCTTTTTTGCTCAATTCTTCTCTTTTAATTGAGGCCTCAACATAAGAATAATATGGCTCTTGATTATCGACATTCCAATAGGTTAAATTCTTTAAAGAAATTTTTTTTCCTGAAACTGCACAAATTACATGGTCCCCATCTTGAATAACTTTAAAATTATTTGGTAAATATTTTATTTTTGCTAATTTTTTAAACATTTTTAGTTTATAAATTATTATATGAAAGTTGGTTTAATAGGAAGTGGTGGAAGAGAACATTCTCTATGTTTAGCTTTGAAAAAATCAAAAAAAATCAGTAAAATTTACTGTTTTCCTGGTAATGCTGGAACTAATTCAATTGCTGAGAATGTAGAAATAGACCTTAATAATTTTGAAAAAATTAAAAATTATATTCTAGAAAATCAAATAGATATTATATTAGTTGGACCAGAAAAACCTCTTGTTGATGGTATTGTTGATTATTTAGAAAATTTTAACATTAAAGTTTTTGGCCCAAATAAAATATCTTCACAATTAGAAGGTTCGAAAATATTTACAAAAAATTTGTGTAAAAAATACAATATACCAACTGCAAACTTTGGGATATTTGAAAATTCTAGAGAAGCAATATCCTTCTTTAAAAACTGTAGTCTTCCAATAGTTGTTAAAGCAGATGGTCTCGCTGCGGGTAAAGGTGTTTATATATGTGAAAATAAAGAGGAATATTTACTTGCAGTAAAAGAGATTTTTGAGGGAAAATTTGGAAAAGCAAAAAATGTTTTAATTGAAGAATTTCTTAAAGGCGAAGAAATGAGTTTCTTTATTATTAGTGATGGTCAAACTTTTAAGAAATTCGGAACTGCCCAAGATCATAAAAGAGTTTTGGAAGGAGATCGAGGAAAAAATACCGGTGGGATGGGTGCTTATTCTCCATCTAGATTAGATAATGAAAATTTAAATAACAAAATTTTAGATAAAATTATTAATCCTACACTTAAGGGATTAAAAGATTTAAAAGTTAGTTTTAAAGGATTTTTGTATGCTGGTCTAATGATTGTTGAGGGAGATCCCTATTTAATTGAATATAATGTCAGAATGGGTGATCCAGAATGTCAAACAATTTTACCAAAACTTAGAACTGATTTTGCAGAAATTATTGAAGCGTGTGTTAATAAAAATTTAGAAAAAATTAATCTTAAATGGTATGAACATAAAACACTTTGTGTTGTTCTGTGCTCTAAGGGGTATCCTGATGAATATAAAAATAATATAAAGATCAAAAACCTAAAAAATATAGAATTAAATAATGATGAGTTTATTTTTCACGCTGGCACAATTGAATACAAAGATGAGATTTTTTCTAATGGAGGAAGAGTTTTAAACATAGTAATTAAATCTAAAGATTTTAAATCTTGTAGAGACCGAGCGATTAAATTGCTAAGTCAGATTGACTGGAAAGAGGGCTTTTTTAGAAAAGATATTGGTTTTAAAGTGATTGATAAATGAGAATTATTAGTGGAGAATTAAAAGGAAAAAAAATTTTCTTACCCAAAGATAAAAATACAAGACCTTTGAGAGATTTGGTTAAAGAGTCACTTTTCAATCTTCTAAAACATTCAAACAAAATTACTGTTAAAATTGAAGACTCAATTATTTTAGATCTATTCTCAGGATCTGGTTCATTTGGCATAGAGTGTATTTCTAGAAAAGCAAAAAAAGTTTTTTTTATTGAAAATTATTCTGAGGCATTAAAAATTTTAAATAAAAATATTTCTCATTTGGGTATTAATAATAAGTGTAATGTTTCTGAGAAAGACAGTTTTAAAATTTTTGATTATCAAGAATATTTTACTAATAAATTTGATATTATTTTTATTGATCCTCCATACAAAGAAAATAAAATTAATGATCTTATTGACAAAATAAAAAATAAAAATTTATTAAATAAAGATGGAATAATGATTTTACACAGGCATAAAAATGATAACTTTGTAATTACTAATAACTTAAATGTTTTAGATGAACGTAAATATGGAATCTCAAAAATAATTATAGGTAACTAGGATTTACTTAATATCTTTTTAGCGCTTTTTTTAATCAGCTCTACCGCCGGCTGGTTGTACGGATTTAGATTCATAACTTTTCCCAACAAAATTGTTTCAAGTATAAAAAAGGTAAATAATTCTCCTAAAGTTTCTTCATTTTTTTTTTTAATTTCAAAACTTCTAAAAGGAATATTTTTATTGCTAAATACCTTCATTGTCGCCAAATATTGAGAATAATTGATATCATCTAATTTTTTTCCTCTTAAATATTTATGGGAATTTAATATCTCATTACTTTTAATTTTTTCAGAAAGATTGTCTCTTGCATAAAAAAAAGTAAAAAAATTGTTTTTTTTACCATCTAGATACAGTTGCATTAAACTGTGATTATCTTTTGGCATATTTGATACTATGGGCAATAAACCTTTTCCTTTTTTTCCTAAACTTTCAGCAACTAATTGTTGATACCAATAAAATAAATCCAAAGAGTCTGGATCATAATTCAAAATTATAGAATTTGACTTATTGTTAATAATAAATCTTAAGGTGTTTGACACGTTTAAAATCAAAGAATCAATAAATTTTTTATTTTTAATTAGATTATTGAACCTTCTAAATTTACTAACATCCAGACCCATTAATGCTGCGGGAAGCATTCCTACTTCTGAAAGAACTGAATATCTACCTCCAATATAATTATTGTGATAGATTATTTCAGCCTTAAGTTTTTTTGCTAAAGATGACAAATAGCTAATTTTATTTTCTGTAATAAAAATACTTGATTTATTTTTATCCAATAAAATATTTGTATTAGCAATTGTCTCAAGTGTGTTGCCTGATTTTGAAATTATTAAATTTAAATTTTTCTTTTTTTTTTCAATTGTTTGAAAATTATCTTTAAAAATAAAATTTTTCTTTACTTTTTTTTTCAAAAAATTGTATATTGCTTTTGATCCTAATAATGATCCACCCATCCCGATTACAGTCAAATTAGAAAAATTTTTGAAGCTTGATATTTTTTTTTTGCTAAAAGAGTCTTTATAATCTTTTTTTAAGGAGTCTAATATTTGGTTTTTTTCTTTTAGTAAGCTTTTGAGTTGAGTTACTACTTTTTGATTTTTTGAATAACTTCTAAAATTCTTAAAATTTATATTATTAGTTAGCATTAATTTTAAATTTATTTAATTTTTTCTAAAACAGATTTTTCTAAAGATGTCGGCTCGCTACCTGATATTTTTTCTTCAGTTGATAAATCACTTTTGCTAAGGGTAATTAAAATATCATCATCATCCTTTTTAATATTTTTATTTGATACCTCTCCTGGTTTTGGGAGTTCTCCATAATCTGGGGGTAAAACCAGTGGACTTTTTTTTTCTACTAAAAATTCATCACCACTATTCTTTTTTTTTAGAGTAAAAGCATCTTTAGCTGATTGGCATGCGGATAAATATAAAGATATAAACAGTAATAAAAAAAATATTTTCATGTTTTTTTTTTAATTTCTAAAATTATTAATAACATAACTCCTACTGAAATAAATATATCAGCTACATTAAATATAAACCAATGAAAATTGTTAATATGTATGTCTATAAAATCTGGCACTGCAGAATAGTACAGCCTATCAAAAAGATTTCCTAAAGACCCACTCAATATCATCATAAATGCCAACTTTTCCAATTTTTTAGTTTTAAGAATCATCCAAAAAATGACTAAAGTTATTAAAAAAATTAAAATAGTCAGAATATTATAATAAGTTTTTTCATTGAAAGAAAGTAATCCAAAAGCAATCCCATCATTCCAAATTAAATTTATATTTAAAAATTTAGATGTGAACAAACTAGAAGATAAGTCTGCTTCACTTTTTAAAATAACGTAAAGTTTTGATATTCTATCTAATGAAAAAATAATTGTTATTGTAAAAAAATTAACTAGATAATTTTTTTTTTGATTATCTAACATTTAAGAATGTCTCTCACAAGGATTGGTACTAATTTTCCAACAGACAGGACATTTTTTTCCTGACGCCTTTTGAGTTTTAACTTCTACATCATATTGATCATTAAAATTTATTTCTATTTTAGAGGTTATACATAGCTCTGACAAATCTATATCCTCAATAATTTGTTTAAATTTGCTATTTAGTTTTATTTGCAGTTCTGCTTCAAGACTCGAGCCTATATCTTTACTTGCTCTTTTTTCCTCTATGCTAATATTACAAATATCTCTAATCTTAATTAATTCAGACCATTTTTCAGCAATCTTTATATTTTCAAATTTTTTAGGAAAATCTATAAATTTTTCTAAATGAATACTTTTATTCTTTTGGGATACCAATTGATAAATTTCTTCAGTTGTGAAAGAAAGTATTGGAGCAAACCATTTTAATAAAGAATTTAAAAGTATGTTTAATACTATAATACAAGATTGTCTTTTAGTGGAGTCGACTGGATCACAATATAAAACATCTTTTCTTATATCAAAATAAAATGCTGATAAATCTACTGTGCAGAAATTTAATAATTCTTTATAAAGGTTATGAAAATCATAATTTTTGAAATAATCATTAAATTTATTGTTTAAAGAAAATACTTTGTGAAGCATATATTGCTCAAGTTCAGGTAAATTTTCTATGTTCAATTTTTCAAAACTGTTATCCTCAAATTTATCATTTAAATTACCTAACAAATATCTAAAAGTATTTCTTATTTTACGATAGGACTCTGAATGTTGATCTAGTATTGAATAATCTATTCTTAAATCTTCTGCATAATTAGAAGACGCTACCCAAATTCTTAAAATATCAGCACCATATTTTTTTAAAATATCCTCTGGTGCAATTACATTTCCCAAAGATTTTGACATTTTAAGTCCTTTGCCATCAACGACAAAACCATGAGACAATATTGACTCAAACGGAGCTTTGCCTCTTGTCCCACATGACTCTAGTAAAGAAGAATGAAACCATCCTCTATGCTGATCTGATCCTTCTAAATACATTGAGGCTGGCCATTTAAGATCTTCTCTTTTTTCCAATACAAAAGAATGAGTAGATCCGCTATCAAACCACACTTCTACAATATCACTAAGTTTATCAAAATCCTCTGCTTTGTATTTTTTTCCCAAAAACTTTTGAAAATCATCAGAAAACCAACAATCTGACCCCTCTTTTTCATAAATTTTTGCAATATTTTCGAATATTTCATCGTCAACTAAAATTTCTTTATTTTTTTTATTTACAAAAATGGGCAAAGGAACTCCCCAAACTCTTTGACGAGAGACACACCAATCAGGTCTAGTTTCTATCATTGATTTTAATCTTTCTTTTCCTTTGTTTGGATAAAAAGTTGTTTCATCAATTGCCTTCAAAGCTTTATTTCTAAGTTTATGACTATCCATAGAAATAAACCATTGCGGCGTTGCTCTGTGAACTAAAGGTGCTTTTGATCTCCATGAATGAGGATATGAATGAACTAATTCACCATTTTTTAAAAGTTTTTTCTGCTCTTTTAATTTCTCTATTACAATTGGGTTCGCTTTAAAAATATGTATTCCTTCAAATAAAGCAACATTCTTTGTATATTTGCCATCTCCATCAACTGTTTCTATCGCCTTAATGCCATTATTTAAACAAAGATTAAAATCATCCGGTCCATGACTTGGCGCACAATGAACAATACCTGTGCCTTGTTCAATTGTAACAAAACGTGCCTCTAACATTGGCACATCAAAATCAAAACCTAAATCTATAAAAGGATGTTTGCAAATAGTATTTTTAAAATCTTTACCTTTAAATCTTTTTAAGTGCTTATAATTTATTATGTTACAATCTTTAATTATTTCCTCCAATAAAGCCTCTGCTAAAACAATTTTTTTATTCTTAAAATCACCATCATCATAAATTTCAATTAGTAGGTAATCTAAACTTTCATTGTAAGCTAAAGCTTTATTTGCAGGGATTGTCCAAGGAGTCGTTGTCCAAATAATTATACTGCTATCATTAAGTTCTTTTATATTTGAAGATTTAACAGGAAAAGATGCATAAATCGTATCAGATTTATGATCTTGATATTCTACTTCGGCATCTGCTAAAGCTGTTTTTTCTACAGTAGACCATAAAACAGGTTTATAACCTCTATATAAGCTTCCTTCCTTTAAAAATTTACCCAGTTCTCTAACTATTTGGGCTTCAGCATCATAGCTCATTGTGGAATAATAATTTTCCCAATCGCCTACCACGCCCAGCCTTTTGAATTGATCTTTATGAATTTGTATCCATTTTTCAGCGAAAGCTCTACATTCTTTTCTAAACTCTACTACTGGAACTTCATTTTTGTTTTTTTTATTTTTTTTGTATTGCTCTTCTATTTTCCATTCAATTGGCAAACCATGACAATCCCATCCGGGAACATAAACAGAGTCTTTGCCATCCATTTGATGAAATTTTACAATTATATCTTTTAGAATTTTATTTAAAGCAGTACCCATATGAATATTGCCGTTCGCGTATGGAGGGCCATCATGAAGTATAAATTTTTCTGCACCTTTCCTCGAATTTCTTAATTCCTTATAAAGGTTTATTTTTTTCCATAATTCTAAAATTTCTGGCTCTCTGGTTGGCAAATTCGCTTTCATAGAAAAAGCTGTTTTTGGAAGATTTATATGCTCTTTGCTCATTTTATTTTTTTGCAGTTAATAAGTCAGTTTTAATTTGTTTTTTTAATTGGTCCACATTTTTAAATTTTTTTTCTTTTCTAATAAATTTTAAAAATTCAACTGATAAATCTTTACCATATAGATTTCTAGAGAAGTTAAATAAATGTACTTCTAATAATATTTTTTTTCCATTGAAAGTAGGTCGATATCCTAAATTGGCAATACCTTTAATAGTTTTAGAGTTATTTTGTATTTTAACTCTTACAGCATAAACTCCTGGGCATGCCAATACGTAATCTTTGATATCAATATTTGCAGTTGGAAAACCAATTTTTTTTCCTAATTGTTTCCCCTTTTGAACTTTACCCTCAATAGTCCAATTTCTATTCAAAAGTTGATTTGCTTTATTTAATTTCCCTTTTTGTAAATAATATCTAATTAAAGATGAAGAAATTATTTTATTTTTTTTAATTAATGGTTTTGGTTTAATAATTTTATAATTATTTTTTGTTTCAAATTTAATCAATTGTTTTACATTGCCTTCTCTTTTGTTGCCAAACCTAAAATTATTGCTAACAAAAATGAATTTTGCTTTTAATTTTTTTTTTAAGATATTTTCAATAAAGTCAACAGATTTTGTTTTAGAAAATTTTTTATTGAATTTTTTTGTTATGATAAAATCAACTTTGAATTTATTTAATATATTTATTTTTTGTTCTTGACTTGATATTCTAAAATTTTTTATACTTGAATTGAAATACATTTTTGGTAATGGTTCAAAAGTTAAAACCCCAATCTTCAAAGAAAATTTTTTTTTGTATTTTTTAGCATGTTCTAATAATTTTTGATGGCCCAAATGAATTCCATCAAAATTTCCAATTAAAATTATTGAACTTTTATGCTGAGACTTAATATCAAAACTATTATATAAATTAATTGATTTTACCATTTTAGTTCCGATTGAATGTAATTACAAATTGTTTCATAGGACTTTGATATTTTTTCAATTCCTTTTTCATTGATCTCACTTTTATGAATTCCATTTGAAATAATTAATGAGTCAAAATTTAGAAGATTAGCTCCTTTAATATCTGTATTAAGATTGTCACCAATTGTTAAAACTTTTTTATTTTTATTATCAATAGATTGATTGTAGACTTCTGGATAAGGCTTTCCAAAATATATTACTTCACCCCCCATTTTTTCAAAAACCATTGCAATAGAACCTGCACATAATTCTCTTGTCCCTCCCCTGTCCACTATTAAATCAGGATTTGTACAAATCATCTTTTTTTTAAGATTTTTTTCAAATAAATTTTTATAATAATTTAAGTCTTTATCATGGTCGTCAAATAGTCCTGTACATAATATATAATCACTATCGTCTAAATTTTTTGATTTCATTTTTTTAAAATCATTAAATAAATCAAAATCTCTTGGTGGGCCAACGTGGTAGAAAGTTTTGTCCGATAAATTTTTTTTTAAATAGTTTAAAGCTGCTTCACCAGATGTAAAAACATGATCTCTCATTTCTTTATCCATTCCTAATTTTTCCAAAAAAGATTTTACTGCACTGTTTGGTCTTGGCGCATTTGTAAGTAAAATATAGTCCTTATTTTTTTTTGCTATTTCTCTTAGGGTTTTAATTGCCTCTTCGTGCAGATAAATACCATTATGTACCACTCCCCATAAATCTATATAAAATAATTGATAATCATCAACTACAGTTCTCAGACCTTCTTTGTCTAAATTTTTAGTCATCAAAATTATCTATAACCCATAAAAACCTTAAATTCCTACATTTTTTAACAAACTTATTTTGAACTATATCTTGAAATAGTAATGCCAATCTCTATATGAAGTCCATATTATAAAGGAGAATTTTATGAAATTTAGACCATTACATGATCGAGTACTAATTGAAGTTTTAGATAGTAGTGAAAAAACTTCTGGTGGAATAATCATCCCAGATACAGCTCAAGAGAAACCTCAAGAGGGCAAAGTAGTTGCTGTTGGGGGAGGTGCAAAAACTGAAGACGGAAAAACAATTCCAATGGACGTAAAAGTTGGTGACAAAGTTTTATTTGGCAAGTGGTCAGGAACTGAAGTTAAAATCGATGGCAAAGAATACAGCATAATGAAAGAGTCAGACATTATGGGTATTTCAAGCAAATAACTAAATTTAAAGGAGAAAATAAAATGGCAAAAATTGTAAAGTTTGATGCTGAAGCAAGAGCAGCGATGATTAGGGGTGTAAATATTCTAGCTGATACAGTTAAAGTTACTCTAGGACCTAAGGGTAGAAACGTAGTTATGGACAAATCTTACGGTGCTCCAAGAATTACTAAAGACGGTGTTTCAGTGGCTAAGGAAATTGATCTAGAAGACAAATTTGAAAACATGGGTGCTCAAATGGTGAAAGAAGTTGCTAGCAAAACCAATGATGAAGCTGGTGATGGAACAACTACAGCAACCATTTTAGCTCAAGCAATTGTTAGAGAGGGAGTTAAATACGTAACTGCTGGAATGAATCCTATGGATGTAAAACGTGGAATTGATGCAGCTGTTGAAGTAGTAAAACAAAATCTTGTGTCTTCAGCAAAAAAAGTAAAAGATAGTGATGAGATTGCACAAGTTGGAACAATTTCTGCAAATGGTGATAAGGAAATTGGAACAATGATTGCAAAAGCTATGCAAAAAGTTGGTAACGAAGGTGTTATAACAGTCGAAGAAAACAAAGGTATTGAAACTGAGTTAGATGTTGTTGAGGGTATGCAATTTGATAGAGGATATCTATCTCCATATTTTATTACTAATAGTGATAAGATGACAACTGAATTAGAAAATCCTTTTATTCTTTTACACGAAAAAAAATTAACAAATCTACAACCAATGGTTCCACTTTTAGAAGCTGTAGTTCAAGCTGGAAGACCTTTAATGATAATTTCTGAAGATGTTGAAGGTGAAGCATTAGCTACTTTAGTAGTAAACAAACTAAGAGGTGGGTTAAAAGTTGTTGCCGTAAAAGCTCCAGGATTTGGTGACAGAAGAAAAGCAATGCTTGAGGATATTGCAATTTTAACAGGTGGGCAGGTTATTTCTGAAGACTTGGGAATTAAACTTGAAAATGTTAAACTTGAAAATCTTGGTTCTTGTAAAAAGGTTAAGGTTGATAAGGATAATAGTACTATTGTAAATGGTAGTGGTAAAAAATCTGATATAGAAGCAAGATGCTCTTCTATTAAACAACAAATAGATGAAACAACTTCTGATTATGATAAAGAAAAACTTCAAGAAAGATTAGCTAAATTAGCTGGTGGAGTGGCTGTAATTAAAGTTGGTGGTGCTACTGAAGTTGAGGTTAAAGAAAGAAAAGACAGAGTTGAAGATGCTTTAAATGCAACAAGAGCCGCTGTTGAAGAAGGTATTGTAACAGGTGGTGGATGTGCATTACTTTATGCTGCTCAAGATCTTGAAAAAGTGAAAGCTAAAGGTGAAGACCAAAAAGCTGGTGTGGATCTTGTTAGAAGAGCATTAGAGGCTCCTATAAGACAGATTACTAAAAATGCTGGAGTAGATGGTTCAGTTGTAGTTGGTAAATTATTAGAACAAAATAAGAAATCTCATGGTTATGACGCACAAAACGAAGAGTATTGTGATATGTTTGCTAAAGGTATTATTGATCCTGTAAAAGTTGTTAGAACTGCTCTTCAAGATGCTGCTTCAATTTCTGGATTATTAGTAACTACAGAAGCTATGATAGCTGATAAACCAGATGAAAAAGATGCTGGTGGAGCTCCTGCAATGCCTGGTGGTATGGGCGGAATGGGAGGAATGGGAGGAATGGGCGGAATGGGAATGTAACCCCCCCTCTTTCAAATAAAATTTTTAAAGGCCATCTTTTGATGATGGCCTTTTTTTTTAATTTTAGTAAAATACTAAAATGTCAAAAAGATATAGCGGCAAATCCTTCAAAGACTCAACTGCAAATAAAAAACCAAAATTAAGTTTAAAAGAAAAAAGAAAACTTAAGAGAGAAAAAGCAAAAAAAACAAACTAAAAACTACATTTTTCACTAAATTTTAATATTTATTTGGCTTTTTTAAAGTTTCCAAAAAAAAAATTTAATGTATAAGAGCCACAAATTATGAGTAACGATATTAGAAACATCACCATCATTGCACACGTTGATCATGGTAAAACAACTTTAATCGATAATCTAATGAAACAAAGTGGTTCATTTAGAGAAAATGAAGTTGTTGATGAACGGCTAATGGACTCTGGAGAACTTGAAAAAGAAAGAGGAATTACCATTTTGGCAAAACCTGCATCAATAAATTGGAAAAACTCAAGAATTAACATCATTGACACTCCAGGACACAGAGATTTTGCTGCAGAAGTTGAAAGAGTTTTGAGTATGGCCGATGGTGCTTTATTATTAATTGACTCAGCTGAAGGCGTGATGCCACAAACGAAATTTGTATTATCTAAAGCTCTAAGACAAGGTTTAAAACCAATTGTGGTAATAAATAAACTTGATAAAGCAGATCAAAGAGCCAATGAAGTATTAGATGAAACATTTGATTTATTCGTAAGTTTGGATGCAAACGAGGAACAATTGGATTTCCCAGTTTTATATGCTAGTGGAAGATCTGGATGGGCCGATAAAGAAATTAAAGGTCCAAGAGAAAATTTAAATCCGTTATTAGATCAAGTCATAGAACATGTAAGACCAGCAGATTTTGATAAATCAAAGCCTTTCGCTATGTTATCAACGTTACTATACGCAGATAGTTTTTTAGGAAGAAGTTTGGTAGGAAAGATTGCCCAAGGAACTGCTAAAGCTAACCAGGCAATTAAAGCTATCAACTTAAAAGGTGAAAAAGTTGATGAAGGCAGACTTACAAAAATTTTTAGATATGAAGGAACAAAAAAGGTTCCTATTGAGATTGGGGAAGCAGGAGATATTGTAGTTGTTGCTGGTTTAGAAAAAGCTAATGTTGCAGATACAATATGTGATTTAGAAGTGAGTGAACCAATAACTGCTACTCCTATCGATCCTCCAACCATGTCCATTACCATTACAGTTAACACATCTCCTTTAGCTGGTACCGAAGGAAAAAAACTTACTAGTACTCAAATTAGAGATAGATTGATCACTGAAGCACAAAACAATGTTGGAATAACATTCTCAGAAAATGATGGAAACGATTCTTTTGTAGTAAGTGGAAGAGGAGAATTAATGCTAGAAATTTTACTTACTCAAATGAGAAGAGAAGGTTTTGAAATGACTGTTAGTCCACCGAAAGTTTTATTTAAAAAAGATAATAACGGAAGCAAGCTCGAGCCAATTGAGGAAATTACTATGGACCTTGATGAGGAATACTCTTCAAAGATAATTGACTCAATGAATAGAAGAAAGGGAAAATTAATTGAATTAAAAGATACAGGCAAAAATAAGAAGCGATTAATATTTCATGCCCCAACTAGAGGTTTAATGGGTTACACTAGTAGGTTTCTTACTCTTACAAAGGGAAATGGTGTAATCAATAGAATTTTTCATGACTATGGTCCGTATGAAGGAGAAATGGAAGGAAGAAGAAAAGGTGCATTAATATCAATGGAGCAAGGTAAGGCTGTTGCATTTGCAATATTTAACTTGCAGGCAAGAGGGGAAATGTTTGTAACACACAATGATCCTGTTTACCCAGGTATGATTGTTGGATTATCACCTAAGCCAGGTGACATGATAATTAATGTTATGAAGGGCAAAAAATTAACAAATATGAGAACACAAGGAACAGATGAAAATGTTGTACTCACACCAGTTAGGAAAATGTCAATTGCAGAACAATTAAGCATGTTGAATACAGATGAAGCTTTAGAAATTACACCAGAGTCTTGTAGGTTAAGAAAAGCTATTCTTGATCCTCATGAGAGAAAAAGAAGTGAAAAATCTAGCTCTGCAGCTTAATTAAAAATTTTATTTACCAAATAAAGTCCAAGTGCAACACAAGGTCCAATTCCAAAAGCAAATAACAAAGTTCCAATTCCAACAGTACCACCTAAGTACCAACCAACACTAACAACTGAAATTTCAAGTGTTGCTCTTACTAAGGCTATAGGTAAATTTGTTTTTTCTTGTAAACCAACCATTAAACCATCTCTTGGGCCTGCTCCTAAATTTGAAACTAAATATATGCCACCACCAATTCCAACTGTAACTACTGAAACTATAGCTAAGATTAATTGGTTATAATAACTAGAAGGAGTGGATACAAATTTTATACAAAGATCAATCATTAATGCAATTATTAAGGCATTTAAAATAGTCGCCATACCGGGTTTTTGACCAAGTGGTATCCATAAAATTAAAACGGAGATACTTATTAAAAATGTAATCATTCCAATACTGAGATTTACATTAAGAGAAATACCTTGAGCTAAAACACTCCATGGTGAAGCTCCTGTAAAAGAAACAATTAATAATCCTTCACCCAGACCAAATAACATTAAACCAAAACAACAAAAAAATAATGTCGAAAATCTTGGTTTAAAATTATATGTTTTTTCAGAGCTCCAGTATACTTTTGGTATTTTCTTAATTTTTAAAAACATTTTTAATAAACTACTTCTATTATAAGAAAAGTCTATTAATGTAATCATTAAATGAAAAAAATTTTAATCTTAATTTTTATATTATTCTGCTCAAATGTTCATGCCCATATGGATCACTACAAAAAAATTAATAAAATTGAATTGGATATTTTTAGAAATGGAGAATTAATAGGATATAACTATTATTTCTTCAAAAGAAAGGGAGATGAAACACTAGTTACTAATCAAATAAATTTTTCCGTAAAATTATTAGGAGCTACTATTTTTCAAGTAGAGGGATATGGTGAGGAAAGATATATTAAAGATCAGTTAATTTCTTATAATTCTAAAACTTTGCAAAATGATAAAGAAAAATTTGTTAATTTGGTTTTTAATAAAGATAAAAATAAATTTGATATAAAAGGTTCATCTTATTCAGGTGAAGCTTCCATCCATAATATTATTGGAAATTGGTGGAACCATAAAATTTTACAGAGCAATACTCAAATAAGCCCAATTTCAGGAAGTATAAAAGAACAAATTGTTACCTTTGTGGGCAAAGAAAAAATTGAACAATATGGAAAAATCTATGAAGTAGATCATTTTAAATTAGAATCAAAAGACATGTCATTACCAAAGGATAAACGTTTAGATTTTGATATTTGGTTTGACAAAAAAAGTTCTAATATTCTAAGGGTCTCTTATTCTAGAATGGGAAATTGGGAATATCGTTTAAAAAATTTTGAATAATTATTATTATTATTTTCCTGCAACTACCATTCCTTCAATCATCATGGTTGGAGAATTAGTTGCATATTCAAATTCTAAATCATTAGCTAAAATGATATTTTGAAACATATCCTTAAAATTTCCTGCAATAGTAATTTCATTAATGGGATGTTTAAATTCTCCATTTTCTATAAGAAAACCTGTGGCGCCAACTGAGTAATCACCTGTAACAATATTGCTTCCGTGGCCTATGGTTTCAGTTATGTAAAGACATTTTGACCTAGAATTTAAAAGATCTTTGTATGAAATATTTCCATTTTCAAAATAAAGATTGCTCGTTCCTCCACACCTTCCATTTGATTTTTGATTTAATTTCTTTCCGTTATATGTATCAATCAAATAATGTTTTAGCACACCCTGCTCTACAAGCTTTAAGGTATTAGTTTTTACCCCTTCAGAATCAAAGCTTCTAGAACCAAGACCTTTTAGAATGTCTGGTTTATCAAGAATATTTATTTTATCTGAAAATATTTTTTGATTGATTTTATCTTTTAAAAAAGAGGTACCTCTCGAAATAGAAGATGAAGATATTGCTCCAGCGAAAGTACTTAAAATTCCTTTTGCGATTCTTTTATCAAATATTAAAGATATTTTTTCACTTCCTATTTTTTTTGGACTAAGTTTTCTAATGGTTTGTTCAGCGGCTAATTTTCCTAACTCTTCAGCATCTTTAATATCTTTAAGATGACATTTGCTTGTATACTCATAATCTCTTTCCATACTTTTATCATCTTTAGCGACAGTTACACTTGATGCCGTAAATGATGAACTTTTATACCCTTTAGAAAAACCATCACTATTAGCTAAAATAAAATTTGATTTATCTTGGGTAAAACTTGACTCTGTATTTACTATTTTTTTTTCATTTGAGGCAGATATTTCTAGTTTTGTTAAATATTCAATTTTGGCTTCATTTTTTATATGAGTATCATCGTATAAATTTAAATCTTTAACTTCTTTTGCAAGTAAATCTTTATCTGGAAGCGAATTAAATTCATCCTCAGGTGTATTTTTTGTAGTTTCAATACATTTTTCAATAAGAATATCTAAATTTTCTTTTAATAAATTTGAGGATGATATTGATGATTTTTTTTTACCAATATAAGTTGTTAAGTTTATAGCAAGATTATCTGATCTATTAGATTCATCTAATTTTTGATTTCTAAAATTTACAGTTTCTGAAATTGAATTTCCCACAATAACACTTGAGTCTGTTGCTCCTAATTTTTTTGCTAAATCTAAACAGTATGACGCTTTTTCAGATAAATATTCTTGATCTTTAATCATTAAAGTTTTGTACCACCAACTGTCATCTTGTTAATTAATATAGAAGGTTGAGCAACTCCAACAGGAACACCTTGGCCGGCTTTACCACAAGTTCCAATCCCAGGATCTAACATCATATCATTTCCAACCATTGAAACTTCTTTTAATATAGATGGACCATCACCTATAAGTGTTGCGCCTTTGATGGGTGATCCAATTTTGCCATTGATAATTTCATATGCCTCTGTGCAATTAAATACAAATTTGCCTGAAGTAATATCAACTTGTCCACCACCAAAACTGACTGCAAAAATACCTTTATCAACTGATTTAATCATTTCTTCTTGAGTATTATTTCCATTTAACATCATGGTATTTCTCATTCTTGGAAGAACGATATGCCTATAATTTTCTCTTCTTCCACTTCCAGTAGATCTAGTTTTCATTAATCTAGCATTAAGTCGATCTTGCATAAAATTTTTTAATATTCCATTTTCTATTAATACTGTTTTTTCGGTTGGGGTTCCTTCATCATCTATTGTTAAACTTCCTCTTCTATTATCGATAGTCCCATCATCAATAATTGTGACGCCCTCACTTGCAACTTTTTGACCCATTAGATTATGAAATGCAGAAGTTTTTTTTCTATTAAAATCTCCTTCCAAACCATGTCCTACTGCTTCATGAATTAAAATAGCAGGCCAACCAGGGCCTAATACAACTTTCATTTCTCCTGCCGGAGCTGGTTTACTCTCTAAGTTTACTGAAGCTATTCTTAGTGCTTCATCACAAACATTTTTCCAATTATTTTGTCTTAAATATGAATCATATGATTTTCGTCCTCCAATGCCATATACCCCTGTCTCTTTTCTTCCATTTTTCTCAAGCATGACTGTTACATTAAATCTAACTAAGGGACGGATATCAGTTAATGTTTGACCACCAGATCTGATTATTTCTATAGACTTTTGTTCCCCGAGGAAATTTGCTGTTACTTGCTTAACATCGCTATTTTTTGTTCGAAGATAGCTATTTACTTTATTTAAAATTTCTATTTTTTCATTAAGTGTTTTTTGCTCAATTGGGTTTATATTTTCATAATATTTTTTATTAGATTTGGGTATTTCGTGATTATAAATACCCTTGGCAGATTTTAATGTTGATTTTAAATTTTCAGAAGATTGTTTTAAGGAATTTTTTGATATTTCATTAGAATGAGAATAAGCAACAATCTCATCTGATACTGCTCTAAATCCAAAACCTAGGTCTGAACTATAGCTCGAATTCTTTATTTTATTATCATCTAATAAAATTGACTCCGATTTAGAATTCTCAAGATATAGTTCACCATCATCACATTTCTTTAACGTATCAGAAATTATACTTTCCGCATCATTTCTAGATAGGTCAGATTTTTCAAAGAAATTACTCATAGCTGATAATACATAGTTTGTTTAATATAATTTTCAACATGTGTATTTTACGCATATACATAACATCAATTATTTGTAATTAATTAATCTTTATGAAAGTTTATTTCAATAATTCATGTAAAATTTGTAAGGCTGAAATTGATTTATATAAAAAAGAAAAAATCCAAGAAATTGATTGGATAGATATTACTGACAATACTTCAGCTTTAAAAGAAACTTCCAAAAATAGCAAAGAACTTCTTCGAAGACTTCATGTAAAAGATGGTGAAAAAGTTCTAGAAGGTGCTGAGGCTTTTTTAATAGTATGGAAAAAAATACCAAAATACAAATTTTTATATAATTTTTTTAAACTACCAATAATTTTTAATTTGTTTTCTTTTGGCTACGAAATAATAGCCTTTTTTTTATATTTAAAAAATAAGAAACAACTTAAAAATTAACTAAAAAAAAATAGTAAAAATTTACTTAATACACCCATAGAGGCAATAAACATGATTAAAGTTATCGCATACATTATTAAGATAATCTTATTTTTTTTTCTTCTTAGTCTAACAAATTCTTTATCATCTAAATCTGAAATATCCCGTTCCCCGATAACAGGATAGTCATAAGTAAACCTCCAAGTACTATCTCCAAGTCTAGAGTCTAAATTATTGTAATAAGAAATCCAAGCTAGAGTATATCTTAAAATTAAATATAGAATTATTAAAAAAATTGTTCCTAAAATCATTTAAGATAATACCCAATTAGAGAATAATTTTAATTAATATTTTTATCTCTTTTTCTAGCAATAAGTTGGGTCAGAGAATCCACCATTGTGTCAGAAGCTTTAAATATATCTATACTCCTAAATTCATGGGAAAGATTTTTTTCAGGATTAGTTTTATCTTCAATTACAATGCCTTCATCAGGAGAATTATTTTTAATGTATATTAATAATAACCAATCTTCATCTTCTGATTCATCCCATTTTACAAAAATTTCACCTGTTTCAAACCTTCTATCAATACATCGGAAAATAGACATATTTCTAGTTACATGTCTTTTATTGAGTTGAAACACTAAACTGCTCGCACTTCTATAAAAACTTTCTAGAGCAAATTCAATTTTTTGTCTTGCTAAGGTATATTCTTTTTCTTTAGATAATAAAGCTTCTCTGTCTTCATCTCCTTGAAGTTTTACCCCTAGGGCCTCCACCCTTTCTTTTATCTTTTGATCTCTGATAATTCGATATTTTTCTTTAAGCTTATCAATTCTCTCTTGTAGCTCAGCATAATCTTCTCTTTTTTCCTTTAGGGAAATTTTTTCAAGTCTCTCTAACTCTTTAACTTCCCGGATCCTAAATTTTTCAATTTGTTTTTCTAACTTTAGTTGTTGTAAAAATTGTTTTTGTTTTTCTGCTTGCTCAATTCTTAAGAGGGCCTGTTCTTTTCTTAAGAATAATTTTATATCTTTAGTTCTTTGTTTCTCTAATCTTTCCTCGTCTTTTAATTGTTGTTTTTTTAATTTTAATCTTAAAGCTTCAGTCTCTTTTTTTTGTTTTTCTATTGCAATTTTTGCTTTTCTTTCATTTTCAATTTTTTCTAATTTCAATCTTCTTTTTTCATCACTTTTTAAAATTTTGTAATTTGAGATTGTTTCAGATATTTTGTCAAAAAAACCTTGGATATATTTTTCCAAGTTTAAATTAATCTTAAGATTTAATTCAGGTTTTAATGAGAGCTGTAATTTAACTAACTTGTGAATAAGGCTTTCTTTTTTGACCTTTTTAATTTTAATATGAGTAAATTTTTTTAAAATTTTTCTAGTTTTTTTTCTTTTTTCTCTTCTGAGCTTTGCTTTATAAATTTTTTTTCTTTTTTTTGAAATTTTTTTAAATTTTTTAATCTTTTTTGACCCCGAAGAGTTTTTGGTAATTTTCTTATTTCTTTTGGTTTTTTTGGCTTTTTTGGGTTTTTTTTTCATTTTTAAGGAATTAAATCTTATCAATAATTTATTGATAAATATAGTCTCGTGTCACTGGAGTGGATGTATAATTTTTTGTAAGTTGAAATTGGTATACAACTTGATCGCCCCATTTAAATGCCATTTCACAACCAGCAAGATAAAATTCCCACATTCTAAAAAATTTTTCATCAAACATCGCAACAATTTTTTCTCTATTTTTAATACAATTTTCTTTCCAATGTCTAAGAGTATGAGAATAATGCAACCTCAATACTTCAATATCTGTAACGATTAAACCTGCTTTTTCAATAGGAGTTGTTACCTCACTTAAACTTGGTGTATAGCCTCCTGGAAAAATATATTTTGTTATCCATGGATGTGGGTCTCTAGGTGGGTTTACTGAACCTATGGTATGTATTAATGAAATACCATCATCCATTAATAAATTTTCAATTTGCTTAAAGAATTTTTTATAAAATTTTCTTCCGACGTGCTCGAACATACCTACACTCACTATTCTATCAAATTTTTCTTTTAACTCCCTATAATCCATTAATTTAAATTTAACTTGATTCTCCAAATTCATATCCTTGGCTTTTTGAATACAGTAATTAAATTGATTCTCTGATAAAGTTATACCAGTGACTTCGCATTTTGCACTTTTTGCAATATCAATAGCGAGTGAGCCCCACCCACAACCTATATCTAAAACTTTTTGATTAGGTTGAATATTTAATTTTTTGATTATGTGCTGTATCTTATTATTTTGAGCCTCCTCTAAATTATCATTATCATTTTTAAAATATGCACATGAATATTGTCTTTTAGGATCTAAAAATAAATCATATAAATCATCTTTAATGTCATAATGGTGAGACACATTCATTTTAGATTTTTTAATAAAATTGAAGTTTGTCAGATATCTATATGACCCTCTTAATCTGTTCATTAAATAACTAAAAAAATTTAATTCGCCCCTTCCAAAATTCATTAAAGCTAAATCTAAAAAATCTGTTAGTGTTCCATTTTCAATGACTATTTCACCATCAGTGTATGCCTCACCAAAATATAAATCTGGATGAAATAATAATTTGTAATGGAGTTTTTTATTTAAGATTTTTAATCTAATAGGATTTTTATTTGGTTTTCCAATTATATAATCTTTCGAGTCCGCATCTGTTAATATGAAACCATCTTTCTTAAAAACTTTATTCAAAAATCTCGCAAGTTGCATGTTAAGCCGCCATTAAAGATTTTATATTGAAATTTAGATCTTTTAACATATTCATTAAATTTTTCTTTTCACTTTCACTCAATAACCTTAATGGAGGAAGTATATTTTCATAAATTTTACTTTCTTGAGAGTAAAATGTATGTAATCCAGAAATTAAATTATAGTTATCGAATGCACTTCTAACTTCACATAATTTTTTATTACTAGATTGTTCACTATTAGAGAAAAAATCATCATAAACTTTTCTAGATAAATGTGCTGTTACATTGCATGTAGCTGTAATAATTCCAGAGCAACCAAGCTCCAAACCTTTTAACAATTTTAATTCTGACCCAGGTAAAATAGAAAAGTTCTCTAATTCTAATTTTTCAAATAAATTATAAGTGCTATCTTTAACACCTACTATTTGATCAGGAAACCTTTTGACAAGTTTTTTTATGCAATCTAAACTAAATTTATAACCACATAATTTTTCAAAATTATAGAGAACAATTTCAGAATTAGGCAAAGCCTCTACAATTTTTGAGTAAAACCTAATTACTTCGGCATCATCATATATATAATAAGCGGGTGGCATTATTAAAAATTTTTTAAAACCTAGAGATAAAGAAATTTTCATGAAATTTATCGTTTCACCTAATGAATTCATTCCAGTTCCTATTAAAAAATTTTTTTTAAAATTACTTAATGAAAGTTTATTTAATAAACTTATTTTTTCTATAACTGGTATTAACTGAGCTTGTCCTGTACTTCCAAAGATTGCAACACCATGGCAGCCCTGTTTAATGATTTTTTCTGAATGCGAAATCGTTTTTTCAATATTAAGACTTAAATCATCGTTTAAGATTGACATTCCGGCAGCATATATACCTTTAATTTTTGACATAATATTTTTTTAAATAAGTATAATAGAAAAATTATTTATATGAAAACAGGAATTTTACTAAGTTATAAAGGTTTAGGTGCTAATTTATTACATCTAAGTTACTGTCATCAAATAGCAAAAAAATTTGGTCCAATAACATTAATTACTTTAAATCCAAAACTCAAAGAGGTTATTAATGATGATCCTAATATTAAAGAAATAATTTATTTAGATGATTTCCATAAAAAATTTTTGGATATATTCAAATTATCGTTATTTTTTAAAAATTTAAGTCTCGATAATATTTTTATCTTTTACCCAAGCTTGAGATATTTTTTATCTGCAAAATTGGCTGGGATAAAAAAAATTTATAATTACCCATTGTTTAATAAAAAAAATTTACATCTTGTTGATGCAGCTAAAAAATTCACTGAAAAATGTTTAAATATTAATGATTGTCCTACTGAGACAAAAATTTTAATTGATACTAAAAATATTGAACAATTAAAAAAAAATAACTTAAAAAAAATTATTCTTGGAATTGGTTCTTCAGGACCAACGACAAAATGGGGTTATCAAAATTATATTAAACTAATAAAAAAATTAAATGAGAAACAAAAATTTTATTTCTATTTATTATGTGGACTAAATGAAAATGATGATGCAAAAAAAATAATTCAGGAGGTTGGAAGTAATTGCTGTGAATCTCTTAGTAACAAAAATATATCGGAAGTAAGAAATTATATTTTTTTTAGTGATATATATATTGGTAACGACTCTTTTGGACACCACATATCCAGTCAAATGGGTAAACCTAGTTTTATAATTTTGTTAGATACTCCAAGAGCTTATTCAGATTATAGTGTCCACCAACATCGGATATTGCCGCCAAATGTGAGTATAGACGAAATTACCCATGACTCTAAGTTTGATCCAGGTTCTATTACAGAAGAAATGATTTTAGAAAAAGTAAAAAAGTTTATTTAATTTCGTTCAGCAACACATCTCTAGCTTCATTAACAATTGATGAAAGTCTTGATGTTTCAGGTGATACATCTGGGTGAATTTTTTTTTGAATCTTTAAATATGCTTTATTAATATCTTCTTTTGTTAATTTTTTTTTTTCATCTAAATTCAAAATTTTATATGACTCTGAAACAGACAAGTTAGAGTAATTATTTTGCATTTTATTAAATGAAAATCTTCCACTTCTCTTAAGTGTTTGAATTAGTCTGAAAAGAGATATAATTTGAAAAATTGACAAACCTTTTAATTTTAACAAAGCTAAACTTGCCAAGGTAAGGGGTAATGTTAACAAAAATCTACCACCTACAGCAAATAAAATTGCTAAAAAAATTAATCCTATAATTATTAAGAATCTAAGACCTTTTGATATCTTTTTTGATGAAATATTACTTATAAATTTCAGTAGAAAATAAAAAATAGTCAATATAACTACTGTATAAATTATTATATTCATATATTTCTTCTGTTTTATGAAAGTACCACAACTTAGAAAAAAACTAGAAATAAAATCTTGTCACAACACAAATTGGGAAGATAATTACAGCTGGATTCATCAAAAGAATATTCTAGAGGTATTGAAAGATAAAAATAAATTGGATCCTGAGGTTAAAGAGTACTTAATCCAAGAGAATAAGTATACTGAGTTTCACTTAAAAGATACCAAAAATTTACAGAAAAAATTATTTGATGAAATAAAAGGTAGAATTAAACTTGATGATGAATCTCTTCCCTACAGAGATCATACTTATGATTATTGGACCAAAACTACTAAAGAAGGAAATTACTCTATCAAGCTTCGAAAGAAAATTAATACTAATGAAATTGAAGAGATTTGGAATGGAGATAAAGAAAAAGAAAAACTAAATGTGGAGTATTTTGGAGTTGGAGATTTAGAGGTAAGTCATAATGATAAATTTCTTGCCTACTCTCTAGACGTTAAAGGTTCTGAATATTATACAATTTATATTAGAGATATTGTTTCTAATAAAATTATCACAAAAAAAATAACTGATACATCTGGCTCTATTACCTTTAGTTTAGATGATAAATTTATTTTTTACTCTAAACTGGATGAAAATCACCGAGCTAGAAAAATATATAGACATGAAATTGGTAATTATAAAGATCATGATGAATTAATTTTTGAAGAAAAAAATGATGCTTTTACTGTAAGCATATACATAAGTTCAGATGAAAAATATTATTTTATTTCATCTTCAGACCACAATACATCGGAACAATATTATTTTAGAGTTGATGAAATAAAACCAAATCCTAAACTTATAATTAAACGAGAAAAAGGAATCCTTTACTCAATCAGCTCTTGGGATAATAAATTTTATAATCATACAAATAAAGATGCTGAGGATTTTAAAATAGATATTTCGGATAGCTTAGAAAAACAAAATTGGAGATCTTTTGTTCTCGCAAAAAATGAGGTGCTTATTGGTGGGTGTGTTTTTTTAAAGAATTGGATAATAAGATCAGAAACTTCAAATGCGTTGGACAAACTATTTGTAAAAAATATTTCATCTGGTTTGGAGGAAGAATTAATTTTTTCTGATGAAGAGGTATGTGTGCCTAATATTTCATTAAAACAAAAAAATAGAGATACTGACAATATTTACGTGGGATATTCTTCTCCAAAATCACCTTCCAAAGTTTATTCTTATAATCTTCTTGAGAAATCAAAAAAGTTAGTAAAAGAACAAGAAATTCCATCAGGTCATAATTCTAATGATTATGTTGTAGAAAGAATTGAATTCAAATCTCATGATGGAAGAATGGTCCCTTTAACAATAACAAGGCACAAAAAAACAAAAGTTGATGGATCAGCAAACTTACTTTTATATGGCTATGGATCTTATGGAAATTCTATGAGCCCAAGTTTTTCATCAACAAGACTCAGTCTCATTAATAGAGATATTATCTGGGCAACCGCACATATTAGAGGTGGAATGGAAAAAGGTATGAAATGGTGGAAAGAGGGTAAACTTACAAATAAAAAAAATACATTCAAAGATTATATATATGCAGCAAAATATTTAATTGAAAATAAATATTCTTCTAAAGGTAAAATAATTGGTATGGGTGGTTCAGCTGGTGGCCTACTAATGGGAGCAGTGGTTAATCAAGCACCAGAATTATTTTTAGGAATTGTGATGGCAGTTCCATTTGTTGACTCCTTGACGACTAACCTTGATCATTCCTTGCCATTAACGGTAGGGGAATTTGACGAATTTGGAAATGCTAAAGAAAATAAAGAACATTTTGATTATATATTTTCTTATGCTCCATATAATAATATTAGAAAAATGGATTATCCTCATATGTTAATTACTACAAGTTTAAGTGACAATAGAGTTTTATTTGATGAGCCTGCAAAGTTTACTGCTAAGCTAAGAGATTTTAAGACAGATAACAACTTGTTGCTTTTAAAAACCGAAATGGATGCAGGTCATGGTGGTAAATCAGGTCGCGATGGCGCTATAGAAGAAATAGCCCTTGATTATGCATTTACATTAAAAATTTCAAATAAGATTTAATTTTTTTTGATCTTGAAAAATTAAAAAAAATTCCCAAATAACAATCGTAGGTCGCCTAATGGGGCTTACAAAATAACTTGCTTAAAAAAGGAGGATATTATGACAAGTAAGGATCTATCTATATTTAACTCACTAAGACCATTTTCTATTGGATTCGACGATATGTTCGACCAATTTGAAAATATGTTAGGTAATGGTGGAATGACAATGCAGTCAAACTACCCACCTTACAATATTAGAAAAACTGGTAAGGACAACTATGCTATTGAGGTTGCATTAGCTGGTTTTAATAAGAAAGATGTTGAGGTTGAGTTTGAAGATAATTTACTAACTGTAAAAACAAAACAATTTAGTAAATCAGATGACAAAAATGCAGATGGAGAAATAATTCATAAAGGTATTTCTCAAAGACAATTTGCAAGATCTTTTACCATTGCTGACGATGTAAAAGTAAATGGTGCTGAACTTAAAGATGGTCTTTTAACAATCTCTTGTGAAAGAATTGTTCCAGAGCATAAAAAGAAAAAGCTTATTGAAATTAAATAAGTAAAAACCTTGCTTGCGGAGATTTATTCTCCGCAGGTAATCTAAAAACAACCATTAGACGTAAATCCCACAACAACAGAACTACTGTCTATTTCAAATCTTCTTTCGCACGGAATTCCATATTTTTTTGTGTTATAAACAAATACTAAATTTCCTTTATCATTTTTAAAATCTTCGTCTGGATTACCTAAATTTACTTTTAAATCATTTAAAGATTTACCAATGAATTTACTAAGTTTTTGATTTTCTTTTTCAACAATAGAATCGGTTTTTTGTTTAATGGTTTTACAACCTGTTACCAAGATCATTAATAAAAAGCTGATGAACAAAATTTTAAGCTTTTTCATAAAATGATTTTACAGTCTAATTATGGCATAAATATAAACTTCTGAGTTGAAATATGTGAATAAAGGCTAGTTTTAAAAGGTAATTTTAAGAAGAATCAAATAATTATTCTGTAGGAGGAAAAATGCTTGAAAATTATTTTAATTATAAAAAACACAAAACAGATTTTAAAACAGAAGTAATAGCCGGAACAACTACATTCCTGACAATGGCTTATATAATGTTTTTAAATCCATTTATATTATCAGGAGAATTTGCCGGTCCTGATAAAGGGTTCTTTGATTTCGGCGCAGTTTATACAGCAACGATTTTGGCTACAGCATTAGCATGTTTCATAATGGCTTTTTATGGAAAAACTTGGCCGATTGGACTTGCACCAGGTATGGGGATAAATGCATTTGTAGCTTTTGGGGTTTGTGCAGGAATGGGATACACACCACAAGAAGCTTTGGGTGCCGTGTTAGTTGCGGGAATATTGTTCTTAATTATATCTCTTACACCTATTAGAGCTTGGTTAATCAACTCAATTCCAAAAAGTTTAAAATTGGGAATTGGAGCAGGTATAGGTTTATTTTTAGCAATAATTGGTCTTCAAATAATGGAAGTCGTTGTCGATAACCCTGTTACATTAGTGCAACTTGGTAACTTAGGTGATCCTTTGGTCTTACTTGGGTGTGCAACTTTCATTGCAATAATTGTATTAGAAAAAATGAATGTCAAAGGTAATATAATAATCGGTATTCTAGTATTTAGTATTATTGCTTGGGCTACTGGTCTTGCAAAATTTAATGGTATTGCAAGCTCACCGCCGCCAATGACTTATCTATTTGAGTTTGACCTATCTGCGGCTATGACAGCAGGTATGTCTACGGTAATATTTACTTTGTTATTTATTGACTTTTTTGATACTGCGGGAACTTTAACTTCAGTTGCAAATGTTGCTGGTAAAGTTGGTAAAGATGGAAAAGTCCAAGATATCAATAAAGCTATGTTATCAGATAGCGTCGGTACAGTGGCTGGTGCAATGATGGGAACAACTACGGTTACAAGTTATGTAGAGTCCGGGGCTGGTGTGAAAGCTGGAGGGAAAACTGGAATGACTTCACTTGTAATAGGACTGTTGTTCTTAGCGTGTATTTTTTTCGCCCCTTTAGCGACTAGTTTACCAAAACAAATTGATGGTGCTGCTTTACTGTTTGTTTCTGTTCTCTTTATAAGAAATATCACTGATATCGAATGGAATGACATTTCAGAGTCAGCTCCTGCTATACTTGCAATGATTGCTATGCCTTTAACGTACAGTATTAGTAATGGTATTGCTTTAGCATTTGTATCATATGCTTTAATCAAATTATTTACTGGAAAATTTTCTACTACTTCACCAGCAATATGGATTGTTGCAATTCTTAGTGTTGTTAGTTTTGCAGTTGCGTAAACAAAAAATTTGATAGGGCCAGTTTAAACTGGCCCTATTTATTTTTATTTATAATTTCTTTAATAGACAATTCCTCGTAATGCTCAGTCGGTTGAACAATCCAAGGGTCTGAATCTAATTTTACTGGACAAAAATCTGGTTCAAAAGACGATGATTTTTTTTTCCATAAACATGCTGTTTTAACTTCTTTAATATAATTCTTTGTTGGTCCATAATTTCTTAACCATTCAATACTTTTATTAAGAGTGAGACCAGTATCTGATAAATCGTCAATTAAAAGAACTTTATTAAAATCCTTGTTATTTGCTAGTGAACTTATTTCTCTCGCAAACATTAGCTGACCTTGTTTATCTTCCATGCCTTTTCCTGAATAACTTTGAATAACAATATAAGCTATAGGAAGTTTTAGTATTCTAGAAAGAATATCAATTATTGGGGCTGCTCCCCTCATAATACCTACTAAAACTGTGGGTCTATAATTATTGTGAATTTGAATTGCTAATTTTTCGACAATTCTAGTATATTCGTCAAAGCTTATTACTAATTTATCTTCCATGGAATTTTTTATCATATAAAAAAAATTAAAAAAGATTAAAAAGTAACTATGAAAATTTTTGATTGTTTCATGTATTTTGATGAGGAAATTGTTTTAGAATTAAGACTTAATATTCTTAATAAATATGTGGACTATTTTGTAATTGTTGAAAGCACTTTTACTCATCGAGGGGATAAAAGGAAACTACTTTTTAATCACAAAAAATTCGAAAAATTTAAAGATAAAATAATTTATATCGTTAATGATAATGAGCCTGAAAATATTGAAAAAATATATAATACTGATGATGAAAGTGAAAAATCGAGAAAATATATATTTAATGCTGGGTTTAGAGAAAATGGACAAAGAAATTTCATTTTATATGGATTAGAAAAAGCTAAAGATGAGGATTTAATTTTAGTTTCAGATGTGGATGAAATTCCAAATTTAGAGAACTTGAATTTTAAAAATATAAAAGAAAAAATAATTTTATTTCAACAAGATATGTTTTATTACAAATTCAATCTTAAGTTACCGAATTTAATTTGGGCTGGTACAAAAGGATGTAAAAAAAAATATCTAGAGTCACCGCAATGGCTACGAAATGTAAAAGATAAAAAATTTGGATTTTTTAGATTAGATACATTTTTTTCAAAAACAAAATATATAAATATTAAATTTATTAATAATGGTGGTTGGCATTTTACAAATATAAAAACTGCTTCTGAGATTGAACATAAGCTTAAATCATATCTTCACCATAGGGAATTTGACTCTAATCCATTATCAAAGGATGAAATCGAAAAAATTATGACAGACAAAAAAGCAATTTATAATTTAAAAACTGATAAACGATTAAATAAATTTGGTGATGGAGAAAAGCTTGAAAAATATCCACTAGACAAACTTCCAGAATTTTTGCAAAATAATATAATTAACTACCAAGATTGGATTGAGTAATTATGAAAGCTTATTGGGTCTGCATATATGAAAAAATTGATAATACTGAAAAATTAAAAGAGTATGCAGTTAAAGCAAAACTGGCTATAGAAAAATTTTCAGGAAAATTTCTAGTTAGAGGTGGAAAAAATAGAACTAATGATGGAATAGAGTCTCCAAGAATAATTGTAGTTGAATTCTCAGATTATAATACTGCCTTAGAGTGCTATGACTCTACAGAGTACCAAAAAGCACATGATATTCTAGAAGGTCATGTTGTGAGACATCATCAGATAGTCGAGGGTAGCTAATACTGAATAGGTTCAGGATCAATGCTTCGCCATAGATACCAAGTAGCTACCGAACAATATGGAGAAAATCTTTTTTTTAGCAAGTTCACAAACTTATCAGGTGGTAAATATTTTTTTTTATAATTTTTTGAGATTGCTCTCAAAAGACCAATATCTTGAGTCGGCCAAATGTTCGACCTATTATATGTAAAAAGTAAAATCATTTCTGCTGACCATCTACCAATTTGTCTTAAGCTTGAAAGATAAATTATAGCCTCTTCATCACTCATTTTGGTAATTAAACTTGGATTAAAAGATTTCTCTAGAATTTGTTTTGTTAAACTTTTTATTCCTAAAACTTTTTGCCGACTCAAACCACAACTTTTTAATTGGGCAAATGATAATTTTGAAACAGTTTTAGGATTAATTTTATTATTACATTTTTTTTTAAATCTCATAAAAACAGAATTAGCAGCTGCAACACTTATTTGTTGTCCAATTATACTTTTGCACAAGGAAAAGAATACATCCCTTCTTGATGTTAAAATTATTTCTGAAGGACTTTGATAGCTTTTAATTAAGTTTGACATTGTATTATCTTTTTTAGATAAAAACTTTTTTGCTTTATTCCAGTATTTTGGAATTTTAGTCATTGATTGTTTTAGTGGTGATAATTTTTTTATTATAAATTTCCCTTCTAAAAATTATCAAAGTTGAAATGATTACCAAAAGAGCACCAACTAGGGTCTTGATTGTAGGTATTTCGTCCCAAATAAAATATCCAAAAATTATTGCAAAAACTAATGCTAAATATTTTAAGGGAGTTACTAGAGAAACTTCTGAATATTTATATGACTGACTTAGCCATAAATTAGCAACTCCGCCAAAAATACCTATAAATGATAATAAAATTAAATGATTTAAGCTTGGCATCACCCACCCTTGTGGAATTGTAAAAAAACTCAATAGAGTTATTGAAAGAGAGAAATAGAATGAGATTAACCAAACCGGCTCCGTTGAGGACAATTGTCTAATCGTTATTGCAACATAAGAGAGTCCTAAACAAAAAATAATTGGAAAGATATAGTAAACATTAAGATTACTTATTCCAGGCTCCGTAATAATTAAAATACCAACAAAACCTACTAGAACCGCTAGCCATCTAAAAATTCCTACTTTCTCACTCAGAAGAAAAATTGAAAAAATAGTTGTAAAAATTGGAGCTGCAAATGAAATACTCACTACTGTTGCTAAAGGTAATTCCCTCAAGGCTATAAATATTGCTACAAGAGCAATCAATCCCGATGTACATCTTAACATATGAAGACCAGGCCTTTTGGTTTGATAAAAATTATGAAGTCTTTCTTTTGGAATTACAAAAAAATAAAAAATTATTCCAAAAAATCCTCTAAAAAATAAAACTTGACCAATTGGATAATCAACAGACCATTTAACTATTACATCCATCAAGGAAAATGCACATATTGACATAAACATGTACAAAAAACCTAATTGATTTTTACTAAGCATATGAAATAATTTGTAAATTAATTTAACTTATAATCAATGGAAATAGCAGTTTTAGCTCTTGGATGTTTTTGGGGACCAGAAATTAAATTTAGTAAAATTGAGGGTATTATTAAAACAGAAGTTGGATATTGTGGGGGCAATAGCCCAACCACAACTTACAAAGAAGTTTGCACAGGCAATACTAATCATGCCGAAGTCGTAAAACTTGATTTTGATGAAAAGATTATATCATATGAAAAGATCTTAAAAACTTTCTTTCAAATTCACGATCCAACTACCTTAAATTCTCAAGGACCAGATTTTGGAACTCAATATAGAAGTGAAATATTTTATCTTAACGATAACCAAAAGAAAATTGCTGAAAAAGTTTTAAATGACACTAATGAAAGATTATCAGGCAAGATTGTTACTAAAATTTCATTATTGAAAAATTATTGTCCTGCTGAGGAATATCATCAAAAATATTTAGAAAAAAGGTAAAATGTCATTAGTAGAAACCGATTGGTTGGAAAAAAATATTAGTTCTGTAAAAGTTATAGATTGCTCGTGGCATATGCCACAAACAAAAAGAAATGGATTAAAAGAATATAAAAATCAGCATATACCTAATTCTATTTTTTTTGACTTAGATGCTAACTCTAGAAAAGAAATTAATTTACCACATATGTTAGTTAACCAAAAAGATTGGATGCAAATTGTATCAAAAATGGGGATAAAAAATGAAGATGAAATAGTCATCTATGATAACTCAGATGTGATTAGCTCGTGTAGATGTTGGTTTAATTTTATTTATTTTGGTCATAATCCTAAATTAGTTCATGTTTTAAATGGTGGACTTAAAAAATGGATTAAAGAAAATAAAGAAGTCACAAATGATGCCACAAGTATTAAGATATCCGACTACAAAATCTTTGAAAAAAAAGAACTTGTTAAAACTAAAGAACAAATTGATCTTAATATTGAAGAAAAATATTTTAAAGTGATAGATGCTAGGAGTAAAGAAAGATTTTATGGCAGGGTTCCAGAACCTAGAAAAGGTTTAAGAAGTGGCAGTATAAAAAATTCTTTTTGTATACCTTTTAATCTTTGTTTATGTGAAGACAAAACGTTTAAAAGTAAAAAAGATCTTAAACTTATTTTTGGAACTTGTTTAAAAGATATAAATGAAAAAAATATTGTTTTTTCATGTGGTTCTGGAGTTACTGCGTGTGTTTTGGCACTAGCTTATTCTTTAATAAATGATAAATATCATCCCTGTATTTATGATGGCTCTTGGGCTGAATACGGAATAATTTAAATTAAACATGAAGAGATCTACAAAAACTATTTCAATAATACTGGTGTTTTTTCTAATTATAGCGATCGTGATTATTGGAAGAACAATGATCGGAAATCATTTTAAAAAAAAATTTAGCAAAAGACCGCCCCCAGGGATAATTGTAACAGAAGTAATCAAAAAAGAATTTTCAGAAAAAATAGAAACCTTTGGAACAGCAATCTCAAAAAAATCTAAAACTTTTAAGATAAAAAAAGATGATCTTTTAGGGGACTTAAAATTAAAAAATTTTGTTAAAAAAGGAGAAACAATAATAAAACTGAAAAGTGGGAATATAATGGCTCCATTCAATGGTGTGTTGGGATACACAGGTCTGACTGAAGATATCCTTGTGTCAAATAATATAGTCATAATTACACTTGATGATAACTCCATTGTTTATTCTGATATTAAGATTCCTGAAAATTATTCTACATCTATAAAAAAAGGACTACCAGTAGAAGTTAAATTAACTAGCTATAAAGATAAAATATTTGTAGGTGAAGTGGACTTTGTTTCAAGTAGAATTAATGCTGACACAAGAAGTTTATTATCTAGAATAAAAGTAGAGAACGAAGACTTAGAATTAATTTCAGGATCATTATTAGAAGTTGGAGTTAAATTTGATTTGAGAAATTCTTTAAGTGTTCCAGACACAAGCATAATGATTGAGGGAGACAAGTCTTATGTTTATAAAATTAATGAAGAGAATATTGCTAATAAAACTGAGGTAAAAACAGGTTTAAGAATTGATAAAAGTATTGAAATAACCTCGGGCCTAACTGAAGGTGATATCATTGTGGCTGAAGGATTAAAAAAAGTTAGACCACGTGGAAAAATAAAACCTATCAAAAAATAAATGTTTATTACCGAATTAAGTATAAAAAGACCGACAGTATCTTGGGTCATGTCTCTAATTTTGATTGTTTTTGGATTATTTGTTTTTTGGAAATTACCAGTTAGAGAGCTGCCAAATGGCATACAGCCACCTGTCGTACAAATTCAAGTAGATTATAAGTCTGCTGCAGCTTCAATAGTAGATCAAGAAGTAACACAGGTTGTTGAGGATGTTATCGGTGGCGCTGAGGGAATAAAAAATATAGATTCTAAATCTGAAAATGGAAGAAGCACAATAAATGTAGAATTTGATACAAGTATAGACTTGGATAACGCTGCTAATGACATTAGAGAGAGAGTTGCTAGAGTTGTTGATAACTTGCCATCCGAGTCTGATCCTCCACAAATACTTAAAAGAGCAGCTGGTTTTACTACAACAATGTGGTTATCTCTATCATCTTCAACTTGGAGTGACCTTGAGCTAGGAGACTATGCTGAAAGATATTTAGTTGATCAATTCTCAAGTGTAAAAAATGTTGGGAGAATAAGAGTTGGCGGATTAAGGGAATTGAGTATTAGAGTATGGATAGATCCTATTAGACTTGCAGCTAATGACTTAACTATTAAAGAAGTTGAAACTGCAATGCGTGGAGAAAATATAAGTCTTCCAGCTGGTACGCTAGAGGCAGACAATATTGATTTAACACTTAATTTAGATAAGTCATATAATGATATTAATTCAATCAAACAGTTGCCAATTAAAAAAACTGACAATAAAGTTATTTTATTATCTGATGTTGCTAATATAGAATTTGGTCCTGTTTCAGAAAAAACTCTTTTTAAAGCTCAAACTAAAGATCAAATTAATTTAAAAACTGTTGGAATCGGTATTTATGCTAGAAGTGGCGCCTCAACAGTTGAACTTTCGAATGATATTAAGAAAAAAATTATTCAAGTTAAAAAATCTTTACCAAAAGAGTTAGATTTAAGAGTTTCCTTCAACAGAGCAAACTATGTAGAGGCTGCTATTGAAGAGGTGTATAAAACTTTGTTAATAGCTTTCATTTTAGTCGTTTTAATAATTTATCTATTTCTGGGTAATTTAAAAGCTGTAATAGTACCGGCTATAGCACTCCCAGTAAGCCTTGTGGCCTCTTTTTTGGGTTTATACATATTTGGGTTATCAATAAATATTTTCGTTCTTCTAAGTTTTATTTTGGCAATAGGAATAATAACAGATGACTCTGTTATTATGACAGATGCAATTTATAGAAGAATAGAAAATGGTGAGACTCCATTGGTCGCTGCTTATAAGGGCTCTAAACAAATTTCTTTTGCAATTGTAGCTACTACACTAATTTTAATTGCAGTTTTTCTTCCATTGATTTTTATTGGAGGAATTTCTGGAACTTTATTTAGAGAAACAGCAATAGCCTTATCTTTTTCAATAATTATATCATCTTTTGTTGCGCTAACATTGTCCCCAATGCTTGCTAGTAAATTCTTATATAAAAAAACATCAAAAAAACTTTTTATTCAAAAATTTGAAAAGTTTTTCTTGAGCTTTGCAAGCTTTTACAAAGAGACTTTAGATGGAATTGTAAATAAGACAAAAGCTGTAGGATTTTTTATAATCTTAATAGTTGTTGCATCGATATTATTATTTAACTTTTCAAAAAAAGAATTATTGCCCATGGAAGATCGTGGGGCCTACTTAATTATTGGATTCACAGATGAAGGAACTTCTTTCGAATATACTCAAGAACAAGCTCAGAAAGTAGAAGCCAGACTTCTTCCACTGCTTCAAGCTGAGGATAGTCCATATTCAAGATTTATAATGAGGGTTCCTGGGTTTGGAAATTCAGCTAATTCATATAATAGTTTTATTATAATTGCTTTATTAGATGACTGGAAAAATCGAAAAAAAGGACAAGAAGTTGTTTTGAGAGAAGCAATAGGAAAAATAGTAACTCTACCTCAAGCAGTGGCTTTCCCTATTTCTCCACAATCAATAAGAGTATCTAATTATAATAAACCTGTGCAAATGGTTATTTATGGAAGTACTTATGAAGAACTTGAGGAAATACAAAAAAAAGTAATTAGAGAAATAAGATCTAATAAAAACCTTTCAAGAATTGAGTCTGATTACAATAGAAATAAACCAGAGGTAAAATTAATAATTAATAAAAATAAAGCTAAAGACTTAGGTGTTTCAACAAAATCAATTGGTGAAACACTTGAAACTCTTTATGGGGGAAAAAAAATTACAACTTTTAATAAATTAGGTAAAGAGTATCCTATAATTGTTCAACAATATGTATCAGATAGAAGAAACAAAGAGGGTATTTCAAAAATATTTGTTCGTTCAGAAACCAATGGAAAACTAATTTCTTTAGCAAATCTAGTCAGTTTTGAAGAAGAAGGTTCGGCAAAAGAGCTTGCAAGGTATAATAGACAATCAGCAGTAACTATATCTGCAAATATTAATGAAGGATATACTTTGACTGAAGCTATAAAATATTTTGAAGAAGTAATGGCTAATTTAGCTCCAGAAAATCAAATTACTTGGAAAGGAAAATCTGAAGAAATCAAAGAAACAAGTAACGAATTATTTATAATTTTTGCTTTAGCATTGCTCACTGCATATTTGGTAATGGCAGCAACCTTTAATTCCTTTATTCACCCATTCATAATTATTTTAACCGTACCATTAGCTATTTTTGGTGGATTGGTATTTATTCTTTTTCTGAATAGTTCAGTAAATATTTTTTCTCAGATTGCTCTTATTATTCTGATAGGTATTTCAACAAAAAATAGTATTTTAGTTGTTGATTATGCAAATCAGATAAGAACTACTGGAAAGAATATAGAGTTAGCTGTTAAAGAGGCATGTGCAGTGAGATTTAGGCCTATAATTATGACCTCACTTAGCACTATGATTGCGATGCTTCCTTTGGTTATAGGTAATTTTGGTCCTGGGGCTGGAGAAGGCTCTAGGTTGGCTGTTGGCTCAACTATTTTAGGGGGGATGATAATTTCGACATTTTTTACTTTATATGTTACTCCATCAATGTATTTAGCTTTAGCCAAAAATACTAAAAGGATAGATGTGGTAGATTTAGAATTAAAGAAAGAACTTACTAAAAAATAATATACTTATTTTTATTAAGTGAATTTTTACATTTTAATAATTGGTTTTTATAAATATTTGATTGTTTCTCTACTTTTTTTGCCAACCCAATTACTTTTTTATTTTTTTTATAATGTTTATAATTTCCCCAACCCTCGTGATAAGCAAGATATTGTCTAAAGGCATCCTGTTTAGAAATTTTTAAAATAGATTCAGTTTTATTAGTATACCATCCAATAAAATCAACACTATCTTTAAATCTTGCTCTAGTCGCAAGTTTATTTCCTGTCTCTTTTTTATATTGTTCCCAAGTTCCTTTTACTGCTTGAGAATAACCAAATGAACTAGAAGGTCTTTTAAAAGGTATGACTTTAAAAATCTTTTGTCTAGCTGGTTTAGCTAGCCAATCAAAATCTGACTCCATTTTGATTATTGCCAACTGAATATAAATAGGTGTTCCCCACTTTTTTTCTACTTTTTTTGTGTGTTTGTACCAAAGATATCTTTCATTAAAAATCGAGCAACTATTACCTGTATTATTAGGTATCGAAGAACATCCGGCAAATAAAAAAAAAAATAAAATTATTAATTTATTTTTTAAGAAGCTCATATTTATTTATAAGATAATTGACAAAAATTACAGTTATGACTCCCAAAAAATTTCCAAATAAGTCTGACCATTGAAAACTTCTTTCAGGTATAATTAAATGAAAGATCTCAAGAAATATTGATAAAAACACTAAATATACTATCAAATTATTAACATGTTTTAATTTAATAAAACTTAAAAAACCTACCGCTGAAACTAAAATAAATGTGTAAAAATGATTAGAAGAAACAATAAAATCGGAGGTTATTTGAGGTTGTATTGTTTTATCTTTGTATATTACCAAACCTAGAAAGCTTCCTGGAAAAAGATACAAAAAAATCAAAAAAAAGTTAATTGTATAAAAAATTATTTTAAATTTTGAAAAAAATTTTATCATTTAATTATATAGTTTTATTTACAAATATATTTTAGAAATAACAATATGAGTTTTTTAATTTTAATTAGGCATGGGCAAA
Source organism: uncultured Pelagibacteraceae bacterium (assembly GCA_902556265.1). Taxonomy (GTDB): domain Bacteria; phylum Pseudomonadota; class Alphaproteobacteria; order Pelagibacterales; family Pelagibacteraceae; genus Pelagibacter. The sequence goes on from CACDVM010000003.1 coordinate 55,259, forward strand.
GTGTTTGGAATCTTGAGAAAAAATTTACTGGCTGGGTAGATGTTGACCTCACTGAGCAAGGAAAAAGTGAGGCTCAAAAAGCTGGCTCTTTAATTAAAAATGAAAATATTGAGATAAATCTTTTTTACTCCTCTTTTCAATTAAGAGCAAATCATACTTTAAAAATAATTCAAAAAATTTTAAATAATGAAAAAAATTTTACTAAAGCTTGGCAGCTTAATGAAAGACATTATGGCGCTTTAACAGGTTTAAATAAAATTGAAATGGCAAAAAAAATAGGTGAAAAAAATGTCTACAAATTCAGGAGATCTTGGGACATTAAACCAGAACCTTTAAATAAAAAGAGCCCTTATCATGCAAAAAATATTGATGCATATAAAAAAATACCTCAAGAAGTTATACCTGATACTGAGTCTTTAAAAGATACTTACGAGAGAGTTGTTAAATACTTTGATGAAGAAATAAAAAAAAAATTAATTAAAGAAAATATTTTAATTTCTGCTCATGGAAATTCTTTAAGAGCTTTATGTAAATATTTATTTAAGCTAGATAATGAGCAAATCTCTAGCTTAGAAATTCCTACTGGAAATCCGTTAATGATTGAGCTAGATGAAAATATTAAAATTAAAAATTGTAAATATCTCGATAAAGAACGTTCTAAAAGTCTTCTAGTTTTTTGAAAGTTTCTAAATTTGTTAAATGATAGAATCTATTAAAACTTTCAAAACCATTTAGTTTGCCTTTAATTAATAGTTCATTCCAAATTTCTGAAATAGAAAAGTTTTTTACCTCATATTTATTAAATAGGTTTTTATTTAAAATTTGGCACCCAATATAAATAACATTTTTATTATTATTTTTTTTTAGCAGATGGTTTTTTAATTCAAAATCTCCTTTAAGATTTTTATCAAAACTTAAGTTTATATTTGTTGATAAAAGAAGATTATTTAATTTATTTGTAAAATAAAAATTCTGCATCTTTTTAATCTCATCTACATAAGTTTCATTCCATAATGTATCTGGATTAAAAACAAGATAATCATCATCTCTAGAATTATTAATCATATTAAGTATTCCACCACCTGTATCTAAAATCATTTTACCATCTTCAACTATTTGAATATCGAGTGGAAAATTTTTTTTTTTAACGTACTCAATAATTTGATCACCTAAATAATACGTATTTATAAAAATTTTTTTTATTCCTAACTTTACGTTCATATTAATACATCTCTCCAACATTGTTAGATTATTCAATTTAAGAAGTGGCTTTGGTATTTTTAGAGTTAATGGATTTAATCTTTTTCCAAGTCCTGCACATAATATAAGTGCTATATTAATTTTCATTTTATTTTTCCTTTAAAGTTTTCCATTAAAAGGTCTTTTAAATCTTTAAAAATTTTATTTTTATGAATTCTAATATTAATTAAATTCCATGCGTGAGGAATTAGTTTCAAATATTTTGTTTTACCATCTCTAATTGCCAGTCGTGTAAATATTCCAATTATTTTAAGATTTCTTAAAACGGATAATATTTCGAAATCATTTTTAAATTTATATTTATCTAATTTTTTTTGTTTGCTAACATATAATTTGTAAATTTTATCCTTTAATAATATTGATGTTTTAAATCTAACATCGTCTATTAAAGATGCTAGATCGTAAGCTTTATTTCCTATTAAGGCATCCTGACTGTCTATTACTCCAATTTTTTTTTTTATCAACATTAAGTTAGAAACGTGAAAATCTCTATGAACAAAGATATCATTTTTTAATTTCAAACCTAAAGATAATATTTTAATTATCTTTTTGAACTTTTTAATAAATTTATCTTTATTTTTTTTTGACATTTTTTTTTTGACATACCAATCACAGAATAAATTGGCCTCGTTAATCAAAATTTTTTTATCATATTTAGGAATTATAAAATTTTTTCCCTTAAAACTTTTTATATTTCTGGTTTTAATTTTTTGAATTTGGTTCAAGATCTTAATTATCTTTTTAAAATAGTATAGTTTATCATTATTTTTTTTACTTAAAATTTTAAAGATTGTATTGTCTCCAAAATCCTGAATTTCTATAAAATTTTTACCATAATTCTCACGGTATAACTTTGGAGCTAAAACCTTATTTTTAATTAAAATTTTATTAATCGCATCGTATACAAGGAGATTTTTAAGTTTTTCTTTCTGTGAAAAAACTATTATAGAATTAAAATCTTTATTTTTTTTTCTATAAAATTTCCTAAATGATGCATCACCTTTTATTTTTTTTAAATTTTTCATTAAAAAATTACAAATCTAAGCCTTTAATTTTTACATATCTTTTTGTATGATCGTCTTCATAATCAAAGGTTAATTCAATCAAATTTTTAGGTTTTTTTTTAATTAATTGTGGCCATTCTATTAATGTAATTGTGCTTGATCTATCCTCAAACAAATCGAGATTTTTCAATTCTTCTATGGATTTCAACCTAAATAAATCATAGTGATTTATCTTGGTTTGATTTATTTGATACTCATTAAGTAAATTAAATGTAGGGCTGGTTACCTCTGTTAAATCTAATTTATTTTCTTTTTGTATACTATTTATTAAATATTTTACAAAAGTTGTTTTTCCTACACCCATTTCTCCATATAAAAAAACTATGTCACCTAACTTTAGTTTTTTTAAAATTTTATTAGCTAATTCTTCTGTTTTATTTTCTGAAGATAAATCTATTTTATCACAGTTAGTAACGATATGCATTAGGTTTAAAAGGACCCTCTACTCCAACACTAATATAGTCAGCTTGTTCTTTTGACAGTTTAGTTAGTTTTGCACCAACTTTTTTAAGGTGAAGAGTTGCTACTTTTTCATCTAAATGTTTTGGTAATACATAAACTTTATTTTCGTAATTTTTATGATTATTCCATAGTTCAATTTGAGCAATTACTTGATTTGTAAATGATGCGCTCATTACAAAACTTGGGTGACCTGTAGCACAACCCAAATTTACTAATCTGCCTTCTGCTAAAAGAATTATCCTTTTCTTACTCGGAAGTTCAATTTCATGGACTTGAGGTTTAACTTCAGTCCATTTATAATTTTTCAATGCCTCAACTTGAATTTCATTATCGAAGTGACCAATATTACATAGAATAGCTCTATCTTTCATTTCTCTCATATGGTCAGCTGTAACAATATCTTTATTACCAGTTGCAGTAACAACGATATCAGCTTTACTTATTGCTTCTTCCATCAAGACTACTTCGTACCCTTCCATTGCAGCTTGTAAAGCACAGATTGGGTCTGCTTCAGTAATCAAAACTCTGGCTCCACTCTGCCTTAATGATGCGGCACTTCCTTTTCCTACATCACCAAATCCGGCTACAACAGCAATTTTTCCAGACATCATAACATCAGTAGCTCTTCTTATTCCATCTACTAAACTTTCACGACATCCATATAAATTATCAAATTTTGATTTAGTTACAGAGTCGTTCACATTAATTGCAGGAACTAAAAGCGATTTTTCTTTTTCCATTTTATTTAAAGCTTTAATACCTGTTGTTGTCTCCTCAGAAACTCCTTTTATTTCTTTCAACAAATCTTTATATTCGTTATGCATAATTGCAGTAAGGTCACCACCATCATCTAAAAGCATGTTTGGTTTCCAATCTTTTTTACCAACAATTGTTTGTTTGATACACCAAAGGTATTCCTCCTCTGTTTCACCTTTCCAAGCATAAACAGGTATGCCTGCTTTAGCAATTGCAGCTGCAGCATGGTCTTGAGTTGAAAAAATATTACAAGATGACCATCTTACTTCAGCCCCTAAATCTACTAGTGTTTCAATTAATACAGCCGTTTGAATTGTCATATGCAAACAACCAATAATTTTAGCACCTTTTAATGGTGATTTATTTGAATACTCTTCTCTTAAAGCCATTAAACCAGGCATTTCACTTTCAGCTATTGAAATTTCTTTTCTTCCAAATTCAGCGAGAGAAATATCTTTTACTTTGAAATCTTCCATGGGGGGTCTTCTAGCAATAAAGGATTAATTAATCAATAGAACTCTTTATACTTTAGGAAATATTATTTCCATACTTGCGCCTTTTCGATCTCTTCTGTTAAATGCTTTTATTGTGGCATTATGTAAATCAACCAAATTTTTAACTATATTTAAACCCAAACCTGAATGTTGGCCAAATTTATCTGGTCTATTACTATAAAACCTATTAAATATTTTGTTTGTATCTTTTTCTTTAAATCCTTGACCTTCATCTAATATATTTATCATAACTTTATTATCTTTAGATTTAGATACTTTCACTTCTACATCTTTATTATCCTCACTAAAAGATATTGCGTTATCCAAAAGGTTTGCGATTATTTGCTCAATTCTGTTTTCAATTCCATTGATGAAATATTTGGTCTTCCCATCATTTTCGTAAGAAATACTGATTCCTCTCTTTAATTTATAGATGTTATTAAAATCGTCTACAACAGATTTGACTATTGGCTCAATATCTAATTTTTTTATTTTTTCTTTACTCAAAGCGACCTCATCTTTTAACATCTGTGAATAGTCTGTTATCAATCTTTCAATTCTTTGCACATCATGGCTTAAAATATCTATTAATTTAATTCTCTGATTTATATCATTTGTATCGTGTAAAATTTCTGATGCACTTTTAAGAGAAGCTAAAGGATTTCTGATCTCATGAACAAGATCAGTTGAGAAATTCTCTGCATGAGAAATTCTTTTTTGTAACTCTAGAGTCATATCATCCAGAGAGTTTGAGAGTAGTCCAAGTTCATCATTTCTTAATTTAAGATCATCTATATTTGTTTTTATTGTATTTTTATTTTTAATAGTTTTTGTATAACTTACTAAATTCTTAATTGGCTTAAGAAAATATCTGTTTAAAACAAATGAAAAAATTAAAATAACTATTCCAACAGCTATTGCAGTTCGGATAATAAAAGTTTTTCTTTCATCAATCGCTGCCTTAATGTCATTCGCATTTTCCGTAATAGCTAAATAACCAATATTTTGTCCATTTTGCATTACATTTTTGATTGTTGTTAATTTAAATTTATTGAATTCTTCTTGTGTAAAAGTAAAAGGTATTCCAAAATTTTTAGATCCGACATAATTAAATAATATATCTTTTAAAGATACAGAATAATCATTTCCAATATCTATATTTTTTTTTTCTGTGATTTCTTTTGTTTTTTTTTCATTTAAAATTTCTAGCTCTACTGTATCCAATCTTGTTGAAAAGGATCTTGGATCAAGATCTAATGTATCTGTATCACCAACTAAATTTAATTCATTGTCAAAAAATATTACTCTATCAAGATTTTGAAAAAGAAATCTTGTTGAAAACAAAAATTTTCTAATATCTTCCTCTATAAATTTAACTTTTAACCTAGTCAAATTATCAATAGTATTATTGATTACCTCAATATGATTTGAGGATTTTTTTTTTATTAAATTTGGTTGAATATTTTTCAAATATATGAATGTAAATAATCCAATAATTGTAAAAAATATGAAATTGATAAATAAAAATTTTTTTAAGATTGATAAATTTTTAAGAAAATTAACAAACATTAACTAACATTCCACCTATATCCACTTCCATACCTTGTTTCTATAGCCGAAAATTCAGGATCTACTTTTTTAAATTTTTTTCTAATTCTCTTTACATGGCTATCAATAGTTCTATCCTCTATTTCGGTATCTTCCCTATAAGCTATGTCCATTAATTGAGCTCTCTCTTTTATAATCCCTGGTCTTTTAGCTAGTTCTTTAACCAGTAAAAATTCTGTTGTTGTTAATTTATCTGGTAATTGTTTGCCTCCCCACTCACATTCTAATTGAGAAGGATCTAGTTTTAATTTTCCATGAGAAATAATACTTTTATTTTCCTCTAAAATATCTTTTGAGTCTTTTTTTCTTAACTGAACCCTTATTCTTTCTATTAATACTTTTATCGAAAAACCTCCAGATTTTTTAACGAAATCGTCAGCACCTAATTTTAATCCAAGTAGTTCATCTATTTCATCATCTTTAGAAGTAAGAAATATTACTGGTAATGAAGATTTTTTTCTCAATTTCTTTAAGAGCTCTTCCCCATCCATCTTTGGCATCTTTATATCAATTATTGCTAAATCCGGAGGTGTTCTTGCTAGACCAATCAAAGCACTTTCACCATCAATATATGTTTGAACTTTAAATCCCTCCTTTTCTAAAGCTATACTAAGGCTGGTTAGAATGTTTCTATCATCGTCTACTAGTGCAATTGTTTGTTTTTGCATATTTGATATTAAAAAATACTAAATTGTTCTAATTTGGGCAATTAAAATTAATGTAGTTCACCCCAGTTATCACCAATGTTTAAATCTACAGTTAAGGGTATAGAAAATGAATGTTGCTCACTTTTGGCTACACCAGACATTTCATCTATTATTAATTTACTGATTCTTTTTGCATCCTCTTTTGGGGTTTCAAAAATTAACTCATCATGAATTTGAAGTAGCATCTTTGAATTATTATTTTTTTGTTCATCAAGCCTATTATCCAATTTTATCATTGCTAATCTCATAATTTCTGAAGCTGAACCTTGTATTGGTGCATTTATTGCTGCTCGTTCTTGAAAATTTCTTATATTAAAGTTTTTATCATTTATATTAATAAAGTGAGATCTTCTTCCAAAAATATTATTAACATAGCCACTTTTTCTACAAAATTTAATTGTTTTTTCCATATATGTTTTAATCTCTGGAAATTTTGTAAAGTAAGCATTCAAAAATTCCTCGGCTTCAAAATTAGAAACATTTATTTGTTTAGCTAATCCATATTGAGAAATACCATAAATAATTCCAAAATTTATTGCTTTTGCTTTTCTTCTTTGATCTTTATTAACTTTTTTAATATCAACATTAAATATTTGGCTAGCCGTTAATGAGTGGATATCTTCATTATTTTTAAAAGCTTTTTTCAATTCTTTGACATCTGCCAAATCTGCTAAAATTCTCATTTCAATTTGATTGTAATCTGCAGAAATTAAAACTTTTCCTTCTTCGGCAATAAAAGATTTTCTAATATCTTTACCATCATCAGATTTTATTGGTATGTTTTGTAAATTAGGATCGCTTGATGCCAGTCTTCCAGTATTAGTTGCAGCCAATAAAAAAGAGGTGTGTACTCTTTTTGTTTTAGGGTTGATGTGTTCTGGTAAGGAGTCTGAATAAGTATTTTTAAGTTTTGATAATTGTCTCCAATCTAAAACTAACTGAGGAAATTGATGTCCTTTAAAAGCAAGATCTTCTAATACTGACGCACTTGTAGCAAAACTTCCTTTTTTTGTTTTCTTTAAACCAGCAATTTTTAGGTCGTGGTATATAACCTCCCCAAGTTGTTTTGGAGACGCAATATTGAACTCTTTTTTTGATATCTTAAAAACATCTTTTTGAATTTTTTTTATTTTTTTTTCAAAGTTTAAAGACAAAATCTTTAGAAATTTTTTATCAATTTTGATTCCTTCAATTTCCATGTAAGCTAAAATTTTTATCATTGGTTTTTCAAAAATTTCATAAATATTAATCATTTTCTCTTCTTTGAGACTTTTATAGAATTTTTTATATAATCTAAAAGTTATATCAGCATCTTCTGCTGCATAATCTTTGGCATCTTCAATTTTAACTTTACTAAAATTAATTTCTTTTTTTCCTGTTCCAACCAAATCCTTAAATGAAATTGTTTTGTGGTTTAAATGAATTTCAGACAAGGTATCCATGTTATGTCTATTTTTTCCAGCATCTAGAACATATGACATCAACATTGTATCTTCCATTGCTGAAATAGTTATTCCATGTTTAAATAAAACAATAAAATCAAATTTAATATTCTGACCTATTTTTTTTATACTAGAATCTTCAAGTAAAGGTTTTAGTTTTTTTAGAACTACATCCTTATCAATATTTTTTTCTGAATCATGACCTATTGGGATATAACAAGCTTTACCAATTTTTGAACTTAAAGATACTCCAATCAAATTTGCCTGATGAGGATCCAATGAGCTTGTTTCAGTATCTACAGCAACTTCTCCTGCTTCTTCGGCCTCTTTAATCCAGCTATCAATTTCTTTAGAATCTGTAATTAAATGATAATTTTTTTTATCAATTACATTTTGATTATTCGTCACTTTTGGTTGTTCTTTTAAACCACTTAAATCAGGCTCTCCGTAAGCTGAGATTGCTGAACTTAATAATCTATTAAATTCCATTTCTCTTAAAAATTTGTAAAGTTTTTCTTTGTCAATTTCTTTTAATTTGAATTCAGTTAAGTTTCTTTCCACTGGCGCATCATGTTTCAAAGTTACCAATCTCTTACTAATCTCAGCCTTGTCTTTATTTTCAATAAGAGTTTCTCTCCTTTTGTTTTGCTTAATCTCATGTGCTGACTTTAAGAGTGTTTCTAAATCGCCATATTTGTTAATTAATTCTGCCGCTGTTTTTATACCTATTCCTGGTACACCGGGGACATTGTCACTGCTGTCACCGGCTAAAGCTTGAACATCAATTACCTTGGTAGGGTCAACTCCAAATTTATTTTGAATATCATCCTCAGAAATAAATTTATTTTTCATTGGATCAAAAATTCGTACATCTTTTTTAAATAACTGCATCAAATCTTTATCTGAAGATACAATTGTAACTTTCGCACCTTTTTTTAAAATCTGATCTACATAAGTCGCGATTAAATCGTCAGCTTCATAATTAACGAGATCAACGGAGGGTAAATTAAATGCTAAGACAGATTTTCTAATATACTCAAATTGAGGAGCTAAATCATCAGGTGCCTCAGAACGATTTGCTTTGTAATCACTATAAATTTCATTCCTAAAAGTTTTTCTAGCTGAGTCAAAAATAACTGCAAAATGGGAAGGTTTTTGTTTATTTTCTTTAGATTTAGAGTCCTCAAGTAATTTAAACAACATACTACAAAATCCACTTACCGCACCGGTTGGTAAGCCGTCACTTTTACGTGTTAACGGTGGCAAAGCATAATATGCTCTAAAAATATAGCCAGATCCATCTATTAAATAAAAGTGATCTGTTTTCTGAATTTTACTCATTTAAATAAATATAGATTATCGATAAAAATAAGAGTATTATTTTTTATGGAACTTATAAAGCAAAATACTCATTCTAAAATAATTAAATCATTACTAATCATCTTTTTTGGATCTATAATTTTAGCAATTTCTGCGAAGATCAAAATACCCTTCTATCCAGTACCAATGACTATGCAGACATTTATAGTATTATTTCTTGGTATAAGTTTTGGATATAAAATTGCTATTTCAACAGTTAGTTTGTATTTGCTAGAGGGAATTTTAGGTTTACCTGTTTTTTCCAATTCCCCAGAAAGAGGAATCGGTTTAGCTTATTTTATGGGTCCAACAATGGGATATCTAATTGGATTTTTATCTGCATGTTTTTTAACTTCTTTTGTAAAAGAAAATGATAATTTTTTTATTATATTTGTGAAATTAATTTTTTCAGTTTCTACTATTTATATTTTTGGTATTTTGTGGTTAGGAAATTTGATTGGATGGGACAAACCAATTTTAGCAATGGGATTAATTCCATTTCTATATGCTGAATTTTTCAAAATTAGTTTATTGACAATTTTAGCTAAGAAAATACTTAAATTTCGAAAATTTATTTAGGGGATCTTTTGGAAAGAATTCTTTGAAGGGTTCTTCTATGCATTTTAAGCCTTCTAGCAGTTTCTGAAACATTTCTGTTGCATAGTTCAAACACTCTATGAATATGTTCCCATTTCACTCTATCTGCAGACATAGGATTTTCTGGTGGTGCTGCTTTTTTTGCAGGATCAGCTAAAAGAGCTTTTTCAACATCATCAGCATCAGCGGGTTTAGCTAGATAGTCTATTGCCCCCTCTTTAATAGCCGCAACTGCTGTAGGAATGTTTCCATAGCCAGTAAGCATAATTATTCTACTTTCAGAATTAGAAGTCTGTATTTGTTTAACGACCTCTAGGCCATTACCATCATTCAATCTTAAGTCCACCACAGCAAACCCTGGTTTTTTTGCTTTAACCGAATCTATGCCTTTTTGTACACCTTCAGCTTGAATAACTTCAAAACCTTTTTTCTCCATAGCTCTTGCTAGTCGCTCTCTAAAAGGGTTATCATCATCAACAATTAATAAGGATTTATTCTCAAAATTGCTTAAATTTTGCAATGTAGGCTCATTTTTCATTAGATATTATATGGTCATTTTTTTCCACAGTTCAATAGGTAATTATTTACTTTACATTGAATAACTATTGAATTAATTGCTGCAATTACTAAAGTTTTTTAATTAAAAGACTTTTTTTTGTTAAATTTTTTTGGGGGGCATTTTAAATGCAAAAATTTAAGTCAGTTGAAAATTTAGTAAATCAACTGAAACCAAATAAACCGGTTTATTGTATAAGAAAGAATTCTATTCTTTCTGCGTCAAATTTTTTTCAAAAAAAATTCCCTGGAAAAATTTTATTTGCAGTAAAAACAAATCCACATCCTGAAATTATTAAAACTTTAATTAAGAGTGGAATTGATCAATTCGATGTTGCCTCTATTGAAGAAATAAAAGCAGTAAGAAAATTTAGTGAAGCAGCTAAATGTTCTTATATGCATACTGTAAAAAGTCGGGAGAGTATCAGTGAAGCTTATTTTAAATATGGAATCAAAACATTTGCGTTAGATACGAAAGATGAATTAATAAAAATTATTGAAAGCACAGGTAATGCAAAAGACCTTGAGCTATTTGTAAGGGTATCTGTATCAAATGAACATGCAGAAATTGATTTATCAAAAAAATTTGGTGCTCTAAATTCTGAAGCTGCTGGACTTTTAAGGTTAGCAAAACAATATTCCAATAAAATTGGTTTAAGCTTTCATGTTGGTTCTCAGTGTATGCATCCAATTTCTTACGCAAAAGGTATTACAGAAATAGGAAATATAATAAAAAAAACAAAAATTATTCCAAATTATATTAACGTTGGTGGTGGTTTTCCAACAGTATATCCTGATCTTATTCCGCAATCTTTAGATAATTATTTTGAAGAAATTAAAAAAAATTTAGAAAATTTAAAAATTGATAAACTGCCTGAAATTATTTGTGAACCAGGAAGAGCCCTTGTTGCTGAGAGCGGCTCAACCATTGTTAGAGTAAATTTAAGAAAAAAACAAAAACTTTACATTAATGATGGAACATACGGAACTCTTTTTGATGCAGGAACTCCTAATATAGTTTTTCCATCAAAAATGATTAAAGACAGTTCTAATAAAATAATATCAAAAAAATTAACTGCATTTGATTTCTATGGTCCAACTTGTGATAGTATGGATTATATGAAAGGACCTTTTCTTCTTCCAAATAATATTAAAGAAAATGATTATATCGAGTTAGGTCAGTTAGGATCGTATGGTTTAACATTTAGAACTCAATTTAATGGTTTTTATTCTGATGAAATTTATGAGGTTGAAGATAGTCCAATTATGAGTCTTTACGACAAAGATGCTAATAACGCTACCCTGGTAGCTTAATGTCAGACAATAAAAATTTAGGTCATAATAGTAAAAAAGATTTTTTAAAAAAACCCGTAGAGCATATTGATATAACTTCCTTCGATTCTAGAAAGATTATATCATCAATGGAAAAGATGTCTTTCGTTTCAAGGGAGACTGCTAACGCTGCAATCATTTATAACGAAATGTTAAAAGATAAAGAATGTACAATATTTTTAACTTTAGCTGGTTCAACTTCAGCAGCCGGGTGTATGAATATTTACAAAGATCTTGTGAAATATAATATGGTCGATGCTATTGTTGCAACAGGTGCATCTATAATAGACATGGATTTTTTTGAAGCTCTAGGTTTTAAACATTATCAAGGTTCACAATTTCAAGATGATACTGAACTAAGAAAAAATTATATAGACAGAATTTATGATACTTATATTGATGAAGATGAATTACAGGTATGTGATAAAAAAATTTGTGATATAGCTGATAATTTGGAACCCAGAAGCTATACTTCTAGAGAATTTATTCATGAAATGGGTAAATTTTTAAAAAATAACTCTGTCAAAAAAAACTCCTTAATTGAAACTGCCTATGACAACAATGTTCCAATATTTTGCCCTGCTTTTACAGACTCCAGTGCTGGTTTTGGTTTAGTGATTCATCAAGAAAAAAATCCAAATAAACATATTACTATTGACTCTATTAGAGAATTTAGAGAATTAACTGAAATTAAAATACAATCTAAAGGTTCAGGATTATTTATGGTTGGAGGTGGTGTGCCAAAGAATTTTATACAAGATACTGTGATATGTGCTGAGCTTTTAGGTAAAGAAGTTGATATGCATAAATACGCTATACAAATTACAGTAGCAGACTCAAGAGACGGTGCATGTAGTAGTTCAACACTAAAAGAAGCAAGTTCTTGGGGTAAAGTTGATGTTACAAAAGAACAGATGGTTTTTGCTGAAGCAACAAGTGTACTTCCTTTAATTGCTAGCGATGCATATCATAAAGGTGAATGGAAAAAAAGAGATAGAAAAAACTTCTCAAAAATTTTTGGGTAAAAAATTGAAATATTTGTCAAATAAAAATGGTTTTTTAGGTATTGATAATAAATTTAGTTTTAAGGAAAAAGTTGTAATAGTCCCTTTTGGTCTCGAAAAAACAGTTAGTTATGGTGGAGGAACCAGAAATGGTCCCAAAGAAATTATAAAAGCTTCACATCAAGTGGAATTATATGATGAAGAGCTCAATTGTGAGCCTTATAAAAAGATTGGTATTAAAACATTAAAACCTTTTAAAATAGATAAAGATATTATTAAGGCTTTAAAAAAAATGTCTAATATTAATAAAGAAATTTTAAGTAATAAACTTTTTCCAATGACTTTTGGAGGAGAACATTCAATAACACCCGGATGTATAGAACCATTTGTAAAAAAACATAAAAAAATTTGCCTTTTACATTTTGATGCGCACGCAGATTTACGCGATAGTTACAATGGAGAAAAGTTCTCTCATGCCTCTGCAATTAGAAGATGTCTTGACTATAAAAATGTTTCTATAATTTCATTTGGAATAAGAAATATCTCTGAGAGTGAGATGCCCTTTTTAAAAAAAAACAAATCGCGAATTAATATTTTTTGGGCGAAGGATAAGGCAAAATGGAATCTTAAAAAATTTAAAAATCTTATAAAAAATAAAACTGTATACTTAACTTTTGATGTAGATGGTTTTGACTCAAGTATTATGCCTGCAACAGGAACACCGGAGCCTGGAGGATTATTGTGGGACGAAACATTGAATATAATAAGAATTGCTGCTAAAAATTCTGATATAGTTGGAGCAGATATAAATGAGCTTGCACCAATAAAAGGATTTAATTCTTATAATTTTCTAGTTGCAAAATTGGCCTATAAAATTTTAACTTATAAATATCTGTATTAAATCTAAACTGGTTTAAACGTTTTAAGAAGTAATCTAAAAGGTATTAGCATTATTAAAGTAATTAAAATCTTAACTGCCAGATCTCCTAATGAAAGAGTAAACCAAGGTACTCCAGTCGCATAAAATGCTATTGAAAAAAATAAAAATGTATCTACTGCTGAACCAATTGTTGATGAGGTAAGCGGTGCAATATACCATTTTTTTTTTCTTAAATTATCAAAAATTTGGACATCTAATAATTGGGCAACTAAGAATGCAGTGCCAGAACCAATGGCAATTCTAACAGATATAAAATCTGCAAAATTTGTTGAAAATATAAGAGTAAAACTAACTCCTATAGTAAATCCAACATAAACAATTTTTCTTGCAACTATTTTGCCATAAGATCTATTTGCTAAATCAGTAATTAAAAAAGCTATTGGATAACTTAAAGCCCCATAAGTTAATAATTCTTCTAAACCGTAATGATTTATTGGAAACTGAACCAAGTAATTAGAAGTTAGAACAACTACCCCCATAATTAATGAGAGAAGTAAAAATAACTTATTCATTAAGCAGATTTAGATTGAACTGTTTTTTTTTGAAATGGGGATTTAATTAGTAAATTTTTTTTAAGTTTTTTTAATCTTGGAGATAAATTTTTATTTTTAACAGTTTTTAAAAATTCATCAAAACTTCCCTTTTTATCAACCGATCTAACACCTGCATTACTGACCGTTAATTTCAAACTTCTTTTTAAAAGTTCACTTGTAAATTTGACTTTTTTTAAATTTGGTAAAAATCTTCTTTTGGTCTTGTTGTTAGCGTGACTAACGTTGTGACCTTTCATTGGATTTTTTCCTGTAAGTTCACATTTTTTAGACATAATAATTCCGTCTATATAAAGAGAGATTCTGATGGCGTCAAGTTTATATAATTTAAGTTAACCTTTTTTTCCTATTATTTCGGTATAATTTTTAATACCATCTTTTAATAATAATTCTGAAAGCTCTTTTTTTATCACGTTAACAATATTTGGTCCTCTAAATACCATTCCTGTATAGAGTTGAACATAGTTAGCCCCTGCTAAAAATTTTTCATATGCACTTTTTCCCGAATCTACTCCACCTACCCCTATTATCTGTATTCTTCCTTTAAGAATTTTGTAAAATTTACTAATTAATTGAGTAGATTTTTTTTCAATTGGCTTACCTGATAAACCTCCTTTTTGATATCTTTGAACATTGTTTAAACTTTCTCTTGTTGTATCTGATGTATTTGAAATAATAATTAATTCAATATTATTACTTAAAAGGACTTCACAAATATTTTTTATTTCCTGATCATTAATATCTGGAGATACTTTTACAGCTATAGGAATTTTTGAATTTAAAATTTTTTTTTCTTTTTCAATGATTTCTAATAACTCATTCAGTTTTGTTTGTTCGTGAAAACTTCTTAAATTTTCTGTATTCGGAGATGATATATTAATTGTAATATAATCAGCCACCTCATGAAAAGTTTTTAAGCATTCAATGTAATCATTAAGTCTATTATCTGTATCTTTATTTGGGCCTATATTTATTCCAAGCAAACCAATTTGACTGTTTGATTTAATTCTTTCAAAAACATTTTTTGAACCAAGGTTATTGAAGCCAAGTCTGTTTATAAGCGCTTCATCTTCAATTAGTCTAAAAACTCTTGGTTTTGTGTTTCCATATTGCTTTAAAGGTGTAATCGTTCCTACTTCCACAAAACCAAATCCTAGCCTAAATAATGAATTGTATACTTCAGCATTTTTGTCAAATCCAGCTGCCATTCCGATAGGGTTATCTAAATTTTTATTAAACAATTTGGTTACAAATAATGGATTATTTTTATCTTTATCTAATATATTTGGAACTAAATTAAATTTAAGAGATTTGATTGCTAAACTATGTGCTACTTCAGGATCTAATTTAAAGATTAAAGATCTTAAATTTGAAAACATTATTTAATTTTATTTAATATAAGATCTTTTGTTTCTTTAACACCAAAAAAACTAATGAAAAAACCCATACGGGGACCATTTTCGTCACCAAATACAACTTGATAAATCAATTTAAACCAATCTCTTAAATTCTCAGAATAACCATTTTCTTTTCCAGTTGAATAAATCAATGTTTGAATATCCTCTGGAGTCATTTTATCGTTACACCTGTCTAAAGTTTGTGTCAAAGCCTCTAATGCTAATCTTTCATCGCTATTAGGTTTTTTATATTTTTTTTGTAATTTAATAACATCATTAAAATATTTAATTGCATAACCCACAAGTTTATCAAAAATGGGGTGGTCTTTTTCAGAAATATTAGTTTTATATTTTTTAACAAATTTCCACAAAAGTTCTTTGCTGCTCGCGTTGCTTGTTTCAACAAGGTTTAGCAACATTGAAAAAGACATAATCATATTTTCTTTTGGTATTTTGCTATTATGAACATGCCATACTGGGTTCATTAATAATTTTAATTCATCTTGGATTTTTGCTTTTTCGATAAATTCCAAATATTCATCAACAGCTTTAGGTACTATTTCTTTGTAAAGTTTTTTTGCTCTTTTAGGATTTTGGTACATATATAAAGAAAGACTTTCAGGGGAAGCATACTCTAGCCACTGATCTATTGTAATTCCATTTCCTTTTGATTTTGAAATTTTTTCTCCCCTTTCATCTAAGAATAATTCATATGCAAATCCAGATGGATTTGTTTTTCCAATCAATTTAATTATTTTCGAGGACAAAATTGCACTTTCAATTAAATCTTTACCATACATCTCAAAATCAATATCTAATGCATACCATCTCATTGCCCAATCAACTTTCCATTGAAGTTTACAGTGCCCATCTAAAATACTTGATTCTAGTTCTTTGCCATTATTATCAAAAATGATTTTTGAATTATCAGTATTTATTTCTTTAACTGGAATTTCTAAGACTTGCCCAGTATCAGGACATATTGGTAAAAATGGACTATAAGTTTTTTGACGCTCTTTTCCTAGAGTCGGTAATATAATGTTCATTATTCCATCATAATTTTTTAAAATGGTTTGTAATGAAGAGTTAAAAAAACCAGATCTATATAGAGAAGTTGAACTTTTAAAATTATATTTAAAATTAAAACTATTAAGAAAATTTTTTAACATTTCGTTATTATGCTCACCAAAACTATCAAATTTTTCAAATGGATCTGGAACTTGAGTTAATGGTTTATGTAAATTTTTTTCTAATAAATCTTTTTGAGGCACATTATCTGGAACTTTTCTTAATCCATCCATATCATCTGAAAAAGTAATTATTTCTGTTGGTAAGTCTGTCAATTGATTTAATGCGTTAACCATCATTGAGGTTCTTGCTACTTCCCCAAAGGTTCCTATGTGTGGTAATCCACTTGGACCATACCCAGTCTGGAGAGTTATTTTTCCCTTTTTTTCTATAAAAGATTTTCTTTCTCGAAGCATTTTTTTTGCTTCAACAAAAGGCCATGCACTTGTTTTATCTAAATTTTCTTTTTTAATCATGAATAATTCAAAAAAAATCTAAAAATTACGATTTAACTAATTCTTATAGAGTTGAAATTTATTTACCATAAAATAATGTTCTTTCAAAATGTCTAATTATAAAACTGTTTTTTTTACTCTCGGAATACTCCAGATAATTCTAGGAATTTTTATGTTGATTCCAGTATTTGCACAATTTTTTTATGACGAAATTGACTCATCTTTTTTTGGTGCATCGATAGTGACCATCATTTTTGGAACATTATTTTTTTTGTCAAATTTAGATCATGATAAAAAATTAAGTTTACAACAAGCATTTTTGCTTACAGCTTTATCATGGTTGAGCATAGCGATTTTTAGTTCACTTCCTTTTGTTTTCTCAAATACTGAATTTTCTTTTACTAACGCTTTTTTTGAAAGTATGTCAGGAATTACTACCACTGGCTCTACAATTATTTCAGATTTAGAAAGTATGCCAAAAGGTATTTTATTGTGGAGAGCAATACTTCAATGGTTAGGTGGCATAGGTATAATAGTTATGGCAATAACTCTAATGCCAATTATGAATATTGGTGGAATGCAATTGTTTAAAGTTTCAAATAATGATAGTTCCGAAAAAATTCTTCCTAAATCAAAACAAATTGCTCTTAGGTTGATTTATATTTACTCAATTTTAACATTTCTATGTGCGGTTTCTTACAAAGTTCTTGGAATGAATATTTTTGACAGTTTAACACACTCAATGACAACAATAGCTACAGGAGGATTTTCAAATTATAATGATTCAATTGGTTTTTTTAACAGTTTTTCTATAGAAATTTCAGCAATGATTTTCATAATCTTAGGAAGTTTACCTTTTATAGCTTATATAAAATTTTTGAATGGAAATAAAAAAATATTTATTTCAGATATTCAAATCAAAACTTTTTTAAAAATTATATTTATTAGTATACTTATTCTATCAATATATTTATCTTTTGATAATTCTAATCAACTAAATTTAAGATATATTTTTTTTAATGTTATTTCTATTCTAACTGGTACTGGATATGTTAATGCACAATTTGATAGTTGGGGGGGATTTTCTTTAATTTTATTTTTAGGATTAATGTTTATAGGGGGATGTGCCGGATCAACAACTTGTGGTATTAAAATATTTAGAATACAAATTCTTTACACCTTTATTTCTAATCAACTTAAAAAAATTATATACCCTAAAGGTATTTTTATTGTTAAGTATGATCAAAATCCTGTGGATAATAAATTTATTTCTTCGATAATATCTTTTATTTATATGTACTTAATAGTTTTTTTTATAATTTCTGCATTACTATCATTAACAGGTCTCGATTTTGTTACTTCAATATCAGGAGCAGCAACATCTATTTCTAATGTTGGCCCTGGGCTAGGTTCAATTATTGGACCAAACGGTAATTTCTCTTCTTTACCAGATGTTTCCAAATGGATACTAACCTTAGGCATGATTTTAGGTAGACTTGAGTTGTTTGCAATATTAGTATTATTCTTACCTTCTTTTTGGAGGAATTAAAAATGATTGAACTTAAAAAACAATCTCTTTCTGAAACCTTCTCAATTTATTTCGATAAAAGAATGTTCAAGATTTTATTATTAGGTGCAATTTCAGGTTTCCCCTGGGTTTTAATTGGTAGTAGTCTAAGTCTTTGGTTGAAGGAGGATGGATTAAGCAGATCAACTATTGGGTGGGCAGGATTAATTTTTGCAGTTTATGCATTCAATTATTTATGGGCACCTTTAGTTGATAGAATACAAATACCCTTTCTAACAAAAAAAATTGGTCATAGAAGAGGTTGGATTGTTCTAATGCAATTGATAATTTTACTTTCGTTAATTCTATGGAGTATTATTAATCCTACCCAAAATTTAGCTTTAGTAATTACTGTCGGTTTAATTATTGCTATCGCATCTGCCACCCAAGATATCACTGTAGATGCTCTAAGGATTGAACAAATTGGAGAAACTGAGGGGAAATCAATGGCTGCAGGAGCTGCAATGGCTGTTGTTGGCTGGTGGTCAGGATATAAACTAGGAGGTGTACTATCTTTGTTTTCTGCAGATATCTTACAAAAAGCTGGTTTCGAAAATTACTGGCAACTAACATTTTTAATTTTAGGTATATTGATAATACTAATGAATATCGGTTTAATGTTTGTAAATGAAGCTGATAGCGATGAAAGATATAATCAGCAAATAGAAAATGATAAATTGATTTTAAATAATTTTGAAAAACAAAATATATTTACACGCTTTCTAACCTGGATTGTTGGTACTATTAGTGGTCCTATTATAAGTTTTTTTAAAAAAAATGGGTTTTCTATCGCTGTAGGAATTTTAGGATTTGTTTTTTTATTTAAAGTTGGTGAGGCATTTCTTGGCAGAATGTCGATTATTTTTTATAAAGAAATAGGCTTTAGTAAATCAGATATTGCTATTTATTCTAAAACTTTAGGATGGATCACTACAGTTATATTCACTCTTTTAGGTGGATTATTTGTAATTAGATCAGGAGTATTAAAAGCAATGTTTCTTGCTGGTATTTTAATGGCAAGTACAAATCTTTTATTTAGTGTTTTGGCGTGGAGTGACAAATCAGAACTTCTATTCGCTATAGCTGTAATTTTTGACGATATTGCAGCAGCGTTTGCTACAGTTGCTTTTGTTGCATTTATATCATTGCTAGTTGATAGATCCTATACAGCGACACAATATGCGCTTTTAGCATCAATAGGGACCGCTGGAAGAACTACGCTGGCATCCTCTTCTGGAGCGCTCGTTGATTGGCTTAATGGTGATTGGGGTATATTTTTTATACTCACTGCTTTAATGGTGATCCCATCTTTAATTATTTTATGGATAATGAAAAAAAAACTCCAGTTAAGTGAAAAATAATTTTTTTAATTCACCGGTAGAAAATATCTATATTAAGCCTTCTTCAAATTCAGAGGTTAGTTCTCAAATTTTATATGGAGAAAAATTCAAAATTTTATCTACAAAGGGAAATTGGGTAAAGATTAAAACGAGTTATGACAACTATATAGGATATATTAAAAAAAAAAAATTTAATGAAAAATTTAAACCAACAAATAAAATTTCAAAGTTAAAATCAAGAATTTATTTTATTAAAAAAAAAAAATTCTTATCATCAAATAATTTTCTTTATTTTGGGAGTGGAATTGTATCGAAAAGCATGAATAAAGAATTTGTCGAATTTGAAAAAAATAAGTGGATTAAAAAAAAAGATTTAAAGAAAATCGATCATTTTGAGAGAAATTTTTACAAAATATTTAAATTATTTTTAAATACTAAATATCTGTGGGGTGGAAAAACATCAAAAGGTATTGATTGTTCAGCTTTAGTTCAAATTTATTTTTATTATAATCGAATTTTTTTCCCAAGAGATACAAAAGATCAAATCAAATTTTGTAAAAAAAAGGGGGGGAAAAAACTTATTAAAGGTGACATAATTTTTTGGAAAGGCCATGTGGGCATATGTTTAAACAAGTTTGAGTTCATTCACGCTTATGGACCAAAAAAAAAAGTATTGATAATGCCAATAACATTTACAATAAAAAAAATTTATGAAACTGCTAATTTAAAAGTAAAAAAGATTAGTAATATTAAAAAATATTAGCTACGTCCAAAATCAGGCTTATTAATATCCTGCTTTAATTTGATTATTTTAGTACGCACTTTTTTAGTATGAGTCAGTTTTTTTAAAATTGATTTATTATTCTTTGAATTGATATCTTTTTTAAAAGCATTTAAATTTTTAATAAATAAACTTATTGCTTTAGAAATGTTTGTTTTATTATGAAAAAAAACATCTCTCCACATAATTTCATTTGAAGCTGCTATTCTTGAAAAATCTCTCAAGCCTCCTGCGCTATATTTAATTAAATTATATTTTTGTTTTTTTTCAAAATCTTGTGCTGATTTGACTAAGTTATATGCTATCAAATGAGGTAGATGACTAGTAATTGAAAAAATCTTGTCATGTTTGTCAGCATTCATTACAACAATTTTTGACCCTATTTTTTTCCAAAAAGAACTTAAAAACTTTAAATGTTTTAAGTTAGTTTTTTTATCTTTAATTAAGACACACCATTTATTTTCGAACAAATCTGCTCTACCATATTCTGGACCACTAACTTCTGACCCAGCTATAGGATGACTTGAGGTCCAAGATATTTGTTTTTTTAATTTTTTTTTTATTATTTTTGTAAATTCTAATTTTGATGAGCCTACATCTGTAATAATTTGATTTGAGTTGAGATAATTATTTATCTTTAAAATTATTCTTTCGTATTCACTCATTGGTGTACAAAAAATAATCAAATCTGATTGTAAAATTATATCCTGCGGTTTTTTTACAAGAATTCCTGGTAATTTTAATTTTTTAATTTTTGCTATATTTTTTTTCGATTTTTCATAAATAAATATTTTTTTTGCTAACTTTTTTTTTGAAATTACTCTTATTAACGAAGATCCCAATAAACCACAGCCAATAATTAAGACATTTTTCATTTTTTGAATATACTTTCTACAGCTTGCATAAATTTTAAATTTTCACTTTTTGATCCAATGGTTAGTCGCAGCATATTTTTTAATTTATAACCATCTTCGGTTGATCTTAAAATAATTCCTTTCATTTTTAATTTTTTAAAAAAAAATTTGGCATTTAATTTACATTTTGCAAAATTTAATAGTAAAAAATTTGCAGAAATGTTATTTGAAGTAATATCATACTTATTTAAAAAAAATTTTAATTTTGTTGCATAAATAGTATTATGTTTAATGGAACGCATTATAAATTTTGAGTCTGTCAAAGATTCAATGGCAGCTTTTTGCGCAATATCACTTATATTAAATGGTGGTTTAATTATATTAAGACCATCGATGATTTTTTTTGACCCATATCCCCACCCAACTCGCAAAGATGCTAATCCATAAATTTTTGAAAATGTTCTTAATATAAAAACATTACCTTTGTTTTTAAATAATTCTAAACCAGATTTATAATCATCATTTTCCATGTATTCAGCATAGGCATCATCTACAACAAGCAAAATATTTTTTTTTAATTTTTTTCTTAATTCGATTAACTCTTTTTTTGTTAAATAAGTTCCAGTTGGGTTATTAGGATTAGCCAAAAAAACAATTTTGGTTTTTTTTGAAACTTTTTTAATTATTTCTGAAATTGAAATCTTAAATTTTTTTTCTTTTGCAAATACTATTTTTGCACCGACTATTTTGGCATAAATCCTGTACATTAAAAAACTAAATTGAGGAACAATAACCTCATCTTTTGGTTTTAAAAATAATTGACATATCATTTGAATAACCTCATCAGAACCAGCACCACAAATAATTCGATCCTTATCACATTTAAATTTCTCAGATATTTTGCTTCGTAACGTTTTTGTCTTTCCATCTGGATACCTGAAAAAATTTAGATGTTTATTAGATACAATATTCTTTATTTTAGGACTCATGCCTAAAGCAGATTCGTTAGCAGATAGCTTTATTACCCTCTTAAATTTTTTAATACTTGATTTGCCTGGTTTGTAGGCTTCAATATTAAATTTTTTAAATCTTATAGTAGTCATCTTTTTTATAATTTAAGCCCTTTATAAATAAAATAGGATTTTTTTATATAGTATTAGTGGAATTATTTTAAAAAATTGACATACTAAATAACTTCTTGTACAAAATTTATGCGCTGATTTAACTGAATTGCGAGCGCCTTAAAAAAACAGCTAAAAAAGTTTTTTTCTCACAATTCACTTTTGGCACTAATTATGAATAATAAAAACATAAAAATATTAAATGTTGATAAACCATTAAAATTAGATTGTGGTAAAACGATCAATAACTTTCCTTTAGCATACGAAACATACGGTTCACTTAATAAAAATAAAGATAATGCTATTCTTATATTTCACGCTTTAACTGGAGATCAATACGTTACAGGCTTGAACCCTATAACTAATAAAGATGGTTGGTGGTCTTTTGCTGTTGGTCCAAACAAGTCTATTGATACAAATAAATATTTTATAATTTGTGCAAATGTTATTGGTGGATGCATGGGTTCATTTGGACCAAATCATGAAAACCCAGAAACTAAAAAAGTATATGGTACAGATTTTCCAGTAATTACAATTAATGATATGGTTAACGCTCAAGTAAATTTATTAGATTTTTTTGATATTAAAAAACTTTTTTCTGTTGTGGGTGGATCAATGGGTGGAATGCAAGTTTTACAGTTTGTGAGTAATTTTCCTAACAAGACAAAAACAGCAGTGCCCATTGCATGTACGTCTAGTCATTCAGCACAAAATATTGCTTTCAATGAACTTGGTAGACAGGCTATTACAGCAGACCATAATTGGTTAGATGGAAATTATACATATAAAAAAACTATACCTGACAAAGGTTTGGCTGTGGCTAGAATGGCCGCGCATATTACTTATTTATCAAAAAAGGGACTCCAAGAAAAGTTTGGTAGAAAGCTTCAAGAAAGAGATGATCTTAAGTTTGGTTTTGATGCTGATTTTCAAATAGAAAGTTACTTAAGATATCAAGGATCGGTATTTGTAGATCGTTTTGATGCAAATAGTTATTTGTATATCACCAGAGCCATGGATTATTTTGATTTAGTAAAACAATTTAATGGTAATTTATCTAATGCTTTTAAAAATACAAAAGCTAAATTTTTTGTAATGTCTTTTACTTCAGATTGGCTTTATCCAACTCAAGAAAATAAAGATATCGTAATTGCTTTAAATGCAATTGGAGCAGATGTGGGTTTTGTAGAAATAGACTCTGATAAAGGCCATGACTCTTTTTTGTTAAATGTTCCAGATTTTTTAAATACACTTAAAAATTTCTTAGATACGTCATATAAAGAATAACTATTATGAAGTCTGAATACAAAATAATCTTAGATTTAATTACGGAAAATTCAAGAGTTCTTGATGTTGGATGTAATGATGGAACATTAATGGAGCTTTTAAAAGAAAGTAAAAATGTGGATATTAGGGGGATTGAAATTTCAAAAGAGAAGGTACAGCTGTGCATATCTAAAGGCTTGACTGTTATAGAAGGTAATGCTGAATTTGATTTAAAACAATTTCCTATCGACTCATTTGACTATGTGGTGCTTGGTCAAACTCTGCAAGCTTTTATAAGTCCAGAAATTGTAATCAATGAACTTTTGAGAGTTGGAAAAAAAGCAATTGTAACTATTCCAAATTTTGGTCATTGGAAAGTAAGATTAGATTTACTCACAAAAGGAAGAATGCCTGTCACTAAAACACTACCAAATAATTGGTATAATACACCCAACATTCATATGTGCACAATTAAAGATTTCGTAAGTTTTTCTAAGATAATGAACTTTAAAATTTTTAAGTCATTAGCACTAATAGATAAAAAAGTATCTAATATAAATAACTCTAACCTTTTTTTTAAAAATTTATTTTCAGAACTTGGTATATTTTTAATAGAAAAATAAAATGAAAATTGAAATAATTAAATGTTTACAAGATAATTATAGTTATCTAATTATTGATGAAAAAAATAAATCAGCATGTGTGGTTGATCCAAGTGAAGCCTCCCCTATAATAAATTTTATTGAAAATAAAAAAATAAAACTTGAATGTATCCTCAACACTCATCATCACTATGATCATATTGGTGGTAATATTGAATTAAAAAATAAATACGATTGTGATGTTGTGGTATTTGAAGGTGATCAAAGTCGTATTCCAGGTGCTAATATCAATGTTGTAGATAATCAAATTTGGAAAAAAAATAATTTTGAAGCAAAAATTTTCCATATACCAGGTCATACAACAGGTCATATTGCTTTTTATTTTTTTAAAGAAAAAAAAATTTTTACTGGTGATACTTTATTTTCTCTTGGATGTGGTAGGATTTTTGAGGGTACTTATGAACAAATGTTTAATTCGTTAAATAAAATTAAGAAACTACCTAAAAATACAGAGATTTATTGTGGACATGAATATACGCTGCAAAATTCAAATTTTTGTTTGGAGAATGACTCAAAAAACTTAAAACTTCAAAAAAAAATAGTTAAAATTAAGGAAAAACTTAAGAAAAAATTACCGACTATTCCAACCATTTTAGGTGATGAAATAGAGTGCAATATATTTCTCAAAACTAATAGTTTAGAAAGCTTTACAAAATTAAGAGATTTAAAGGACAATTTTTAATTTATAGAGCTTGACTAAAAAATTGCTAAGACTATATTGCGGTAATTAAAATTACATTAACTTTATGTCGTACGCAGTAATACAAACAGGTGGAAAACAGTACAAAGTAAAATCTGGTGAGATTCTTAAAGTAGAAAAATTACCAGACTCTAAGACTAATTCAAAAATTGAATTTAAAGAAATTTTAGCATACGGCGATAAAAAAGTTATTGAAATTGGAAATCCAACTATCCAAGGTGCAAAAGTGGAGGCAGATTTAGTTAAAAATAGTAAAAATCGAACGGTACTGATCTTTAAGAAAAGAAGAAGACAAAATTCAAGAAGAAAAAACGGTCATAGACAAGAGTATTCTATGATAAAAATAAACAAAATTTTTTCAAAAGATGGTAAGGTTTTATCTGAAGCTGAAAAAATTTCTAAATCTCCAAAAAAAGAGGTGACTAAGAAGTCAGTTAGTAAATAAAAGGAAAAAATTATGGCAACAAAAAAAGCAGGTGGATCATCTCGAAACGGACGTGATAGTGCTGGACGAAGACTTGGTGTCAAAAAATATGGTGGTGAAACAGTTATACCTGGAAATATTATTGTAAGACAAAGAGGTACAAAAATATTTCCTGGCGAAAATGTGGGTATGGGCAAGGATCATTCAATTTTTTCAGTTGTAAAGGGTAAAGTAGTTTTCAAAAAAACTAAATCAGATAGAACTTTTGTTTCGGTAAAACCCAATTAATAGTACAACTTAAACTAGCGTTGTATTATGAAATTCTTAGATCAAGTTAAAATTTATATTAAAGCTGGAAATGGTGGTGATGGCTCTCCAAGTTTTAGGAGAGAAAAGTTCATCGAATATGGTGGACCTGATGGAGGCGATGGTGGAAATGGTGGTTCAGTAATATTAAAAGCTGAACAAAACCTTAATACATTAATCGATTATAGATATCAGCAACACCACAAAGCTAAAAGAGGCGATAACGGCTCGGGCCAAAATCGTACTGGGAAAAGTGGAGATGATTTAATCCTTAAGGTCCCTCTAGGTACTCAAGTTTTTGAAGAAGATAATAAAACATTAATTTATGATTTTGTTAAAATTGGGGAAGAATTTATTGCTGCCTCTGGAGGTAAGGGGGGGCTTGGAAACACAAGATTTAAAAGTTCAACCAATAGAGCTCCAAGAAAGTTTACTAAAGGTACATTGGGAGAAATATATACTATTTGGCTTCAATTAAAAACTATTGCCGATATCGGAATAATTGGATTGCCTAATGCAGGTAAATCGAGTTTATTAGCAGCGATAACAAATGCAAATCCTAAAATTGCAAACTATCAATTTACAACATTAAATCCTAATCTTGGTGTTGCAAATTATGATGATAAAGAAGTTACATTAGCAGATATTCCTGGTTTAGTTGAGGGTGCACATAAGGGTACAGGTCTTGGTATACAATTTTTAAAACATATTGAAAGATGTAAATCTCTTTTACATATGATTGACATAACTAACAGTGATATCAAAAAAAGTTATAATCAAGTAAAAAATGAATTAAAAAAATATAGTTTAAAACTTTCAAAAAAAGATGAACTAGTTGTATTAAATAAGACTGATTTAATTGATGAAAATGAAATCAAGAAAATTATAAAGAGTCTAAAAAAAAATATAAAGTCTGAAATTATCACATTATCAACATTAGAAAAAAAATCTGTATCTAAAATTAAATCAAAATTAATTACTTATGCATCTTAAGAATTCTAAAATAATAATAATTAAAATTGGTTCCTCTCTTATTGTTGATAAGAGAAAAAAAGTTAGAAAAAAATGGTTATTAAGTTTTGCGAAAGATATAAAAAAACTAAAATCTAAAAATAAAAAGATTATAATTGTAAGCTCAGGAGCTATAGCTCTTGGATGTAAAAAAATGAATTACAAGAGGTCAAATCTTAAACTTGATAAAAGTCAGGCAATTGCTTCTGTAGGTCAGATGGAATTAATTAATTTATTTTCACAAACTTTTTTAAAGGAAAAGTTGAATATTTCACAAATTTTACTTACTTTAGATGATACTGAGGAAAGAAGGAGATCAATTAATGCAAAAAGAACTTTTGAAAATTTATTTCAGTTAGATTATATACCAATTGTTAATGAAAATGATACTATTGCTACTTCAGAAATCAAATATGGTGATAATGATAGGTTAGCCTCAAGAGTTGCTCAGATAACTAATGCTGATACCCTAATATTATTATCAGATGTTGATGGGCTTTTCACAAAAAATCCAAAAATACATAAAAATGCAAAATTAATTAAAAAAGTTAATAATTTGAATAAAGATATTCAAAATATTAATATTAAAGGCATGACTGAACTTGGTAGTGGCGGAATGAATACTAAAATTGAAGCAGCTAAAATTTGTAACTTAGCTGGATGCAATATGGTTATCGCAAACGGGCTTTATTTTAACCCAATAAATCTAATAGAAAAAAAAAATAATTGTACTTGGTTCATTTCAAAGGTATCAAAATTACAAGCCAGAAAAAAATGGATAATTAGTTCTATCTCACCAAAAGGAGAGCTTATAATAGATAATGGTGCAAAAAAAGCACTCACAAATGGAAAGAGCTTGTTAGCAGCAGGCATTAAAAAGGTTTCAGGTAAATTTAAAAAGGGAGATCACATTAAAATTATAGATATAAAGCGAAGAGAATTTGCGAGAGGTTTAAGTTCTTTTTCATCAGATGAAATTAATAAGATAATGGGGTGTCATTCAAATCAAATTGAAAAAATACTTGGATATATTTCAAAATCTGAAGTGGTTCATAAAGATGATATGGTTGAAATCTGATGAAAAAATTATTATTTAGTATCGGTGAAAAATCAAAAAAGGCCTTTTCAGATCAAATAAGTTCAAAAAAAAAAGACAAAGTTTTGGAAGATTACTGTCGACTTATTAAACAATACAAAAAATTAATTATTATCGAAAATAAAAAAGATATTAAAAATGCCTATAATAAAGGAATAAGTAACAATTTGATACAAAGACTAATTTTAGATGATAAGAAAATTTTTAATATAATTCAATCAGTCAAAAAAATAATTAAATTAAAAGATCCAACAAATAAAATATTAGAAAAATGGAAAAGGCCAAATGGTTTGAATATCTCAAAAATATCAATACCAATAGGTGTTATTGGGATAATTTACGAAAGCAGACCCAACGTTACCTCGGATGTAGCCACATTATGTTTCAAATCTGGTAACTCAGTAATCTTAAAGGGTGGTTCAGAGGCCTATCACTCAAACCTTATAATTTCAAAATTATTTAGAAAATCTCTAAAAAAGAATAATGTAGATGAAAATTTCGTTCAGTTCATTAAAATTAAAAATAGAAGCGTAGTTGATTTTTTATTAACAAAAATGAGCAAATTTATTAATGTTATAATTCCAAGAGGTGGGAAAAATTTAGTCAAAAAAGTTCAAAATTTATCAAATATTCCGACAATAGGTCACTTGGAGGGTGTTTGTCATACTTACGTTGATAAAGATGCTGACGCAAATATTGCTCAAAGAGTTGTTTATAACGCTAAATTAAGAAACACAGTAATTTGTGGAGCCACTGAAACACTTTTATTACATGAAAAGATTATAAAAAGTTTTGGTAATAAAATTTTGAAAAATTTAATAGAAAATGGGTGCAAAATTATTGGAGATAATAAAATAAAAAAATTATTTCATGGTAAAATACAAAAAGCTACTATTAAAGATTGGTCAAAAGAGTATTTATCTCCAGTTATTTCAGTAAAATCTGTGAAAAATTTAGACCAGGCTATAATGCATGTCAACAAATATGGAACAATGCATACAGACTGTATAATTACGCAAAATAAAAAATCAGCTAAAAAATTTTTAAATAAAGTTAAAAGTTCTATAGTTATGCTCAACACATCTACACAATTTGCAGATGGAGGAGAGTTTGGGTTTGGGGGTGAAATTGGAATTTCTACGAATACTCTTCCTCCACGTGGTCCTGTTGGTTTAAATCAACTTGTTTCATACAAATATCAAATTACAAGTAAAGGTAAAATAAGGAAATAATTTGAATTCAAAAAAAAATAAAATAGGAATTCTTGGTGGTTCATTTGACCCAGCTCATAAAGGTCATTTAGCAATATCTAAAGAAGCTGCCAGAAAATTTAAACTTAAGAAAATCATATGGGCCATAACAAAAAAAAACCCTTTAAAAAAACAGAGTAAAACTAATATACCAACGAGAATTAAATATTGTAAAAAAATTATTGGAAAAATTACTTTTATAAAAGTAAAATTTTATGAAGATATAATTAAATCAAACAAAACTATTAATTTAATCAACCATTTTTCAAAGAATAAAAAAATTGAAATTTATTTTTTAATGGGAGCAGACAATTTAATTAATTTTCATAAATGGCATAAATGGATGAAAATTTCACAAAAATGTACCATTGTAGTTTTTGATCGCCACGGCTATAAAAAAAAATCTATAAATTCAATGTCATTTAAAAGGTTAAATGGGAAAAATTTGAAATTTATAAAATTCAATAAAGTCAATATTTCATCTTCTCAATTAAGAAAAATTTGATAATCTTTATTTAATTAATGGATAAAATTTCTGATTTAAAAAAAATCGTCATCAGCACTTTGGATATTAATAAAGCTCAAAATATAGTTAGTATTGATCTTAAGGATAAAAGTTCAATGGCTGATTATATGATAATTGCAAGTGGTACGTCTTCAAGGCATATTCAATCTTTATCAGAGCAGGTATTAAGCAAATTAAAAGATAATGGAGTAATAGACTCCAAAATAGAGGGTAAGGATAGTAATGAGTGGAAGCTGGTAGACGGTATTGATTTAATTATTCATATTTTTCATCCTGAAAAAAGAAAATTTTATGAACTTGAAAAAATGTGGTCTGAGCTAATACCTAAAGAAAAATTAATTATATGATAAAAAAAAATATAATTATATTATCTCTACTCTATATCTTTTTTACTCAAGCAATTAATTCTGCTGAAAATGATGTTTACAAGAAAATTGATTTATTTGGTGAAGTTCTTGAAAAAATAAATAAAGAATACGTAGATGAAATAAATCAGTCAGAAAGTATGGATTCTGCAATTAATGGTCTTCTTCAATCATTAGATCCATATTCTGCATATATGTCACCTGAGTCATTTAATGAAATGCAAACCGAAACAAGTGGTAAGTTTGGGGGACTCGGTATTGAAGTAAGCATGGAGTCTGGAGTAGTTAAAGTAATATCTCCTATTGATGATACACCAGCCTCTAGGGCAGGTATTAAAGCAGGAGATTATATTGTTAAAATTGATGATGTTCAAGTTCAAGGAAAATCTTTAGGTGAAGCAGTGGAACTAATGAGAGGCCCTGTTGGATCTGCTATTGAATTAACAGTTAGAAGAAGAGGAGTAAAAAAAGCTCTTTCATTTAATATTGTGAGAGAAATTATTCAAATTAGATCTGTTAAAACTGATGTCTTAAAAAAAAATATTGGATACATAAGATTAACTTCTTTTAACGAAAATAGTGGTAAACAAATAAGAAAAGAAATAGAAAATTTTGAAAAAAATACAAATATCGAATCATACATTTTAGACCTTAGAAATAATCCTGGAGGATTACTTTCGCAAGCAATAAGAATTTCAGATTTTTTTTTAGATAATGGTGAAATAGTATCCACAAAAAGCCGAAAGGCATCTGAAAATAGAAAATGGTTTGCCAAACAAGGAGATCTAATTAATGGAAAAACTTTATTAATTTTAATTAATTATGGTTCTGCTTCAGCATCTGAAATTGTAGCAGGCGCTCTTAAAGATCATAAAAGAGCAATATTGTTAGGTGAGAACAGTTATGGAAAAGGATCTGTGCAATCGATAATACCTCTTAAAAATAAGGGGGCAATTAGATTGACAGTGGCTAAATATTATTTACCATCTGGGAAATCAATTTCTGAAGTAGGTGTATCTCCAGATATAGAAATCACTGAAGACTCAGATAATTTTAGAATAAAAACTGAAACTGACAATCAATTAAACTACGCTATTAAGTTGCTTAATGGTTAAATCAGAGGAAAAATTTAAAGATTTACCATTTAGAAATGGTGTGGGAATAGTTGTTTTAAATAAAGAAAATAAGGTTTTTGTTGCTAAAAGAATTGATAATCCAAAAAATTTTTGGCAAATGCCACAAGGGGGCGTGGATGATGGCGAGGATTTTTTAACCGCTGCGTATAGAGAACTTCAGGAAGAAACAAGTATAAAAAATGTAAAACTTATTCAAGAATTGGATGGTTTAACGACCTATGAATTACCAAAACATTTACTAGGTATAATTTGGAAAGGTAAATATAAAGGCCAAAAACAAAAGTGGTTTTTAATGAGATATTTGGGAAATGACAGTGAAATAAATATTAGAACAAATAACCCAGAATTTTTAGAGTGGAAATGGATAGACTTAGATATGATAACTGAGGCAGTAGTTGATTTTAAATTTCATGTCTACAAAGAAATTCAAGAAAAAATTAAAAAAATAATTAATTAAGTGATCTTAAGACATCAATTTTTTGATCAATCAAATATTTAGCTTGATCATCAATCTTTGGCTTATTCGCTTCTTCCTCGGCTTCTTTAAGCAAGATTTGCATTTTTGATTTATCTATATTTGAGAGATCGAAAATTTTGCTTGTTAAAATTGATAAATTGTTGTTTTTAAATTCAACAATTCCATCTTCAACATAATAATTTTCATCACCTGATTTTGATAAAATTTTAATTATTCCCGGCTTTAAAAAGGAAATAATAGAAATATGATCTCTAAGAATTCCCATCTCCCCCTCAAAAGCAGGAACAACAACCTCAGAAACATCTTCTTTAACCAAAAAAGATTTTTCTGGATTTACTATTTCAACTTTAAAATCCTCACTCATTAAGCAGCTGCTTCTTTCTCCATTTTTTTAGCTTTTTCAATTGCTTCTTCAATTGTTCCTACCATATAAAAAGCCGCTTCAGGTAAATGGTCATATTCTCCTTTACAGATAGCATCGAAGCCTTTGATAGTTGAGTCTAAATCAACTAATTTTCCTGGTGATCCTGTAAAAACTTCAGCAACAAAGAATGGTTGAGATAAAAATCTTTGTATTTTTCTTGCTCTTGCTACAACTAATTTATCTTCTTCGGATAACTCATCCATACCCAAAATAGCAATAATATCTTGCAATGATTTATATGACTGTAATATTCTTTGAACATCTCTAGCTACTCTATAATGTTCATCTCCAACAATTCTAGGATCTAAAATCCTTGAAGTTGAGTCTAGTGGATCAACAGCAGGATAAATTCCAATCTCAGCTATTTGTCTTGAAAGCACTGTTGTAGCATCCAAGTGAGCAAACGAAGTTGCTGGAGCTGGGTCAGTCAAGTCATCGGCTGGAACATAAATCGCCTGGACTGAAGTAATTGATCCTTTGTTAGTTGTTGTAATCCTCTCCTGAAGATTACCCATATCAGTTGCTAACGTTGGTTGATAACCAACTGCAGAAGGAATTCTGCCTAAAAGCGCAGAAACCTCTGAACCAGCTTGAGTAAATCTAAAAATATTATCAACAAAGAATAAGACGTCTTGCCCTTCTTGATCTCTAAAATACTCAGCTACAGTTAATCCTGTAAGTGCAACTCTAGCCCTTGCTCCTGGGGGTTCGTTCATCTGTCCATAAACTAATGCTGCTTTTGATCCTGGTCCATCTTTTTTAATAACACCCGAGTCCATCATTTCATGATAAAGATCATTTCCTTCTCTAGTTCTTTCTCCTACACCTGCAAATACTGAAAATCCACCGTGTGCTTTTGCAACGTTATTAATTAATTCCATAATCAAAACTGTTTTTCCAACACCAGCACCACCAAATAATCCAATTTTTCCACCTTTTGCATAAGGAGCAAGTAAATCAATTACTTTAATGCCGGTTACAAGTATTTCAGTTTCAGTTGATTGGTCATTGAATTCAGGGGCGGCTCTATGGATTGGCCAAGTTTCTTTTGTTTTAACCACACCTCTTTCATCAATTGGTTCTCCGATCACATTAATAATTCTTCCCAATGTTTCAGGTCCAACTGGAACTTGTATTGGCGCATTTGTATTAGTTACTTCATCACCTCTTTTTAACCCTTCAGTAGCATCCATTGCAATTGTCCGCACTGTAGTTTCACCTAAATGTTGCGCAACTTCTAAAACTAATCTGTTGTCTCCATTTTTACATTCTAACGCTGTTAAAATTTCTGGAAGCTCTCCATCAAATTTAACGTCTACTACCGCTCCAATAACTTGTGTGATTATTCCTTTGCTCATAATTATAAACTCTCTGCTCCTGATATGATTTCTATTAGTTCTTTAGTAATTGCTGCCTGACGACTTCTATTATAAACAATAGTAAGTTTGTCAACCATTTCACCTGCGTTACGGGTTGCATTATCCATTGCACTCATTCTAGACCCTTGTTCGCTAGCTGAATTTTCTAACATTGCTTTAAATATTTGCGTTGAAATATTTTTTGGCAATAAATTGCTTAAAATTTCGTCTTCATCTGGTTCAAATTCATAACTTTCATCTGAATTATTTTCATCTCCCTCATTATTTAAAGGTATAATTTGTTGTGCTTGAGGTATTTGAGTAATTACATTTTTAAATTGATTATAAAAAATTGTACACACATCAAATTCACCTGATTCAAATTTTTCAATTATGATTTTTCCTACTTTATCTGCATCAAAATAATTTGCATTTTTAGACTCTTTAAAAGAAATATTTTCAATAATTTTATCTCCATATAGCCTCTTTAATTGATCGTTTCCTTTTGATCCTACAGTAATGATTTTAAGTTCTTTATTTTCATTTGAAATTTTTGAGAAAAAACTTTTGGCTTTTTTAATTATATTAGAATTAAAGCCACCACAAAGACCTCTATCAGATGTCATTACCACACATAAGTGAACTTTATCATCACCTGTGCCCGATAATAGTTTTGGAGCATTTTCTTTATCAGAGATCCCATTAGACAAATTTAGAATAACATTGTTCATTTTTTCAGAATATGGTCTTCCTTTCTCAGCACTCTCTTGTGCTCTTCTCAATTTTGCTGCTGCAACCATTTTCATAGCTTTTGTAATTTTTTGTGTAGATTTTACACTTGCTATTCTTTTTTTAAGGTCATCTAAACTTGCCATATCGATTTAACTTTTAAAAGTACCTTTCAATTGAGTAATCATTTCTACAAGTAGTTTTTCTTTATCATCATCGAGTTTTCCTGAACTTTGAATTGAGTCAATTATTTCAGGTTTATCTGATTTACATTTCTCTATTATTTTTCTCTCAAATTCAGCAACATCTTTTAAGTCGATGTCATCAAGATAACCTTTAACCCCACAAAAAACAGATATTACTTGTTCTGCAACAGTCATTGGTGAGTATTGTTTTTGTTTTAAAAGCTCAGTTAATTTAGATCCCCTGTTTAAAAGTTGCTGAGTAGATGCATCTAAATCAGATCCAAATTGAGCAAACGCAGCCATCTCTCTATATTGGGCTAATTCTAATTTCATTGATCCAGAAACTTTTTTCATTGCTTTTGTTTGAGCCGATGATCCAACTCTAGATACTGATAATCCAACGTTAATCGCAGGTCTAATACCTTGGTTAAATAATTCTGTTTCTAAGAATATTTGCCCATCTGTAATTGAAATTACATTGGTCGGGATAAATGCGGAAACATCTCCACCCTGTGTTTCAATTATTGGAAGAGCTGTTAATGAACCACCACCGTGTTCATCACTTAGTTTTGCAGCTCTCTCGAGCAATCTACTATGTAAGTAAAATACATCTCCTGGGTAAGCTTCACGTCCTGGAGGCCTTCTCAAAAGAAGAGACATCTGTCTATATGCAACCGCTTGTTTAGATAAATCGTCGTAAATTATTAATGCATGCATCCCATTGTCTCTGAAATATTCACCCATAGCACATCCGGTATATGGTGCTAAAAATTGTAAAGGCGCAGAGTCAGATGCTGTAGCAGCAACGATAGTTGTATATTCCATTGCACCTGCTTCTTCTAATGTTTTTTGAATTTGTCTGACGGTTGATCTTTTTTGTCCAACCGCAACATATATACAATATAATTTTTGTTTTTCATCACCAGACTCATTTATTTTTTTTTGATTGATGATTGCATCTACAGCAACAGCTGTTTTTCCAGTCTGTCTATCACCAATTATTAGTTCTCTTTGACCTCTTCCAATTGGAACTAAACTATCAATTGATTTCAACCCAGTTTGCATTGGTTCACTAACTGATTGTCTGGGAATAATTCCTGGTGCTTTTACCTCTACTCTAGTTTTTTTAACACTCTTGCTCAATGATCCCTTGCCATCAATAGGATTACCTAGACCGTCAACAACTCTTCCTAATAATTCTTTTCCAACAGGGGTATCAACAATGCTACCAGTTCTTTTTACTACATCACCCTCTTTTATGTTTCTGTCATCACCAAAAATTACTACACCAACATTTTCACTTTCTAAGTTAAGAGCCATTCCCTTTGAACCATCTGCAAATTCTACCATCTCTCCAGCCTGAACATTATCTAGACCATAAATTCTAGCAATACCATCTCCTACCGACAATACTTGTCCAACTTCTGAGATTTCAGCTTTATCACCAAAATTTTTTATTTGTTCTTTTAATATCTTTGTAACTTCTGAAGGATTTATTTCCATTTATGCCTCTATCATTCTATTTTCGATTTGTTGTAATTTATTTTTAATTGAGGTATCAACCATAGTACTCCCAACTTGTACTATCAAACCTCCTATTAAACTTTCATCATGTTCGTAGTTTAATTTTATTTTTGAGCTAAAATTTTTAGTTAACACCTCTGTAATTTTTTTTATTTCCTCACTTGATAAATTTTTTGCTGATTTTAATTCAGCTTTGAGTTCACCTCTTTTTCTTGAACAAGTTTCAATAAAACTTTTAAGAATATCTTTTATAAAAAAGAAGCGTCTTTTTTGAATTAAAAAGTTTAAAAAATTTTTAAATAAACTATCAAATTTATAGTTTTGCAAAATTTTATTTACTACTTTTGACAAATCTTCAAAACTGATAGTTGGATCTTTAATTAAATTACAAAAATCATCGCTGTGGTTTATTAAATTTAGCATAGATAGAGATTGATCTTCTATCTGACTTAATAAGTTATTTTCCTCTGAAAGTTCAAAAAGTGCGAGAGAATATCTTTCAGCTGATGTGATTGAAAATCCTGTATTTTTGCTCAATTTATTTCCTATATTATGTTGAAGATTAATTAAAAATCACGCTTTAATTAACATATGACCATTATGTCTTCAAGTAGCACGTTCGTTTAAAAGTGCTTTTTTCTAAGGTTAATTGAAGTTTATTGGATCTACATCAACTGAAAGTTTTATTCCTGGTTGAAATTTGTAATTTGGAATTGCTGTTGCTAATGAATTTTGCAATTTTAATGTTTTTGCTCCTCTAATTAATAGCCTGATTCTGTATCTTTTTTTTAATCTAAATATCGGAGCATTTACAGGACCTAAAATTTTTCTTTTTAATTTCATTTCAATAAAAATTTTAAATTTGTATGCCTCTTTTTCTAATCTTAATTCATTGTCACCGGTTAATATTAATGAAATAAACCTTTGAAATGGTGGAAGTTTATTTCTTTTTCTAATATCTAGCTCTCTATTTAAAAAAATATCAGGATTGCTATTTGTCAAATCAGAAATCATTTTATAATTATTGTTATAAGTTTGAAAATATACGGTTGCAGGTTTACCTGTTCTACCAGCTCTTCCAGAAAGTTGATGATATAACTGTAAGTTTTTTTCTGCACTTCTTAAATCATGTCCTTGGGAAGAGAGATCGATATCAACTACTACAATACAATTTAAATTTGGAAAATGAAAACCTTTAGAAATTAACTGTGTACCAACTAAAATTTGAGTCTGATTATTAATTATTTTTTCTAATTTAATTTTAGAATCTTTTTTATTCATCGTGTCACTTGAAAAAATTTCAATTTTTTTCGATGGAAATTTTTTTTTGACTTCCTCAGATATTCTTTCAACACCTGGGCCACTGAAAATGATTTCACAATCCCCTTTTTTTACACATTTTCTTTTTAAAAGTGTTTTGAAACCACAGTAATGACATAATAAATTACCCTTATTTTTATGATAAACTAAATTAATCGAACAGTTTGGACATGAATAACTATTAAAACATTTATTACAAAGTACATGTGGAGAAAATCCACGTCGGTTTAAAAAAAATAATACTTGATCATCTTTATCAAGGTGAAACTTTACTCTCTCTATTATTTGTTTTGAAAGCCATGATTGTTTTTCTAATTTAGTTTCATTGAGATTAATTATTTCATAATTAGGTAAGGACGCATTTTTATAACGATGTTCTAATCTTGAAATACTATACTTGCCTTTTTGCACGTTATCGAATGTTTCTATCGATGGGACAGCAGTGATTAAATTAATAGGAATATTTTCAAACGATGCCCTTGAGATTGCCATATCTCTTGCATTATAAGAGACACCTTCGTCTTGCTTATAAGATTGATCGTGCTCCTCATCAACAATAATTAAACCTAATTTACTAAATGGTAAAAATAATGATGATCTTGCTCCAATCACAACTTTAATTTCTCCATTAGTTACACCTTTCCAAATAATTTCTTTCTTTTTTTTTGAAATACCAGAGTGCCAAACTGCTGGTACAATACCAAAAAATTCTAAAAACTTTTTTTCAAATTGACTTGTTAAGCCTATTTCAGGTAGTAGTATCAGACCTTGAAAGCCTTTATTTATAATTTCTTTTAGTGCAGAAAAATAAACCATGGTCTTACCAGATCCTGTTGTACCTTGGAGAACATGAACTCTAAATTTTTCATTAAAAATATTCATTTTTTTCAGTGATTTGTTTTGCTCCTCAGAAAGTTTAATTGTATTTGCTTTAATACCTGTGTTGAAAATCTTAAAAGCATCTTTTTGAACATTTTCTATAGCGTTACTACTTAGTAAGATTAATTTTAAGGCCATTCCTTTTGGAATAATATTATATTCAGCAAACCAATTAAGAAATTTAATTGTTGTTTTTTTTAGTGGAGTAACATTTAGTTTTTTTAAAACAGTCTTTATTCTAAAATTTTTATCATTTTTTTTTTCAAATTCATCCCATACAACCCCTGTAATTTTTGACTTACCGAAAGGCACCACTACGTAGTCACCTACTTTTAAATGTAATTCACTTTCATATGTAAAAGGATAATTAAATATATTAGGTAAAAGAATCGGAAACTTCATATTTTTATAATATGAAAATAATTTAAGAGTGTATTGCTCTTTTATCCACAGATAATGCTGCTTCTTTGACAGCTTCTGAAAAAGTTGGATGCGCATGGCAAGTTCTAGCTATATCTTCTGAACTTGCACCAAACTCCATTGCGACTCCTATTTCAGCGATTAGCTCTCCAGCATGAGGGCCAATTAAATGGGCTCCTAATACTTTATCTGTTTTTTCATCAGCA
This sequence comes from uncultured Pelagibacteraceae bacterium, assembly GCA_902556265.1. Taxonomy (GTDB): domain Bacteria; phylum Pseudomonadota; class Alphaproteobacteria; order Pelagibacterales; family Pelagibacteraceae; genus Pelagibacter. The sequence goes on from CACDVM010000003.1 coordinate 94,238, forward strand.
AGTATTTTTACAAATCCTTCAGCATCATCTATTGCTTTCGCTCTTGAATTTGCCATAAAAGAAAATTTGCCAATCTTATATTTAATTTTCAATTCCTTTAATTGTTCTTCAGTTTTTCCAATTGAGGCAACTTCTGGAGTTGTATAAATTACTCCAGGAATAGTATCATAATTTACATGTCCTGATTGACCTACAATGTTTTCTGCGACGGCTATACCTTCATCCTCTGCTTTGTGTGCAAGCATTGGGCCAACTATTACATCTCCTATTGCATAAATATTGCTTTGATTTGTTTTAAAATTTTTATCTGTTTTAATCCTTTTTTTTTCATCTAAATCAATTCCAACTTTTTCTAAATTTAAATTTGCTGTATTTGGTTTTCTACCCACAGAAATTAGAACAGCATCACATTCAAAATTTTTACTTCTACCATCCATATCTTTTGTAGAAACAATAGCTCCTGATTTATTTTTTTTTATTTTTTCTACTTTGTGCTTCATATGAAAGCTAATTCCCTGTTTCTTCAAAATTTTCATGAATTCACTTGAAATCTCTTTATCCATCCCTGGTGTAATATGATCTAGAAATTCCACCACATGAACTTCAGCACCAAGTCTTGACCAAACGGATCCCATTTCTAATCCAATGTAACCACCGCCGACTATAACCATTTTTTTTGGAACTTGATCAAGTTTTAAAGCACCTGTAGAGGAAATTATTATTTTTTCGTCAAATTCAACACCTGGCAAAGATACGGGTACTGAACCAGTAGCAATTATTACGTTGTCTGTTTCGACTAAACTTTCTTTATTTTTATCATCTTTAATTAAAATTTCATTTTTTGATTTAAAGCTGCCAGTGCCTTTAAAATAAGTCACTTTATTTTTTTTTAATAAAAACTCAACTCCCTTAGTTAATATAGTCACAGCCTTATCCTTATTTTTCATCATTTTCGATAAATTTAATTTTACCTCTCCTGTTTCTATTCCTTTGCTGGAAAGATTTTGAGCTTTATGAAATTCTTCTGATAAATTTAATAAACTTTTAGATGGGATACATCCTACATTTAAACAGGTTCCACCTAAAGATCCACGAGACTCAATACATGCAGTTTTGAGACCTAATTGTGCAAGTCTAATAGCACAGACATAACCACCTGGACCACCACCAATTACTACAGCTTGAAATTTTTCTGCCATTTAAATATCTAAAAATAACCTTCTAGGGTCTTCTAAATTTTCTTTAACCATCTTTAAAAATGAAACTGAGTCTTTTCCATCAATAATTCTATGATCATATGACAATGCTAAATACATTATAGGTCTAATTTTAATTTCACCATTTACTACAGTTGGTCTATCAACAATATTATGCATTCCCAATACTCCAGACTGAGGTAGATTTAATATTGGGGTTGATAGCATTGATCCATAAACTCCACCATTACTAATGGTAAATGTACCTCCCTGAAGATCTTCAATTGTAAGTTTACCATTTTTCGCTTTTTCAGAAATTTCCTTAATATTTTTTTCTATATCTGCAAAAGATAATTCATCAGCATTTTTTAGAACAGGTACAACTAAACCTTTGTCAGTTCCAACTGCAAAACTTATATTATAATAATTTTTATAAATAATTTCATTTCCATCAATTTCTGCATTTATGGCAGGAAAGTTTTTCAATGCTACAACGCAAGCTTTTACAAAAAATGACATAAAACCAAGCTTAATCCCATATCTATCCTGAAAATCATTTTGATTTTCCTCTCTCATTTCTTTAACATTTGTCATATCAACTTCATTAAAAGTTGTTAACAACGCAGCATTTTCTTGTGCTTGCTTTAATCTTTTAGCGATAGTTTGTCTTAACCTAGTCATTTTGATTTTTTCTTCTTGACCATACTTAATTTTTCTCTCAGATGGTGGTGGATTAACACCCATTAAATTTATCAAATCACCTTTTAAAACTCTGCCATCTTTTCCAGTTCCCTTGATTGATTTAATGTCAATTTTTTTTTCACTAACTATTTTTCTAACTGCTGGTGATAATGATTGATCTGTGTTTATATTCTCTTGAATTTCATTAGTTAAAACTAAAGGTTTTTCAATTATTTTTTCTTCTTTTTGTTCAAAAATTTCTGGTTCCTCCTTTTGAGTTTCTAATTTAACAATATTATTCTTTTCTACTTTAGGCTCGGTATTTTCATTATCTTCTTTTTTTGATGACTCCACAGCACTACCTGATACTGATCCTAACAAAGAACCAACCTCAACAATTGAACCATCTTTGGAATTTATTTTTGTTAGTATCCCTGAAACAGGAGATGGGACTTCTAAATTTACTTTATCAGTTTCTAATTCTACAATCGGTTCATCTGACTCAACTTTATCTCCTTCATTTTTTAACCATTTTGAAACTGTAGCCTCTGTGATACTCTCGCCAAGTACTGGAACTAAAATTTTTTCACTCATTTTTTAATTATTCAAAAACTTTCTTTATAATTTCTTGCTGTTGAGAAATATGCCATTTTGCATATCCTGTTGCTGGAGATGCGTCAGGGCTTCTTCCTATATAAGAAATCTGATTATTATTAGCCTTTATATTATCTAATGTCCATTGGATATAATCTCTTACTGAAAACCACGCCCCCATATTTTTAGGTTCCTCTTGACACCAATAAAAATATGCATTTTTTGTATAAGCCCTTAATTCATTAGCCAAAGCTTTTGCAGGAAATGGATAAAGCTGTTCAATTCTAAAAAAAACGACATCATCCCTCTTCAATTTTTCTCGAGCATCAATCAAATCAAAATAAATTTTTCCTGAACAGAGAATCACTTTTTTAATTTTTTTTGGATCTTTTAGTTTAATAAAACCCTTACTTTTTGGGTCAATAGCGTGATCCCATAAAACTCTATGGAATGAATTTTCTTTACTAAAATCCTCAATATTTGAAACACACTGTTTGTGTCTTAATAAAGATTTGGGAGTCATAATTATTAGAGGCTTTCTAAAATCTCTATGCATTTGTCTTCTTAAAGCATGAAAATAATTGGCAGGTGTTGTACAATTCATTACTTGCATATTATCATTTGAACATAATTGTAAAAACCTTTCTAATCTTGCTGAGGAATGTTCTGGTCCCTGACCTTCATAGCCATGAGGTAATAACATAACTAGACCAGATGCTCTTGACCATTTTCTTTCTCCAGAAGCTATGAATTGATCAATTACAACTTGAGCTCCATTAGCAAAATCTCCAAATTGTGCTTCCCATAAAGTTAATGTGTTTGGTTCAACTAAGCTATAACCGTATTCAAAACCAAGAACAGCCAGTTCAGATAAAAAGCTATCTACTACTTCAAACTGTTTTTGATTTTTAGAAATATTGTTTAGAGGAATATATCTTGAATTATCTAATTGATTTCTCAAAACTGAATGTCTTTGGCTAAACGTACCCCTCCCTGAATCTTGGCCAACTAATCTGACTGGATAGCCTTCTTCTACCAAGGATCCAAAGGCCAAAGCTTCTGCTGTTGCCCAGTCAATTCCATTGCCATTTTTTACAGTTAATTTTCTATTATCTAATATTTTTGAAATTGTTTTATGAACGTTAATTTCTTTAGGAATTGTATTAATCTTATTTGATATTACTTGAAGTTTTTTTATATCAGAACCAGTTACACCTCTTTTGTCTTTTCCTCTTTCTGGTTTATACCTTGACCAAGTTCCTTCAAACCATTCAATTTTTGGTTTGTAATCTTTTGCATTTTCAAACTGTTCGTTTAATAAATCTTTAAATTTTTTAATTGACCCATTTAAATAATTGCTAGATATAGAATTTTCATTAATCAATTTTTCGCCATAAACTTTCACTGGTGATGGATGTGAACGTATTATTTTATACATGAGTGGTTGAGTAAAAGAAGGTTCGTCTCCTTCGTTGTGACCAAATCTTCTGTAACAAATTAAATCTATCACGACATCTCGGTTAAATTTTAATCTAAAATCTGTTGCTATTCTTGCGGCATATACTACTGCTTCGGGATCATCTCCGTTAACATGAATTATTGGAGCTTCAACCATTTTTGCAACATCCGAAGGATATGGTGATGATCTGGCAAACCTTGGACTAGTTGTAAAACCTATCTGATTGTTAATTATAATATGGATTGTTCCTCCAGTGTTATGACCAGGAAGTCCAGACATAGCAAAACATTCTGCAACCACTCCTTGACCAGCAAAAGCAGCATCACCATGTATTAAAATTGGAATTACTTTTTTTCTTTGCTTATCTTTGTGAAAATATTGTTTAGCTCTTGTCTGTCCTAGCACAACTGGATTTACTGCTTCTAAATGTGAAGGGTTATCAGTCAAACTGACATGTACAGAATTTCCATCAAACTCTCTATTTGATGAAGCACCTAAGTGGTATTTTACGTCTCCAGCACTATCTTCTTTAGAAGAATTTATTTCTCCAGCAAATTCATTGAATATTCTTTTATAAGATTTTTGAAGTACATTTGCTAAAACGTTTAGTCTTCCTCTGTGAGACATTCCAATTTTTACTTCTTTTACCTGGGACTGACCTCCAATCTTTATTATTTGTTCAAGGGCTGGAATTAAACTTTCACCCCCATCTAAACCAAATCTTTTTGTACCCACATATTTTGTGTGAAGAAATTTTTCAAATCCTTCTGCTTGAATTAATTTATTTAAAATCGCTTCTTTTCCATTTTGAGTAAATTTAAAATCATCTACTTTTTCAACTCTATCTCTAAACCATTTTCTCTCTGTAGGATTGGAAATATGCATGTACTCATATCCAAGTGATCCACAATATTTTTCCCTTAAAAACAGAAGTATTTCTTTAATATTTGACTCTTGCTTATTGGTTACACCATCAAGAAATATTTTTTTATTATAATCCTCTTTTTTAAAACCATATGATTCTGGGTGAAGTTCATCTAAATAATCTGATTTTAATAAATTTAAAGGATCTAATTTTGCAATTAAGTGACCTCTTTGTCTATAAGATCTAATCATTGCTACAGCTTTAATTGAATTTGCGTTTGATTTCATTATTTCTAGTTGAGACAAATTTCCATTCTTTTGAAAATTTTTTTGTGCATCGTTAAATAATGACTGTTTAGGTTTGCGACTCCATGATGGACCATTTATTTCTTTAATAACATCATCAGCCTCATCACCAATTTCATTGAAATATTCTCTCCAACTATCTGGTAAATTTGGATCATTATTGACAAACTTTATATGCATTTCTTCTATGAAGGCACTGTTAGATTTACTTAAAAATGCTGTTTTTTTATATTCAAGATTTTTAGATGAAGACATTATTTATTTTAATATAAGCCTAGAAAAAAAATTTTCAATTAGACAGTTTATTAAACAAAGTTTTTCCAATAATTGATGGAGATTTAGCAACTGTTATGCCTGATTCCTCCATTTTTTTTATCTTGTCTTCTGCACCACCTTTGCCTCCAGAAATGATAGCTCCTGCGTGACCCATTCTTCGACCTGGTGGAGCTGTGATTCCCGCAATAAATCCAACTATTGGTTTTTTTATTTTATGATTTCTTACAAATTCTGCTGCTTCTTCTTCAGCAGTGCCACCTATTTCACCAATCATTAAAATTGATTTTGTTTCCTCATCATTGAGAAATAGGTCTAAACAGTCGATAAAGTTAGTTCCATTTATTGGATCTCCACCAATTCCTATACAGGTTGATTGTCCTAAGCCATTTTCAGTAGTTTGAGCAACCGCTTCATAAGTTAATGTTCCAGATCTAGATACAATGCCAACTGATCCTCGTTTATGAATATTTCCCGGCATAATTCCAATTTTACATTCATCAGGAGTAATAATTCCTGGGCAGTTTGGACCTATTAATCTACTTTTTGATCCATTTAACTTTTGTCTAACTCTAAGCATATCCTGAACAGGAATACCTTCTGTAATACAAACTATTAATTCAATAGACGCATCAATTGCCTCTATAATGGCAGCTGCAGCAAATTTAGCTGGAACATAAATCATTGTTGCATCTGCACCAACCTCATTTTTTGCTTCAACAACACTATTAAAAACTGGTCTATCTAAATGTTTTTGACCCCCTTTTTTTGGTGTAACTCCACCAACTAAATTTGTTCCATATTTAATTGCTTGCTCTGAGTGAAAAGTACCATGTGACCCAGTAAAGCCCTGGCAAATAACTTTTGTGTTTTTGTTAACTAATACGGACATTTTACTTTATTGCCTCAACAATCTTTTTAGCTGCGTCATCTAAATTTTCAGCAGAAATTAATTTCAATCCTGAGTTATCTAATATCTCTTTTCCCTCTTTAAAATTTGTACCGGCAAGTCTAACAACTAGAGGTACACTGATATTTATTTCCTTTGCTGCGTCTACTACTCCTTGGGCAAGTACATCACATCTCATTATACCCCCAAAAATATTAATCAAAATTCCTTTAACATTTTTATCTGATAGAATAATTTTTAAAGCTGCGGAAACTTTTTCTTTTGAGGCGCCTCCTCCTACATCTAAAAAGTTAGCTGGTTCTTTTCCATACAACTTAATTATATCCATAGTTGCCATAGCTAAGCCTGCTCCATTAACCATACAACCAATACTTCCATCTAATTTGATATAAGCTAAATCATGTTTGCTAGCTTCTATTTCTGTTGGGTCTTCTTCATTTAAATCCCTTAATTCAATAATTTCTGGATGTCTAAATAAAGCATTAGAGTCAAAATTTACTTTTGCATCCAAACAAATTATTTTTTCCTCTTTTGTTAAAATTAATGGATTAACCTCGACCATGTTTGCGTCTGTGTTTATAAACATTTTATAAATTGATTTTATTAAAGATACTGCTTGTAATTTTGCGTTATCATTTAAATTGAAAATCTTAATTATTTTTAAACAATCTTTTTCTGAAATTTCATCATTTATATCAACTTTTGTTGTAATAATTTTCTCAGGAGTTTTGCTAGCTACTTCTTCGATATCCATTCCACCTTGATCGCTAGATATGAAAGCAATTTTTGAGCTAGATCTATCCACTAAACAAGAGAGATAAAATTCTTTTTCTATACTTGAAGATACTTCAACATATAATCTTTTTACTTCTCTGCCCTCTGGTCCTGTTTGGTGAGTTACTAAGGTTTTTCCCATTAATTCTTCTGCAGCTTTACTTAATTCATCAATAGTGTCTAAAATTTTTACACCACCTGCTTTACCTCTTCCACCAGCATGAATTTGAGCTTTTAAAACATATTTTTGTGTATTTAATGATTTTGCTTTTTTTACTAATTCATCAACAGAAAGAGCAAATACCCCCTCGGGCACAGTTGCTCCATATTTTTTTAATATTTGTTTTGCTTGATGTTCGTGAATGTTCATTATTACTTAAGAAGATCAGGATCTATTTTTGATGCCGCTTCCCATAAAGCTTTTACTGCATCAATAGAATGCATAAACTCTTTTTTTTCTTTTTCATCCAAGTCAATTTGTTCTATTTTTTCAACACCATTTTTTCCAATAATTACTGGAACACCGGCATATACATTATTAACTTTATATTCTCCATTTAACTGTACGGCACATGGTAATAATTTTTTTTCATCATTTAAATAAGCTTCCGCCATTTGAACTCCTGATGCTGCAGGTGCATAAAATGCAGATCCTTTTTCTAAGTATTTTACTATCTCAGCACCACCATCTCTAGTTCTTTGATTAATTTCCTCTAATCTTTCTTGAGAAATTTTTCCTTCTTTTACTAAATCAAGTAAAGGTTTTCCTGAAACTTTTGTAAATCTAGGCATCGGTACCATAGTATCCCCATGACCACCCATCACCATTGCATCTATTTCTTTTACTGGAACATTAAGCTCTAAAGATAAAAACAGTTTAAATCTTGAACTATCCAAAATTCCAGCCATACCAACTACTTTATTTGCTGACAATCCTGAAAATTTTTGAAAAGCCATAACCATGACATCTAAAGGATTTGTAATACAAATTACAAAAGCATTTGGAGCATTCTTTTTAATTCCTTCAGCAACTTGCTTAATAATCTTTAAATTTATTCCAAGCAGATCATCTCTACTCATTCCAGGTTTCCTTGGAACACCGGCGGTAATAATGATTACATCTGAGTCCTTGATATCTTTATAGTCATCAGTGCCTGAAAATTTTACATTAAAACCATCTACAGATGAAGATTGAGCAATATCAAGGGCTTTACCTTTAGCTATACCACTTGCAACATCAAAAAGAACGACTTCATTTACTAGTTCTTTTGTTCCAATTAGGTGGGCGAGAGTTCCTCCTATTTGACCAGCACCAATTAAAGCTATTTTACTCATTAATATTTCTCCTTATTTCATTGTTGGCATTACGAACTCAGCATTTGATCTAATTCCAGATGGCCATCTTGATGTTATTGTTTTAAGTTTTGTATAAAATTTTATACCCTCCATACCATGCATTGCGCTATCACCAAATAAAGATCTTTTCCAACCACCAAAACTATGAAAGGCCATCGGAACTGGAATAGGAACATTAATACCAACCATACCAACTTGTATTTTGCTTGCAAAGGTTCTTCCCGCATCACCATCTCTGGTATAAATACTAACGCCATTTCCATATTCATGATCATTAATAAGTTTTGCAGCTTCTTCAAAAGTTTTAACTCTTACTACAGACAAAACTGGTCCAAATATCTCTTCTTTATATATTCTCATTTCTTTTTTTACATGATCAAATAAACAGCCACCAATATAAAAACCGTTTTCATAACCTTGTAATTTTAAATCCCTACCATCTACAACTAGCTTAGCACCTTCTTTTACTCCTAAATCGACATATCCTTTTACTTTTTCCAAATGTTCTTTGGTGACTAAGGGTCCCATTTCAGAACTTTTATCCATTCCTGGACCAACTTTTAAAGCTTCTGCTTTTTTTGATAATCTTGACACTAGATCATCACCTATATTTCCAACAGCTACAGCAACTGATTGAGCCATACATCGTTCACCTGCGGATCCATATGCGGCTCCCATTAAACCATTTACTGCACCATCTAAATCACAATCTGGCATAACAACTAAATGATTTTTTGCGCCCCCTAGTGCCTGAACTCTTTTTTCATTTTTTGCAGAATTCTCATAAATATATTTTGCTATTGGTGTTGAGCCAACAAAACTTACCGCCTTGATATCTTTGTTAACCAAAATTGCATCTACAACCTCTTTATCTCCATTAACAACATTAAAAACTCCATCTGGTAGACCAGCTTCTTTTAACAATTCTGCCAATTTGATTGCACATGATGGATCCTTTTCAGAAGGTTTTAATATGAAAGTATTTCCACATGCAATTGCTATAGGAAACATCCACATTGGTACCATAGCAGGAAAATTAAAAGGTGTAATACCCGCCACAACTCCTAAAGGTTGACGCATTGACCAACTATCGACATTAGTCCCAACATTTTCAGAAAATTCACCTTTTAGTAAGTGAGGTATTCCACAAGCAAATTCAACAACTTCTAAACCTCTTGTTAAGGAGCCCTTAGCATCTTCATAAACTTTTCCATGCTCCGAAACTATTAATTTTGTAAGCTCATCTGAATTTTTTTCTATTAATTCTTTGAATTTGAACATAACCCTTGCTCTGACAAGGGATGGTTTTAATGACCATTCTTCAAAAGCATCTTTTGCTACTGCAACAGCTTGATCTAAATCTTCTTTAAAAGCTAATCTAACTTCTTTTTCTTGTTCACCAGTTGCTGGGTTAAAAACTTTACCTTTTTTATCTGATTTGCCAGGAATTATTTTACCACCTACAAAATGTTCAATTAATTTCATGAGTACGATCTTTTAGATTAAAAACTCTTGTTAGTCTATTGTTTAAATGTTAGCGGTTGCTAACATTTTTTTTATTTCAGCAATAGCTTTTGCTGGGTTTAAACCTTTTGGACATGCACTTGTACAGTTTAAGATAGTATGACATCGATATAATTTTAATTCATCTGCAACCTTTTTCAATCTTGCTTGTCTTTCTTCATCCCTACTATCAACAATCCATCTATAAGCCTGTAGTAAAACAGCTGGTCCTAAATATTTATCACCATTCCACCAATAACTTGGGCAAGATGTAGAGCAACATGCACACATAATACACTCATATGCTCCATCTAACTTTGCTCGATCTTCTTTTGATTGAATGATTTCTTGTGTTTTGGACTCTGAGTTTGATTTTAACCAAGGTTCAATAGATTGATATTGTTTATACAATCCATCTAAATCTCCTATTAAATCTTTTTTTACTTTCAAATGAGGTAACGGATAAATGTCTATATCACCGTCAATTTCAGCATGAGGTGTTGTACAGGCTAAACCATTTTTACCCCCCATATTCATTGCACAAGAGCCACAAACCCCATGAGCACAAGATCTCCTGTAAGCGATAGTTGGGTCAATTTCATTCTTTATTTTATTTAAAATATCTAAAACTTTGGAAGGACAATTATCCATATCAACTTCATATGTGTCTATTCTTGGATTTTCTCCTGTTGAGGGATCCCATCTATAAACATTAACTTTTCTTAAATTTTTAGAACCAGTTTTATCTTCAAAATATTTACCTTTTTTTACTTGAGAATTTTCAGGTAAATTTATTTGAACCATTAATAAACTCTTTCTTGAGGTGGAAAATACTGAACATCATTTGTGAGTGTAGATTTATGAACTTCCCTGTAGCTTATTTTTGTCTCTTTTCCATCACACCAAGCAAGAGTATGTTGCATAAATTTTTGATCATCTCTTTTAGGATAGTCCTCTCTAGCGTGTGCTCCTCTACTCTCTTTTCTGTTATAAGCAGAATCTACTGTTACTACTGCCTGTCTAATTAAATTGTCAAATTCTAAAGTTTCTACTAAGTCAGTATTAAATATCAATGATTTATCTTTAACCGATAAAGAGTCTAGCCCATCATAAGTTTTTCTTATTTCTTCAACACCTTCTTTAAGAGTTTTTTCAGTTCTAAAAACTGCACATTTTGATTGCATTGTTTTCTGCATTGCTAATCTTAGTTCAGCAGTACCTGTGCTACCTTCTGCATTTCTAATTTTATCAAATCTATCAATACATTTTTGTGTTTCTGTTTCACTTAATTCTTCATGAGGTGTTCCGGGTTTAACTAATTCCGCAGCTCTTTTTGCTGCAGCTCTTCCAAAAACAACAAGATCAATTAAAGAATTAGACCCTAACCTATTTGCTCCATGAACTGAAACACATGCTGCCTCGCCAATAGCCATTAATCCAGGAACAGTTTTTTCTGACCCATTCACTGTTAATACTTCTCCTTTGTAATTTGTTGGAATACCACCCATGTTATAATGAACTGTTGGCACAACTGGGATTGGTTCTTTAGTTACATCTACATTTGCAAATAGTCTTGCGGCATCAGTTATACCAGGTAACCTACTTTCTATAATTTTTTTATCTAAATGACTCAAATTCAAATGAACGTGATCTTGATCTTTTCCAACACCTCTTCCTTCATTAATTTCTATAGACATTGACCTACTCACAACATCACGTGAAGCTAAATCTTTAGCATTAGGAGCATATCTTTCCATAAATCTTTCACCTTTAGAATTTGTAAGATATCCACCTTCTCCTCTTGCCCCCTCTGTTATTAAAGTACCATGACCGTATATTCCGGTTGGATGAAATTGAACAAATTCCATATCTTGTAATGGCAATCCAGCTCTTAAGACCATTGCATTACCATCTCCAGTGCAAGTATGAGCAGAAGTTGCAGAATAATAAACTTTACCATAACCGCCTGTTGCAATAATTACTGTATGTGCTCTAAATCTATGAATAGTTCCATCATTTAAATTCCACGCGATTAGACCCTTACATTCTCCATCCTTCATGAGTAAATCTAATGCAAAATATTCTATAAAAAATTCTGTTTTATGTTTTAAGGCTTGACCATATAAGGTGTGTAAAATTGCATGACCTGTTCTATCTGCAGCCGCACAAGTTCTTTGAACAATCCCATTTCCATAGTTTTTTGTCATACCACCAAATGGTCTTTGGTAAATTTTTCCATCTTCCGTTCTACTAAAAGGAACACCATATTTTTCAAGTTCAATTACAGCTTTAGGTGCTTCTTTACAAAGATATTCAATACTATCTTGATCTCCTAACCAATCAGCTCCTTTTACTGTATCATACATGTGCCATCGCCAATCATCTTCGCCCATATTACCGAGCGCTGCAGAGATACCTCCTTGAGCAGCTGAAGTATGACTTCTTGTTGGAAATACTTTTGATATACAAGCAGTTTTTAATCCTGCTTCACTCAAACCTACTGCAGCTCTTAGACCTGAGCCTCCAGCCCCTAAGACAACGACATCGTGTTTATGATCAATTATTTTATATGAACTCATAACCTAGATATTAATATAATTGTAATTAGTGGAATTACCACTGCAGAAGTGTATAA
>CACDVM010000004.1 GCA_902556265.1 uncultured Pelagibacteraceae bacterium
AATTCGATATTATTTTGAACAAAGATTTCACTTAATGCGGAAGTAATTACATATTCACTATTATCATTAAGTTTTATATCATATCTCAAATTTTTAATTATATTATTTTTATTCTCAATTGAAGGTAAATCAGAAGAAGTTTCATCAATATTATCAATATTTTTTTCTTTGGAAAAATAATGATTATAAAAAATCACACTTATAACAATGACTAAAAAAAAAAGAAATAATTGAATAAATCTTTTCATTTATCCTTCATCTGAGATTATTTAATAAATGATGAATATGTAAAACCCCAATAGTCTTCTTTTGATTTGGTTTTTTGTATATACAAACACTTGTAATTTTTTTTTTGTTCATTTGTGACAATACATCTGATGCCAGAGTATTTATATCAACCTTATAAGGGTTTTTAGTCATATAAGACTTAATCTTTATATTATCTATTCTATTTTTTTTTTGCATTAATCTTTTGAGATCGCCATCTGTAAAAACTCCAGTTGTTAATCCCTGTTTGTTTGTAACAACAAGAAAACCTAGTTTTTTTGAATTTATTATTTTCAAAGCATTTTTCATTTTTTGATTTTCATTAACAAAAGGAATTTTATTTTTTGTTAGCATAAGGTCACCTGCAGTTTTAAGCTTATTCCCTAAGTTACCAGACGGGTGAAATTTTTTAAAATCTAATTTTCCGAAATTTCTTTTTTTCATTAGCCCTATCGAAAGCGCATCTCCTATAGCAAGTTGTGTGGTTGTGCTGGAAGTTGGCACAATGCCAAAACCAGACTCTTGTACTTCAGGAATAAATAATTTTATGTTAGAGGATTTGTACAAAGTAGAATTTTTATTTGATACAATACCAATTAAGAATATTTTATTAGATTTAGCATACTTGATGATATTTTTTAATTCAGATGTGTTACCAGAATTGCTAATTAAAATTAAAATATCTTTATTAGTTATCCTTCCCAAATCCCCATGAGAACAATCACTCGCTGAAATTGAAAAAGAAGGTGTACCGACAGATGATAATGTAGCTGAAATTTTTGAAGCTATAATTCCACTTTTACCAACTCCACAAATTATTGTTTTTGATTTACATTTTAATATTTTATTTACCGCAAGATTAAAAGAATTATCAATTGCACCTTTTAACTTCTTTAGAGCTTTTATTTGTAATTCAATTACTTGCTTTCCAATATAACTAATTTCATTTTTCATTTTTTAATGAGACCAAATATCATCTTTGAATAAGGCAAGATCAAGGTCAACTCTAGTTTTTAAAAATTTTAGACAATCTTTATATAGATCGACCCTTTTTTCACGTTCTAAAATTTTATTCAACTCATCATGAATTTTATGAAGATAAACAACATCATTTGCACAATATTTTAATTGAGCTGGTGTAAGTTCACCACCAAAATCTGAACTTTGAAATTGTTTATTTATATCTATATTAATAAATTCTTTAATTAATGTTTTTAATGAATGACTATCAGAATATGATCTTGCAAGTTTTGAAGCTATTTTGGTATCTAAAATATTATTTGTATCTGTTTTTAAATAATGTTTTATGTGAGCCATATCAGCTCTCCCAAAATGAAAAATTTTGATAATTTGGCTATCAGCTAATATTTTCACTAAATTTGGAGCATGATAATTATTTCTATCTAATTGAATTATATGAGCATCTGAATTACCTGAAGAGATTTGGATTAAACAAAGTGGATCTCGTCTCACATTCAATCCCATAAATTCACCATCTATTGCTAATACATTGCCTAAATTCAAATCATCTGGTAAGTCATTTTTATGTACTTTAATTTCAATATTCATTTTTAAATATATATATATGAAAGCAAAAAATTGTCTAATATTTGGTGGAAGTGGTCAAATAGGAAGACATTTAATTAGGAAGTTAACTAGAAAAAATATTAAGGTAACGGTAGTTACAAGAAATATCCACCAAAAAAGCTATATAATAAAAACCCAAGCCAACGCAGGCTATGTTGATATTGTAGAAGCAAGTATATTCGATGAAAAAAAAATTAGAAAATGTTTTGAAAATGCTGATTTTTGTATAAATTTAGTTGGCATCCTTTTTGAAAAAGGAAAAGGAAATACTTTTAAAAATATACACACAATTTTCCCATCGATTTTAGCTAAGCTTTGTGCGGAATATAAGTTAAAAAATTTTATTCATCTTTCTGCATTAGGTATAAATGAGCCTAAAGACTCAGTTTACGCAATGAGTAAATTAGAAGGTGAAAAAAATATCCTTACTTATTTTCCTCTTGCTACAATTCTTAGACCATCAATAGTTTACTCTGTGGACGATAATTTCACGACAAATTTTATGACTTTATTGAATAGATTGCCAATTTTTCCTATCTATTATAAAGGGAAAACAAAATTTATGCCAATTCATTGTTCTGACTTAACTGATATTATTTATCATGTTATTGAAAACAATGTTGGTTCTCAAATAATAGAATGCGTTGGACCGGAGACTATTTCATTTAAAGAAATTTTAGAAAAATTATTAATACATATCGATAAAAAAAGAATTTTAATGCCATTTCCTTTACAATTAGCAAGACTCACAGCAAAACTCTTACAACTTTTACCAAAGCCTTTGTTGACTGAGGATCAGTTAAATCTTCTTAGATATGATAATGTTTTATCAGGAAAGTATAAATCAAATATCGATATAGGCGTTCCAGCGAAACTATATTTTGATCAAGAAGTTAATAAATACTGCTATATGTGGAAAGATGGTGGTCAGTTTTCAACAAAAAAATATGAAAAGTAGAGTTTTATGCTGATTGAATTTTCTTTTCTATAAACTCTGGAACCTCATCTTTGTCAGCAACTTCTTCTTTTTTACCCTTGGGTTGATATGCATAAAGCAAATGTAATTTGCAATAAGAAAAGTCTTTAAGGGATGACCTGCCGCAAAAATAAAAATTTTTTTCATCAGGATGACCAATCGGCCATTTACAAATACTTTCATCTAGTTCCTCAAGCTGTTTTGGATTTTCAGGCTCAAAGTCTTTTTCGATTATTAAAGATTTAAACTTACTTTTTCTACCTCTTTTTGAATTTATATTTTTTATATCAAGAGACTTATCAAAATTTTGACTAGAGGTTGCTTTTCTAGTTTTAATTTTAGCGGATAGATTAAGTCTAAAACTTTTTCCAATAACCGCATTTCTTGACACTCCTCCAATTATCTCTGCAATCTGACTAGCTGTTTTACCAGAACCCCAAAGTTCTTTTAATTTTGCAACTTTTTCATCTGTCCAGCTCATACTTATCTATATAATGTGTTAAATTTATTAATCAACACTATATGATGTTACAAAATATGAAAAAACAATCAAATTATTAGAGTTATTAACACAAATATGGAAAAATATAAAAATCTCTGCTTCAATCACAGCTTGTAGGAATCTATTTTAATTTATAAAAACATTTCTTCAGAAAATTTATATGAGTTATTTAACAAAAAATTATAATAGAAAAAAAATATCATTTACAAGAGGCAAAGGTAGTTATTTATACACATCAAATGGAACAAAATATTTAGATTTTGTTCAAGGGATTGCAGTAAATTCGTTAGGTCATGCTCATCCAAAATTAGTTGAAACTATCAAAAAACAATCAAAGAAACTTTGGCACGTGTCTAATTCATTTACAATCCCTGAGGGAGAAATTCTTGCAAAAAAAATAGCTAAAAAAACGTTTGCAGATTATATAATGTTTCAAAACAGTGGTGCTGAAGCTACAGAGGCTGCAATAAAAGTTGCTAAAAGATATTTTTATACTACTGGTAGACCTCACAAAAATCGAATTCTCTGCGTGAAAAACTCATTTCATGGAAGAACTCTAGCTGCAATATACGCTAGCGGATCAAAAAAAATGACAGAGGGATTTGGCCCAAAAGTTGGGGGTTTTGACCATTTTATTTTCGGCGATCATAAATCGTTAAAAAAAAAAATTAACAAAAATACAGCTGCCATAATGGTAGAAACAATATTGGGTGAAGGTGGTATAAAAGTTATACCTGATTGGTGCTTAAGAGAGTTAAGAAAGATATGCAACAAAAAGAAAATATTATTAATTCTAGACGAAGTACAATGTGGCATTGGTAGATCTGGAGATTTTTTTGCATTTGAAAAATCAAAAATAAAGCCAGACATAGTCCCAATTGCAAAAGGTATTGGAGGAGGTTTTCCTATAGGCGCTGTGTTAATGAATAAGAAAGTAGCATCAGGTATGACAGCTGGAACACATGGATCTACTTTTGGTGGAAACCCATTGGCTATGAAAATTGGCAGTGAAGTATTTGATATAATTTCAAGTAAGAAATTTCTGAATAATGTAAAAAAAAATTCAAAATATTTTCATGATGAACTAAACAAAATTAAAGATAATTTTCCAAAATTAATCAAAGAAGTTAGAGGAAGAGGTTTTTTAATAGGATTACAGCTTTATATGGAACAAACAAAATTTATTGGAGATTTAATGAAAAATAAGTTGCTTACAATTAGAGCGGCTGAAAATGTCATAAGAATTCTTCCACCACTAAATGTAAAAAAAAGTGAAATTAATCAAGCTATTAAAATAATAAGTAAAGTTTGCTTAAAATATAAATAAATGAGTCATTTTATAAATCTTAAAGATATCCCTGCAAAAGATTTAAGAAAAATTTTGGTGAATGCAAAAAAAAGAAAAACCAAACGAAAAAAATTGAGTACCTTAGAAATAGATCAAGATGCACCATTAAAGGGTAAATTATTGGTACAAATGTTTGAAAAATCAAGTTTAAGAACTAGACTGAGCTTTTATCTTGCAATCAAACAGCTTGGTGGTGGAACTTTAACATTAAGATCCAATGAACTTCATCTTGGTGAAGGAGGAGAAACACTTGAAGACACAGCGAAAATTTTATCTACTTATGGAGATGGCTTTATGCTCAGAACTGACAGTGATCAAAAAATTAGAGACTTTAAAAATTATTTATCAATTCCAATTATTAATGGTTTAAGTCCATCATCTCACCCAACTCAAGTATTATCAGATATTTTTACAATAGAAGAGATAAAAAAAAAATCAATTTCAAAACTAAATATTACCTGGATAGGAGACTCAAATAATGTTTTAAATAGTTTAATTGCTGCATCAGTGAAATTTAATTTTAGACTTAATATTGGATGTCCAAAAAAATATGGTCCAAAAAAATTTATTTTAAATTGGGTTAAAACTAATAATAAAAAAATTTTTATTTTTAATGATGCCAAAAAAGCTGTTGTCAATGCTGATGTTATATTTTCTGATAAAGTAATTTCGTTAAATGATAAAGTAAATAAAAAAAAAAAATTATCCCAATTCAAAAATTTTAAAATAACTTCTGAATTGATGAAGTATGCAAAAAAGGATTGTATATTTTTACATTGTCTACCTAGAGGAACTGAGGTTGAAGAAAAAGTTTTTTTTAGTAAACAATCAAAAGTTTGGCAACAAGCTCTTAATCGAGTTCATGTTCAAAAAAGTATTCTGTTATATTGTTTCGAAAAATTAAGGTAAGGGTTGAGGATTGTCAGAACTTTGATTTAAATATTTTATTATAGAGGCTCTATCTTTCTCTTTTCTAAGTCCAGCATAAGCCATTTTAGTTCCTTTTATCCATTTTGTTGGTTTTAATAAAAAACCATTTAATTCCTCGAAAGTCCATGCCTTATTATATTCTGCTAAAGCTTTGGAATATTTGTAATCACTTACACCACCAACTTTTCTGCCAACCACATTGTATAATGCTGGGCCAATTTTATTTTTTCCACCTTTAACTATAGAGTGACACGCGGCACATTTTTTAAAAATTTTTTCTCCACTCTCAACATCTCCCATTGCCATTAAAGCGCTGATATCTATTTTTTCTTCAGCAACTTCAGCAGCAGAGTCAGTTGTATTACTAACCTGTTCCACCTCAACTGCGTAACCTGGTGTTTTTGGTTTTTCTACATGAAATACCACATCAGAAACTTTTCCAATTCCAATAATTAAGAGGGCGACCATTAAAATAGCAGCAACTATCTTGTTTATTTCAAAAGAATCCATTTTATAAAAATTTATTTTGAACGTATAACACTATAAATAAAAAATTGCTTATATTTTAATGTACAATTTTGCCTCTGTTTATAATCTAATTTTTAATAAATAAATGAATGAAAACATTAATTGTAATTCCTTCTAGGCTCGCAGCAACAAGATTGCCAGGAAAGCCTTTGCTTAAAATAAATGGTCTTTCTATGATTTCACATGTGGTCACTATAGCCAAGAAAGCAAATATAGGAGAAGTTATCGTTGCCACCGAAGATCAAGAGATAATTGAAGACGTTAATAAAAATGGTGGTGAGTCAATTTTGACTAGCAACAAACATAAAACAGGTACGGATAGAATTTATGAAGCTGTAAAAAAACTTGATAGACAAGATATAGATTATGTAATGAATCTTCAGGGTGACGAACCTTTAATGAATATAGATGATATTAAAAATTTAAATAATCTAATGATTAAAAATAAATTAAAATTAGGCACTTTGGCCTCTGAAGTAAAAGATAAAAGTGTTTATCAAAATCAAAGTGTAGTTAAGGTTATAACTAAAGAAAGACTTGAAATTTCTAAATTTCCAGAAGCAATAAGTTTCACTAGAAATGTAAATAATATGACTAGAAATATTTATCATCACCTCGGAATATACTGTTATCAAGTAGATACACTTAAAAAATTTGTTTCTTATAAACAATCTAAAAATGAAATTAAAAACAAACTTGAACAGTTGAGAGCTTTGGATAATAATATAAATATTAATGTTGTTCTAGCTAAATCATCACCAATTGGAGTTGATACAAAAGAGGATTTTATGGCTATTAAAAAAATAATGGAATATAAAAACAAATGAAAAAATTTTTTTTCCAAGGAACTTACGGAGCATATTCACATTTAGCAGCTCTATCAATTAATCCAGATGCTAAAATCGTTCCCTGTAAAACTTTTGATGAGTGTTTTTTAAAAGCTTCAAAAGATACAAATTCTCAAATTGTGATTCCAGAGTCAAATAGAATTACAGGAAATATAGGCATAGAGTATCTTATATTTAAATATAGATTAAATATTTATTCTGAGTATTTTCAAAAAATAGAACATAATTTACTAGGCCTACCAGGGACGAAATTGACCGATATCAAAGATGTTTATTCACACGCTCAAGCACTTTCTCAATGCTCTAAGTTTATAAAATCAAATAATTTCATAGAACACGTAAGAGCAGACACAGCTGGTTCTGCAGAAATGATTTCAAAAAGTAAAAATAAAAATAAAGCAGCAATAGCCTCTTCATTAAGTGCAGAAACTTATAAACTTGAAATAATTAAAAAGAATATTGAAAATGACAAAGATAATTTAACAAGATTTTTGGTAATGGGCAAAAATATCTCTCAACCAGAATTTGATAAAAAAAAATATATTACTTCTTTTTTATTTAAATTAAAAAGTAAGCCAGCAGCGCTTTATCAATCACTTGCAGGTTTTGCTATTAATTCAGTTAATTTAACAAAACTACAAAGTTATCCAGAAAAAAATACATTCGATTCTTTCTTTTTTTTATGTGAGCTGGATGGACACATAGAAGATCCAAAAGTTCAAAAATCTTTAGAGGAATTAGGTTTACATTGTGAAGATTTTCACGTTCTAGGTGTCTTTGAAGCAGATAAGCAAAGAGAAAAATAAATTTAATCTTTTCTTGTGGATTAGAAAACATTACTGCTATAATAGTCTCTGGAGGCTAGAGGTGGGTGCTGCTTGAACCCGACCAGATCTTAACGGAAGCAGTCGTAAAGACAGTTATTCAGGTTCTAGTCTCCTAAGGATTTAAAATGAATAAAAACTCAAAAGTTCTGGCACTAAAATATCGACCACAAACATTTGATGATTTGATAGGTCAAGACGTAGTCGCAGAAACAATTATAAATTCAATTAAGGCAAACAAAGTACCAAATGCTTATCTTTTCACAGGTATTAGAGGGATAGGCAAGACTACAACAGCAAGGATAGTTGCTAAATCGTTGAACTGTTTAAATGGGATTGAAAAATTATGCAAAGATAAATTATGTGAAAATTGTGAAGCAATCTCAAATTCTAATCATATTGATGTTCTAGAAATGGATGCTGCTAGTAAAACAGGGGTCGATGATGTTAGAGATTTAATTGAATTTTCAAGATATGGACCCACCTCATCAAAATATAAAATTTTTATAATTGATGAAGTTCACATGTTAAGTAAACAAGCGTTTAATGCGCTGCTCAAAACACTAGAGGAGCCACCAGAATACTTAAAATTTATTTTTGCAACTACAGAGATTAAAAAAATTCCAATTACGGTGGTCTCAAGATGTCAAAGGTTTGATTTATCAAGAATTAAATCTCTTGAATTATTTGAATTTATCAAAAAAATTAAAAATGAGGAAAAGGGTAAAGCTTCAGATGATGCTTTAAAATTGATTGTAAAAATTTCTGAAGGGTCTGTAAGAGACGCCCTTTCATTGCTTGATAGGGGCTTGCTATCACTGGATGATAATAATGAGCTTGATTTAACTAAAGCTCAAAAAATTTTTGGTTATTTTGATAAATCTAAATTAATAGATATTTTTGAACTAATTTTACACGGAGAAGAAAAAAAAGTTATAGAGGCTTATCAAAAAATTTTTGACCAGGGAGTCGAGCCAAAAATATTTATAAATGATCTCTTAGAATTAATTTATTATTTTAAAAATATAAATTTATTGACGTTAGAAAGTACAAATTTTTCATTAAATGACGAAGAATTTTTAAAAATTAAGGAAATTTCAAAAAAAATAGATAATAAAGTATTAATATTATTTTGGCAATTTACGATACAATCACTTGAAGAACTAGACGTAGTTTCAAATCAAAATTTGTCAGTTGAAATGCTTTTAATGAGATTAATTTATCTTAGCTCTTCGAAAATTATAGTAGATGAATTAAATAAAGATGATTTACCAGAGTCTATTGAAAAAAAAAAAATAGTTTCTGATTTTAAAAATGATGCGGTTAATCAAATTAAGAATGTAACACAAGAAAAAAAGATTAAATCCGAAACTCAAGAAGAAATTAAAGCTCAAAATGAAATTTCCATAAACTCATTTGATAAACTCTTAGAAGTATGTACTCAAAATAAAGAAATGAAACTCAAGTATGAACTAGAAAAAAATGTAAATCTTGTAAGTTTTGAAAAAAATAGGATAGAAGTATCATTTAATGATAATCTTGATAAAAATTTTGTAAAAGACTTATCACTCAAACTTTATGAATGGACTAGTCAAAGGTGGATAATAACTTTCAGTAAAGCAAAAGGTGAGATATCAGTTAAGGAAAAAGAAGAAAATAAAAAAATAGATATCTTACAAAAATCCAAAAAATCTAAATTATACGAAAATGTTTTAAAAAAATTCCCAGACGCAAATTTAGTGGAAGTAAAAATTATAGACAAACAAAAGGAATAAATGACAGATTTTAACAAAATATTAGATAAAGCAAAAGAACTTGAGGCTAAAATGAAACAAAGCCAAGAAAATATAAAAAAAATTAGAGTTGAAGGTATTTCTGGGTCAAATTCAGTAAAGGTCATCTTAGATGGAGAAGGTGAGATGCAGAAAATTGAAATTTCTGATGAGATATTAAAAGAAGAAAAATCAATAGTTGAAGATTTAATTGTTGCAGCGCACAACAATGCAAAGGCTCAACTGAAAACTAAAACTAATGAAGAAATTTCCAAAGCAACAGGTGGTTTTGGAATTCCTGGATTTAAGTGGCCTATTTAAATAATGCAAAATATAAATGAGATAGAGAATTTAATTAAGTTGATTTCTAAATTGCCTGGATTAGGCCCAAAGTCTGCTAAAAGAATAGTATTAAAATTGATAAACAACAGAGACGAAATTGTTAAACCGATGGCTAACACTCTTGCACAAGTTTATAAAAATGTCACAAGATGTGGATCTTGTGGGGCACTTAAATCAATTTCAGATGGCTGTATTAATTGTGAAAATATCAAAGAAAAATTTAATAAGATTTGTGTCGTTGAGGATATCGCTGATCAATGGTCAATTGAAAATTCAAATATTTTTCAAGGTTATTTTCATATTTTAGGTGGAACCATATCTTCGGTAGGTCAAAGAAAAGAGGATTTACTAATCAATTCTTTAATAGAAAGAGTTAAAAGGGATAAAATCGAGGAAGTAATTTTAGCCACAAGTGCAACAGTTGAAGGTCAAACAACTGCATATTATATCCAGGATAGTCTTAAAAACTCTGGTGTAAATGTTACAAAATTGGCCCAAGGTCTACCTGTTGGAGGTGAAATTGAGAGTTTAGATGATGGAACTCTTTTTTCTGCTTTCAAAAACAGGTCTAGATTAAATTCTAATTCTGATTAATTTTTTTTTTTAGTCTATTTGAGTGTAAGAGAGGTTCCGTATAACCTGAGGGCTGTTCTTTACCCTTAAAAATTAAATCACATGCCGTTTTAAAGGCTAAAGATCTTTCATAATCATCGCTCATATTTATATATTTTTTATCATTAGCATTTTGTTTATCAACAACCCTTGCCATCTCTTTCATTATTTCCATGACTTGAATTTTAGTCGTTATTCCATGATGGATCCAATTTGCAATATGTTGAGATGAAATCCTTAGAGTTGCCCTGTCTTCCATAAGGCCGACATTATTAATATCAGGAACTTTTGAACAACCAACACCTTGATCAATCCATCTTACAACATATCCTAATAGGGTTTGAGCAGAGTTTGATATTTCTTTATTAATTTCATCTACGGACCAGTTTGGTCTATCGGCTATTGGAATACTCAAGAGATCATCAAGATTTGCTTGAGGGCGGTCAAAAATTTTTTTTTGTTGATCAAATATATTTATTTGATGGTAGTGAAGCGCATGCAATGAAGCAGCAGTTGGTGAGGGTACCCATGCACAATTAGCACCTGCTTTTAAATGATTGATTTTTTCTTTCATCATCTCATTCATCTTATCTGGCATTGCCCACATTCCTTTTCCAATTTGAGCTTTACCCGAGAAACCACATTTTAGACCAACATCTACATTATTATTTTCATATGCTGAAATCCATTTAGATGATTTCATATCTCCTTTTTTAATCATTGGCCCAGCTTCCATTGATGTGTGCATTTCATCACCGGTTCTATCTAAAAAACCTGTATTAATAAAAAAAACTCTATTTTTAAGAGTTCTTATGCACTCTTTTAAATTAACTGAAGTCCTTCTTTCTTCATCCATTATTCCAATTTTACATGTGTATTTCTTCAGTTTTAACAATTCTTCAACTTTAGTAAAAATAAGATCTGTGAATGCAGTTTCATCTGGACCATGCATCTTTGGTTTTACAATATAGATTGAACCTTTTTTTGAATTTTTTCTTTTTTTTAAATCATGAAGTGCAGCTGCAGTAGTTAAAAAGGCATCCATAATTCCTTCAGGAATTTCACTTCCATCTTTTAAAATTATAGATGGGTTAGTCATTAAATGACCAACATTTCTTATAAGAAGTAAACTTCGACCATGTAACTTCAATCCTTTACCATCTTTTGAAATAAAACTTCTGTCTGGATTTAATTTCCTTTCTAAATTTTTACCATTTTTTTCAAACTGTATCTTTAAGTCTCCCTTCATTAATCCTAGCCAATTCCTATAACAAATAATTTTATCTTCATAATCAACAGCAGCAACACTGTCTTCATTATCACAAATAGTAGATACAGCTGACTCTGCTATCACATCGCTTATTCCCGCAATATCATGAGCGGCACTAAATGCTTTTGGATTAATAATTATTTCAAAATGAAGATTATTATTTTTAATTATAATTGCACCAGGTTTGTTAGCATCTCCTCTGTGACCAACAAATTTATTTTGATCTTTTAATTTATACTCATAGTCATCCTTAAAAATAATTAAATCATTTTTTACTACTTTTAAACCTGCAATATTTTTCCAACTAGTTCCGTCTATTGGAATATATCTATCAAAAAATTCTCTTACATATTTTATTACTTCTTGCCCTCGAAGAGGATCGTATCTTTCACTTCCACCTTCATCAGACTCAATTATATTTGTTCCATACAAACTATCATATAAACTTACCCACCTTGCATTAGCTGCATTAAGGGTATATCTAGCATTCATTATCGGTACTACTAGTTGGGGCCCAGCAATTTGAGCAATTTCATCATCAACATTTTTTGTTTCAATTTTGAAGTCAGATCCTTCTTCTTTTAAGTAACCAATCTCTTTTAAAAATTTCTTATATTCATCAACAGAAAATGTGTTTCCTTTATTTTTAATATGCCAATTATCAATTTTTTTTTGTAAATTCTCTCTTATTTTTATCAGTTCTTTATTTTTTGGCGCTAAATCGTGGACCGCTTTATCAAATCCAGCCCAAAATACTTTAGAGGAAATTTCAGTATCGCGTAGTAATTCATTGTTTACAAAAGATAGCAATTCATCTGAAACTTTTAAATTATTTACACTTTGATATTTTGTTGACATTTATCCTTTTTTAAAACCCCCATAAAACTAAGTCAAATAATTAATAGAAGCATTGACATTTTGTTGTCATTTTTCAGACTTATGTAATAATCAACAAAAAATGAAAAATTACTTAAATTTTGAAGCTGACATAAAAAATTTGGAGAGTGAAATCGATAAATTAAAAGACCCATTTAATCAAAGCGGACTTTCTGAGGTTGACACACAAAAAATTTCTAAAATTCAAAATGAACTTGATGAAAAATTAAAATCAATATATTCCAACTTGGATCCATGGCAAACCACAATGGTTGCTAGACATGAGGATAGACCTAAATCAAAATTTTTTATTGATAATTTGTTTGAAGATTTTATTCCACTATCTGGAGATAGATATTACGGTGAAGATAAGTCTGTCTTAACTGGTTTCGCCAAATTTGATGGTCAATCAGTTTTAGTTATTGGCCAGGAAAAAGGTGATAATTTAGACAGTAGGATTGAGAGAAATTTTGGGATGATGAGACCAGAAGGGTATAGAAAAACAATTCGTCTAATGAAGTTAGCTGATAATTTTAAAATTCCAATTATTACTTTTATAGATACACCGGGAGCTTATCCAGGTGTTGGGGCGGAAGAAAGAGGACAAGCAGAGGCGATTGCAAAGTCAATTGAATGTTGTATGAAATTAAAGGTTCCGACATTATCAATAATTATTGGTGAGGGTGGATCGGGAGGAGCAATTGCTTTAGCATCATCCAATAAAGTTCTCATGTTAGAAAATGCAATATATTCAGTTATTTCACCCGAAGGCTGTGCCACGATTTTATGGAGAGATCCAAAAAAAATGCTCGATGCAGCAGAAGCCATGAAACTTTCAGCTAAAGACTTATTAGATCTTCAAATAATAGATGAAATAATACAAGAACCACTAGGGGGAGCTCATAGAGATAAAGCTTTTGTATGTAAAGCTATCAAAAATTCAATAGCTAAAAATCTGGAATATTTTAAAACAATGTCAGCTGAAGAAATATTTAATGACAGAAAAAATAAGTTTTTAAAGATTGGTAGAAACAAGGGCTTTATGAGCAATCTTGAAGAATTGAGTTCTTTAAAAACTAATATAAGTAACTTTGATCAAATTTTAAAATCAAAAAAGTTAGTAATATCCGTTTCTTTTGTTTTTTTAATTTTTTTAATTTCATTAATTATCTTTTTATAAAGACCCACAGCACCGTTTATATTTTTTCCCCGATCCACAAAAGCATGGTTCGTTTCTGTTCATTTTTTTCCCAACATATTTTGGATCAATTTTTTTTGGATTTATCTCTTTTTTTTTCGAAGGTGCCTCAACCACTTTAAGGTTGATTAGTATCGTTATGAAATCTAATTTTAATTTATTTAGTAAATTTTCAAATAATTCAAAAGCTTCTTTTTTATATTCAATCAGAGGGTCTCTTTGACCATATGATCGTAGCCCTATTACTTGTCTTAACTGTTCTAAATATTGAATATGGGATTTCCAATTCATATCAATAGTTTGTAAAAAAATTCTCTTTTCAATTTCTTTTGATTGGTTTTCCCCTAAGAGTTTAATTCTTTCAACTCTAGATTCTTTAAATTTATCTGTTATTTTTTTTCTAAATGAGTCATTATTTAACACAAGAAAGTTTTTAAATTCAGACTCCTCAAAATTTTTTCCAAGAATTGCCTTAAGTCTAATCTTTGCTTCATTATTATTAGGATTGGATTTTTTTAGGTCTTTTAATTTTATTAAATCATCGATGATTTCATTTAGAAAATCATCTGAATATTCAAAAATCTGCTCACTATCCATCGCATCTTTTCTTTGAGAAAAAATTACATGTCTCTGATCATTTAGAACATTATCAAATTTGATTAAAGTTTTTCTTATATCAAAATTTCTTGCTTCAACTTTTTGTTGAGCTCTTTCAAGAGCTTTATTAATCCATGGATGATCTATGCTTTCGCCATTCTTAAGACCTAGTTTTTGTAAAATGTTATTCATTGACTCTGAACCAAATATTCTCATGAGATCGTCTTCAAGACTTACATAGAAAATTGATTGACCTTCATCGCCCTGACGTCCAGCTCTACCCCTCGCCTGATTATCAACTCTTCTTGACTCCATTCTTTCAGTACCAATCACAAATAGCCCTCCGATAGATTTAATTTTCTGTTTATCCTTTTTTAGATTTTCATTTTCTACTGTTCCTTTTTTTCCACCTAGCTGAATGTCGACACCTCTTCCAGAAATACTAGTAGTAATTATCACTGAATTTTCTTTACCAGCGTTTGCAATTATTTCAGCTTCATTTTCATGATTTTTTGCGTTTAAAACCACATGTTTAATATTTTCTTTTTTTAAAAGCTTTGAATATATTTCTGATTTATTAACACTAGAAGTAAAAACTAAGAGTGGTTGACCAGTTTTATGGTGCTCATTTATTTTATTAATTATAGCATTATTTTTTTCTTCTTCAGTCCTAAAGATTTGATCATTAAAGTCATTTCGGATCATTTTGTTATTTGTTGGAATAACAACCACCGTAAGATCGTAAATTTCAAAAAATTCCTCTGCTTCCGTTGCTGCCGTTCCAGTACATCCGCAAATTTTTTTGTAAAGTTTAAAATAATTTTGATATGTAATTGATGCTAATGTTTGATTCTCGGCTTGTATATCAATTTTTTCTTTGGCTTCTAATGCTTGATGGAGACCATCTCCAAATCTTCTTCCCTCAAGAATTCTTCCTGTAAGTTCATCTACTATTTTTAGGTAATTATCTTGAACTATGTAATCTTTTCCTTTTTGAAATAAATGATTTGCTCTAAGGGCCTGATTAACGTGATGAACTAAACTTAAATTTTCTGGATCATAAAAATTATTATTTTTTAATATTCCTGCATTAGAAAATATTTTTTCAACATTATTTATTCCATCATTAGTCAAAAGAATGTTTTTATCTTTTTCATCAATTTCATAGTCTCCATCACTTAAATTTTTAATTAATTTATCTATTGCAAGGTATTTATCTGTTTTATCTTCAGCTGCTCCTGAAATGACTAATGGGGTTCGTGCTTCGTCAATCAAACAAGAGTCTATTTCATCAACAATTGAAAAAAAATGTTCTCTTTGAACCATCTCATTTTTTGAGTATTTCATGTTATCTCTTAGATAATCAAATCCAAGTTCACTGTTGGTGGCATAAGTAATATCGCAATTATAATTTTTCTGTCTTTCATCATCACTTTGATAATTATTAATAAAACCAGATGTAAGACCCAAGAAATTATATATCTCACCCATTTCTTGAGAATCTCTTTTGGCTAAATAATCATTTACTGTCACAATATGCACACCCTTCTCTTGTAAAGCATTTAAATAAGCCGCAAGAGTAATAGTTAAAGTTTTTCCCTCACCAGTTTTCATTTCAGCAATTTTTCCTTCATGAAGGACAATTCCACCTATTAGTTGAACATCAAAGTGACGTTCGTTTCTTGATCTTTTTGAAGCCTCTCTCACCAGGGCAAATGCCTCAGGAAGAATATCGTCAAGTTTTTTTCCTTTTTTAATCTTATCTTTAAATTCTAATGTTTGTTTTGGAAATTCTGAATCGTCTAAATTTTGAAACTTTTCTTCCAAACTGTTAATTTTAGTTACTATTTTACTTATTCTATCCAGCTCTCTTTGGTTGCTTGATTTGATGAATTTTGAGATAAAGTTAAGAGGATTTAACATTAGTTTTTGATTTATTATTTACTTATAACCTTTAATATAATGATTAAATAATTATTTTAAACACTATGGGTATTAATTTAACCAACTTTTTAACTTCTAAATCAAGAAAAAAGACAATGATCGAATTTCAAGATTTAGACCATATTGAAGGAGTATCGATTTCAACAGTAAGTGCCGATTTATACAAAAATCCAAGGGATGATTTGGTAATGATTTATTTTAGAGATGGCGCTAATTATGCATCAGTATACACCGAGTCCAAGATCGTGTCTGAAAATATTAAATGGAATTTAAATCAAAAAGTTAAAAAAATATTCTCACTGATAGTAAATGCAAGAAATGCTAATTGTTTTACTGGAAAACAAGGATATCGAAGCTTAGAAAAAATCGCGGAGGAGGTATCTGAAAAATTGTCAGAGAAACAAAAAGAGGACGAAGATTATCCTCAAAATATAAAAAAAAAAGAAATTATGTTTGGTTGCACAGGGACTATTGGAGAGATTTTTCCAGAGGAAAAGATAATAAGTAAAATAACTGATTTAGTTAAAAAGATTAAATACACGCAAAATAAATATATATGGATGAAGGCCGCGCTAGGTATAATGACTACTGACACTCAGCCCAAACTAGCTATGGAAAAGTGTTTTATTGGTAATAGCGAGATCAAAATTTATGGGATCGCAAAAGGCTCTGGAATGATACAGCCCAATATGGCAACAACCCTAGGCTATATATTTACAGATGCTGATTTATCTAATGATATACTAAAAAAACTTCTTAAAAAAAATATAACCACAACATTTAATGCTATAAGTTGTGACGGTGATACAAGCACTAATGATATGGTTTCTATTTTTTCTACTGGAAAAATAAAACATGCAAAGATAAATAATTTTAATGATGAAAAAATTAAAAACTTTGATGAGGCATTAAATAAAGTTTTATTAAACTTAGCAAAGAGAATAGTTGCTGATGGTGAGGGTTCATCAAAATTTATTTTAATAAATGTCAAAAATTGCAAAACTGAAGATGATGCAAAAAAAATAGCATTTTCAATCGCCAACTCACCTTTGGTGAAAACAGCAATAGCGGGAGAGGATCCTAACTGGGGTAGAATAATTATGGCAATCGGTAAGGCTGGAACACCAATTGATGTTAACAAGTTATCAATTAAGTTTGGAGATCTTTGTATAGTTCAAAATGGTAAACTACACATAAATTATAATGAAACTGAAGCAGCTGATTACATGAAGAATGATCATATTAATATTGAAGTCAATATTTCCAATGGCTCAAAGGATTTTACAGTTTATACAATGGATTTAACAAAAGAATATATTCAGATTAATGCAGATTATAGAAGCTGAATATCTTGAAATTTAGAAATGAATAATTATTTATTATCATCATGATCAAATATGAACTTATCTGTAAAAACTGTGAATTATCTTTTGATAGTTGGTTTAGTTCTTCTCAAGAGTATGAAAAACTAAAAAAGAAAAATTATATAAATTGTCACAATTGTGATTCAAAAAAAGTTGAAAAAAACTTAATGGCTCCAAAGTTGATAAATAAATCTAAAATAAAAATTGATGATAAGGAAATTTTAAAAGTAAAAGAAATTACAAAAAAGATGAAAGAATATCAAAAATTTATCAAAAACAATTTTGAATATGTTGGCAATAACTTTACTTATGAAGCTAGGTCTATTCATTATAATGATAAAAAAAGAAAAAAAGGGATTTACGGCACTGCATCAAACGATGAAATTAAAGAACTCAGAGAAGAGGGAATAGAGGCAGAAGTTGTCCCCTGGGTTGAGGATAAAAATAATTAGTCTTTTATAAATTTAGCTATGTAATTAACTGATTTATCTTTACTAATATTCCATTCGTCTTTAATCAAATCAAATTTCATACCATCTAACAACTCTAATTTCAGATTATACTTTTTTAAAATTTCTACTAAATCTTCTGGTTTTACAAATTTTTCCCACTCATGTGTTCCAATAGGAAGCCAACGTAAAATATATTCTGCACCTATAATTGCAAATAAATATGATTTCAAAGTTTTGTTAAGTGTTGCAACAAACATAATACCATTTTTTTTTAAGAGATTTGAACATGATTTTAAAAAATAGTTTAAATCTTCAACATGCTCGATAATCTCCATATTTAATACAACATCAAATTTTTTTTTAGCATCAAGTGTCTCTGGTGATGCACACAAATAATCAATATTTAGGCTATTTTTTTTTGCATGTAATTTTGCCACTTTGATATTTTTTTCTGAAGCATCTATGCCCATTACTTCTGCTCCCAATCTAGACATTGGCTCAGATAACAAGCCCCCACCACAGCCAATATCCAAAATTTTAACTTTTTCCAAAGGGTTCTTTTTATTTTTAAGTTTAAATGTTCTAATAATATTATCTCTAATATATGAAATTCTGATGGGGTTAAATTTGTGAAGAGGTTTAAATTTACCATCGGGATTCCACCATTCTTCAGCAATTTTAGAAAATTTTTCTATTTCTTTTTTATTAATTGTGTTATTTTTCATTAGTAAGTTGACTTTATATTCAACATGTATTTATTCAATATTTTTTAATAATAAAAGAAAAGTTTATCGTGAAAATTGTAGTATTAAAATTCGGTGGTACATCAGTCGGTACGATTAAAAAGATCAAAAAAGTAGCCGATATAATTACAGAATACAAAAATAAAAAATATAGAGTAATCGTTGTTTCTTCTGCTATGAGTGGTGTGACAAATGAGTTAATAAAAAAATCTTTTGAAATAAGTGATAATTTTTCTAGCTCAGAACATGACGTACTAGTTTCTTCAGGTGAACAAGTTGCATGCTCTCTTATTGCGGGAAGATTAATTCACAAAGGTTATAGGTCAAGATCCTGGTTATCATGGCAAGTTCCGATTCTTACGGCAGGATCACATAAAAATTCAAGAATTAATCAAATCAATAAAAATAAAATAATGAAATATCTTAAAGAAGGAGGCATACCTATTATAACTGGATTTCAAGGTGTTAATAAAGAAAATAGGATTACCACAATAGGAAGAGGAGGATCAGATGCAAGTGCGATTATGATAGCCAAATTTTTTAATGCTGAGAGATGTATAATTTACACAGATGTTGAGGGAGTTTTTACGACTGACCCAAACAAATTAACTAGAGCAAAAAAGATTAAAGTAATTTCATATGAGGAGATGTTAGAAATGGCATCACTTGGCGCAAAGGTCATGCAACCAGTCTCTATTCAAGATGCAAGACTTAATAGAATTGATATTGAGGTTAAATCATCTTTTATTAAAAAGCCAGGTACATTAATTACTAAAAGATCTAATATAATTAATAATAAAATAGTAACAGGAATTACGTCTACTCAAAATGACTCTAAGGTTTCTTTGATTGGCGTAAAGGACAAACCTGGCGTTGCTGCATCTATTTTTAAGCCATTATCAAAAAATTCAATAAATGTTGATATGGTTGTGCAAAATATTTCGGCAAACGGAAAAGAAACAGATCTAACTTTTACAATTAAAACAGAAGATTTGAATAAAACAAAAAAAATTATTCAACAAAATAAAAGTATTAAATTTAGGAAATTGATATTAAAAAAAAATGTTTCTAAAATTTCTGTAATTGGTGTTGGGATGATTGCTACACCAGGTGTAACTTTTAGGATGTTTCAAGCTTTGGCAAATAAAAAAATTAATATTCAAGTAATTTCAACATCAGAAATAAAAATTTCAGTTTTAATTGATAAAAAAAATACTAAAAAAGCATTAGTTGCTCTCCACAAAGAATTTAAATTAGACAATAGAAAATGAGTATTAGACCATTTAGAGATATTAAAAGGAAAAAAACAAAAGAGATCAGTGTAGGTAAAGTAAAGGTGGGTGGAAATAATCCCATTTCAGTTCAGTCAATGACTAATACTATAACCTCAGACATTAAATCTACTATAAATCAAATTAATGAAATTCATAGTGAAGGTGCTGACATAGTCAGAGTTTCTTGTCCAGATGAAGCATCATCTAAATCTTTGAGAGAAATCATTAAACATGTTGATATACCTATTGTTGCAGATATTCATTTTCATTATAAAAGAGCGATTGAAGCAGCGGATAGTGGCGCTAGTTGTTTAAGAATAAATCCAGGTAATATCGGTAATATTAAAAAGATTAAAGAAGTAGTTAAAGCTGCACGTGATAATAATTGCTCTATAAGAGTGGGTGTTAATGCTGGATCTTTAGAAAAAGATATCTTAGAAAAATATAAAGAACCTTGTCCTGAAGCACTAGTTGAAAGTGCTATCAGAAATATTAAGATTCTCGAGGATGAAAATTTTAATAATTTAAAAATAAGCGTAAAATCCTCTGATGTCTTTTTATCAATAGAAGCTTATAGACAACTATCAAAATCAACCGATTATCCTCTGCACTTAGGAATTACTGAGGCTGGAGGCTTTGTGCCTGGCAGTATAAAATCTTCAATTGGATTGGGAGCACTACTTTTAGACGGCATTGGTGATACAATCAGAATTTCTTTGTCAGATGATCCAGTCCAAGAAGTTAAAATTGGAAATGAGATTTTAAAATCTCTTAATTTGCGTGAAAGAGGAGTTAAAATCATTTCTTGCCCATCTTGTGCTAGACAAGGTTTTCAGGTTATAGAAACTGTTAAAATTTTAGAACAAAAGCTTTCACACATAAAGACTCCAATTACTCTTTCCGTAATAGGGTGCGTTGTCAACGGACCTGGAGAAGCAGCAATGACAGATGTTGGTATAACTGGCGGAAATAAAGGAAACAACATGCTTTATTTATCAGGAGTACAGTCACAAAAAGTATTCACAAAGGATATGGTTGAGAAGGTTGTTAGTGAAGTTGAAAAAAAAGCCTCAGAGTTAGAAAAAAAATAAAATGATACCAATTAAAACAATTGAAGATTTAATTAATAAACACGCGATATTAGAAAAAGATTTATCATCAGGAAAAATTGATAAAAAACTTTTTGCAGAAAAGTCAAAAGAATATTCGGATTTAAATGAAATAATTGATGATGCAAAAAAATATGCGTCTTTTGAAAAGGACAAAAATGAATTAGAAAAAATTATAGGTGATCAAAATTCTGACAAAGAATTATTAAAGATGGCAGAAGTAGAACTTAAAGATTTACAAGAACAACATAAAAAAAATGAAAAAAAATTAAAACTTTTTATATTGCCTAAAGATGAGGCAGATAAGAAAAATGCAATAATTGAGATAAGAGCAGGCACTGGAGGTTTAGAGGCAAGCTTATTTGCATCAGATCTATTTAAAATGTATGAAAAAGTAAGTCATAAAAAAAAATGGAATGTTGAATTAATTTCGATTTCAAGAAGTGAGGCTGGAGGTCTAAAAGAAGTGATAGCATCGATAAAAGGAACAAATATATATTCAACTCTGAAGTATGAAAGCGGTGTTCATAGAGTACAAAGAGTACCTGATACAGAGACACAAGGAAGAGTTCATACATCAGCTGCAACAGTTGCAGTTCTACCTGAAGCAGAGGAAGTTGATTTAAAAATAAATGATACAGATTTAAGAATTGATGTATTTAGATCGGGAGGTCCTGGTGGACAATCGGTGAACACCACTGATAGTGCAGTAAGAATTACACATATCCCCACAGGAATATCTGTTTCACAACAAGATGAAAAATCGCAACACAAGAATAAAGCCAAAGGAATGAAAATATTACGTGCAAGACTTTATGAGCTAGAAAGATCTAGAATTGACCAAGAGAGATCTCAAGATAGAAAAAATAAAATTGGATCCGGTGATAGATCTGAGAGAATTAGAACTTATAATTTTCCTCAGGGAAGAGTCACTGACCACAGGATTAATTTAACTTTACACAAATTAGAGGAATTTCTTGAAGGAGAGGTTTTTGATGAAATGATTGAGTCTTTAACTTTACATGCTCAAGAAGAAAGTCTTAGTAGTCTTTAATTTATGAATATAGAAAATGCAATTAGTGAAGCTAGCAAAATATTAGAGAAAAATAATATTAAATCACCAAAACTAGATAGTGAAATTTTAATGTCTGAAGTAATTAAAAAAGATAGAAAGTTCATTATTTTAAATTTAAAACATGAAATTGAAAAAAATTCTTTCAGTTATTTTAAAAGCTTAGTAAATAAAAGATCTAGGGGCAAACCAATTGCTTATATAACAGGAAAGAAAAGTTTTTGGAAATATGAATTTGAAATAAATGAAAATGTTTTGGTGCCAAGACCTGATACAGAATTAATAATAGAAGAAGTACTTAAATTTTCTAAAAATAAAAATAAATTAAATGTTCTAGACATTGGAACAGGATCGGGATGTATACTATTATCAATTTTGGATGAAAAAAAAGATTTTTATGGCATTGGTATAGATATTAGTAAAAAATGCCTAGATTTATCAAAAAAAAATGCATTTGGTATTGATGTAAATAATAGAGTAAAGTTTATCAAATCAGATGTTGACAATTTTAATTATGGCAAATATGATTTAATTATATCTAATCCTCCATATATAAAGCGTACTGACTTAAGATATTTGGAAAAAGATGTAGTAAATTTTGAACCAAAATTAGCTTTAGATGGTGGAATAGACGGATTATCAGAAATCAGGAAAGTAATTAGTAAATCATCTGAACTGATAAAGATTGGTGGCAAATTTTTTTTAGAAATAGGATTTGACCAAAAAGAAAAAGTAAAACAAATTTTAAAAAATAAAGGCTTTTATATTAATAAGATTTTGAAAGATTATAGTCAAAACAACAGATGTATAATTAGCACAAAAAAATAATTTTTATCAATTATGGTTACATTTAGAAATAATAATAATGGAAGAAGAAATAATTTCAGGAGAAATGATAGGAATTTTAAATCCAACGGAGACAGATCGAAGTTTGGAACAAGCTTTTCCAAAAGTGATAACTTCCAAAGAAAAACCCCTGGGAGAAATAATCACAATGCTTCAAAGCTAATTGAGAAATACAGTAATTTAGCCAGAGAAGCTCTATCCAGTGGAGATAAAATTTTATCTGAAAATTATTTTCAACACGCTGATCATTTTACTCGAATATTGAGTGAACAAGAAATTTATAAGAAAACAAAAAGCGCTGAAAAGGAAGATAAAAATTCCGAAATATCAATTAGTCAAGACGAGAAAAAAGTTGAAGTAATTGAGAAAGAAACAAAAAGTTCTGATAAAGTTCTCACTTAATTAAATTAATTTAATCCAATAATTTTTTCGGATTTTAAGACATCCATTTTTATTTTTTTTGTTTCAAATAACTTTCTATCTTCTCCTTTTAGTATTTTACCAGATGGAAGTTTTAATTTTTGAGAGTTTATTCTTTTACCATTTACAATTACCTCATAATGTAAATGTGGCCCTGTTGATTTTCCTGTTGAACCAACATATCCAATCGTTTGTCCTTGTTTTACTCTCACTCCACTACGTATCCCTTGTGCAAACTTAGACATGTGTGCATAAACAGTTTGATAAGTTGAATTATGTTTTATTACAACACAATTACCACCACCTCCACACCATCCAGCTTTTTTAATTACACCATTACCAGATGCCATTATCGGAGTTCCCATAGGTGCTGCAAAGTCTGTTCCTTTGTGCATCTTATTGAACCCATCGATTGGGTGCTTTCTCATGCCAAATGGTGAGGATAGTCTTGCTCCATTGATTGGTGTTTTCATTAAAGCTTTTTGAATACTTTTACCACTTTTATCGTAATGACCTTCACTGCCATCTTTATCAAAATAATATAAAGAATTATTTTCACCACTCAATTTTAAATTTGCAAAAAGAATATTTCCAGTTTCAATTACTTTTCCTGAGTCATCAACAAACATTTCATACATAATTTGAAAACTATCTTGTTTTCTTATATCTCTCTGAAAATCTACTTGAAATCCATAAATTCGAGCAAATTCAATAATAGTGTTTGTAGGTATGCTTTGCTCTATAGCAGATCTATATAAACTCTGTAAAATTATATTTTCTTTATAAGCGATCTTTTTTTTTAATTTTGTAAGTAATATTTTTTGACTAAATCCATTGGAGTCCGTGTCTCTGGAAAGATATATTTTTTCAGTGTTAGAAATTTGAAAAATAAATTCTTTTACCAAATTATTAGACTGGTCTATTGTGAATTTAATTTTTTGTTCAGTATTTAATTTATTTAGATTTATTTTTTTAGATAATTTTTTCTTTATTTCTTTAATCTCATCTTGATCAACTGAATAATCCTTAAGAATATTGTCAAAAGTTTCTCCAGTAGATACCTGATGATTAATTTTTTTAAATTTTGGTTCTAAATTGTCAAATAAATGTTCTAAAGTTTTTTTTAAATAAACGTTTGCTATTAGATTTTTATAATTTTTATAAATTTTTTGCTTGTTATAATTGTAATAAGTGGTTGAAATTATCGTAATCAAAATCAGCAAACTGAGAGCGACTATTTCAGTTTCTTTTTTTAACTTTGATTTAATTTTGTTTAACATTAAAATTTTTTTTGGTAGGCAATTATTAGTTTAGCATTAATTAAAAATCAAAAAAAACAAGTAAAATAAGGGGTTTTTATTTGTTTTTTTATTCATAAATGCTTGATTTCCTATAATTTTAGCCTATAAGCATCAAACTTTCTCAATATAATATTGTAAATACAATAAAAAAGTGAGGATTATTGGGCTTTTTTTGTCCAATTAGCTATTTAAAAAGTAAAAATTTAAGAAGAGAAGTGTGGACGGTTAAGGTTACCAAAATTTGTCGTACACACTTCAACATTATATAAATTTTATTCTTAGAATTTATATAGAAGCTAGTGTGCGCCGTTTTTAAACTTGAGAGTTTGATCATGGCTCAGAACGTACGCTGGCGGCACGCCTAACACATGCAAGTCGAACGAAGTAGCAATACTTAGTGGCAGACGGGTGAGTAACATGTGGGTATCTACCCTTTGGCCTGGAATAACACGAGGAAACTTGTGCTAATACCGGATAAGTCTTTACGGAGAAAGCTTTATGCACCATTGGATGAGCCCGCACTTGATTAGTTTGTTGGTAGGGTAATGGCCTACCAAGACTATGATCAATAGCTGATTTGAGAGGATGATCAGCCACATTGGGACTGAGACACGGCCCAAACTCCTACGGGAGGCAGCAGTGGGGAATCTTGCACAATGGAGGAAACTCTGATGCAGCGATGCCGCGTGAGTGAAGAAGGCCCTTGGGTTGTAAAGCTCTTTCGTCGGGGAAGAAAATGACTGTACCCGAATAAGAAGGTCCGGCTAACTTCGTGCCAGCAGCCGCGGTAATACGAAGGGACCTAGCGTAGTTCGGAATTACTGGGCTTAAAGAGTTCGTAGGTGGTTGAAAAAGTTGGTGGTGAAATCCCAGAGCTTAACTCTGGAACTGCCATCAAAACTTTTCAGCTAGAGTTTGATAGAGGAAAGCAGAATTTCTAGTGTAGAGGTGAAATTCGTAGATATTAGAAAGAATACCAATTGCGAAGGCAGCTTTCTGGATCATTACTGACACTGAGGAACGAAAGCATGGGTAGCGAAGAGGATTAGATACCCTCGTAGTCCATGCCGTAAACGATGTGTGTTAGACGTTGGAAATTTATTTTCAGTGTCGCAGCGAAAGCGATAAACACACCGCCTGGGGAGTACGACCGCAAGGTTAAAACTCAAATGAATTGACGGGGACCCGCACAAGTAGTGGAGCATGTGGTTTAATTCGAAGATACGCGCAGAACCTTACCAACACTTGACATGTTCGTCGCGACTCTAAGAGATTAGAGTTTTCGGTTCGGCCGGACGAAACACAGGTGCTGCATGGCTGTCGTCAGCTCGTGTCGTGAGATGTTGGGTTAAGTCCCGCAACGAGCGCAACCCTCACTTTTAGTTGCCATCATTAAGTTGGGCACTCTGAAAGAACTGCCAGTGATAAGCTGGAGGAAGGTGGGGATGACGTCAAGTCCTCATGGCCCTTACGTGTTGGGCTACACACGTGCTACAATGGTATCTACAACAGGAAGCAAGACGGCGACGTTAAGCAAATCCTTAAAAGATACCTCAGTTCGGATTGCACTCTGCAACTCGAGTGCATGAAGCTGGAATTACTAGTAATCGTGGATCAGCGTGCCACGGTGAATGCGTTCCCGGGTCTTGTACACACCGCCCGTCACACCATGGGAGTTGGTTCTACCTTAAGGCAAGGTTTCAAACCCTTGACCACGGTATAGTCAGCGACTGGGGTGAAGTCGTAACAAGGTAGCCGTAGGGGAACCTGCGGCTGGATTACCTCCTTTCTAAGGATGAATGAAATTTAATTTCATTCTAAATAATATACATAGGTAATGTTGACCGTCCTCATTTCTCTTCTTAATGTAGTGTTTCTCTTGCATGGGGGCCGGTAGCTCAGTTGGTTAGAGCACACCCTTGATAAGGGTGGGGTCGAAAGTTCGAGTCTTTCTCGGCCCACCAAAATAAGATCATGGGGGATTAGCTCAGCTGGGAGAGCGCCTGATTTGCATTCAGGAGGTCAGCGGTTCGATCCCGCTATCCTCCACCAAACACTTAGCTATGAAAAATTGTAAATAAATTTAATAATTAATATCAATATCTATATCCGAACATTAGTAATGTTATTAGCTAATGTTCAAAATAAAAATTTGATTCAACACAGAATTTTTTTCTGTGCATAAATCAAGCGTTTAAGGGCGTGTGGCGGATGCCTTGGCACTGAAAGCCGAAGAAGGACGTGATATACTGCGATAAGTTTCGGGGAGCTGTATGTAAGTTTTGATCCGAAAATTTCCGAATGGGGAAACCCACCACTTTATGTGGTACTTTAAACTGAATACATAGGTTTAAAGAGACAACCTGGAGAACTGAAACATCTAAGTAACCAGAGGAAAAGAAATCAATTGAGATTCCGTTAGTAGTGGCGAGCGAAAGCGGAACAGGCCAGCAGTTTTATTAAAAAAATTTAAATAGTTTGGAAAAACTAACCATAGAGGGTGATAGTCCCGTAGAAGTAATGTTTAATAAAATTCTTGAGTAAAGCGGGACACGTGAAATCCTGCTCGAATATAGGGGGACCACCCTCTAAGCCTAAATACTCTTCAGTGACCGATAGTGAACTAGTACCGTGAGGGAAAGGTGAAAAGAACCCCTATTAGGGGAGTGAAATAGAACCTGAAACCGCATGCCTACAATCAGTCGAAGCTCTTTTTAGAGTGACGGCGTACCTTTTGTATAATGGGTCAGTGACTTAATTTATTAAGCAAGC
Source organism: uncultured Pelagibacteraceae bacterium (assembly GCA_902556265.1). Classification (GTDB taxonomy): domain Bacteria; phylum Pseudomonadota; class Alphaproteobacteria; order Pelagibacterales; family Pelagibacteraceae; genus Pelagibacter. The sequence continues at coordinate 27,775 of CACDVM010000004.1, forward strand.
TTAAGCCATCTAGGTGTAGGCGCAGCGAAAGCAAGTCTTAATAGGGCGATTAGTTTAATGAATTAGACCCGAAAACGAATGAGCTTACCATGAGCAGGTTGAAAGTAAGGTAACACTTACCGGAGGACCGAACCAGTTGACGTTGAAAAGTCTTTGGATGACTTGTGGTAAGGGGTGAAAGGCCAACCAAATTCGTAGATAGCTGGTTTTCCGCGAAAACTATTTAGGTAGTGCGTTGAGTAAATAGATGTTTAGAGGTAGAGCACTAAATGGGCTAGGGGGAAGAGATTCTTACCAAACCTAATAAAACTCCGAATGCTAAACATTGTTCCTCAGCAGACAGACTGTGGGTGCTAAGGTCCATGGTCGAGAGGGAAAGAGCCCAGACCACCAGATAAGGTCCCAAAATTATGATTAAGTGTGAAAGGATGTGGAAATTCCTTAACAGCCGGGAGGTTGGCTTAGAAGCAGCCATCCTTTAAAGATAGCGTAACAGCTCACCGGTCTAATAGAGTTTCTGCGCCGAAGATGTAACGGGGCTAAAATCATATACCGAATCTGTGGATTTGTAATTTTTTCGAAAATTACATCTGGTAGCGGAACGTTCTGTAAGCCTGCGAAGGAATACCCGTGAGGGATTCTGGAGGTATCAGAAGTGCGAATGCTGACATAAGTAACGATAAAAGAAGTGAAAAACTTCTTCGCCGAAAATCCAAGGGTTTCTGCGCAAGGTTAATCCGCGCAGAGTTAGTCGGCACCTAAGGCGAGGGCGAAAGCCGTAGTCGATGGAAATAAGGTTAATATTCCTTAACCAGATGGTAGTGACGGATCTTGTAAGTTGTGAGTTCTTAATGGATTGAACTTGCCGCGAAAAGGTTCCAAGAAATAGCTCCATCATTAGACCGTACCCTAAACCGACACAGGTGGATTAATAGAGTATATTTAGGCGCTTGAGAGAATGATGTTGAAGGAACTCGGCAAAATGCTTCCGTAACTTCGGAATAAGGAAGACCTTTTTTAAGGCAACTTTAAATAGGTGGCACAAGCTAGGGAGAAGCGACTGTTTATCAAAAACACAGGGCTCTGCTAACACGTAAGTGGATGTATAGGGTCTGACGCCTGCCCGGTGCTGGAAGGTTAATGCGATGGGTGCAAGCTCATTTCTGAAGCCCCAGTAAACGGCGGCCGTAACTATAACGGTCCTAAGGTAGCGAAATTCCTTGTCGGGTAAGTTCCGACCTGCATGAATGGCGTAACGATTTCTCCGCTGTCTCCAACATCAACTCAGTGAAATTGAATTCTCCGTGAAGATGCGGAGTTCGCGTAGTTAGACGGAAAGACCCCGTGCACCTTTACTGCAACTTTACATTGGTGTTAGGAAAAACATATTTAGCATAGGAGGGAGACATTGAAGCATAGGCGTCAGCTTTTGTGGAGTCACCAGTGAAATACCTCTTTTGTTTTTCTTGATATCTAACTGATACCGTCATCCGGTATCAAGACATTGTATGGTGGGTAGTTTGACTGGGGCGGTCGCCTCCCAAATAGTAACGGAGGCGTGCGAAGGTAGGCTCAGAACGGTCAGAAATCGTTCGTAGAGTGCAATGGCATAAGCCTGCCTGACTGTGAGACTGACAAGTCGAGCAGAGACGAAAGTCGGTCATAGTGATCCGGTGGTTCTGAGTGGAAGGGCCATCGCTCAACGGATAAAAGGTACGCCGGGGATAACAGGCTGATACTGCCCAAGAGCTCATATCGACGGCAGTGTTTGGCACCTCGATGTCGGCTCATCACATCCTGGGGCTGGAGCAGGTCCCAAGGGTTTGGCTGTTCGCCAATTAAAGTGGTACGTGAGCTGGGTTCAGAACGTCGTGAGACAGTTCGGTCCCTATCTGCTATGCGTGTAGAAGAATTGAGAGGAGTTGACCCTAGTACGAGAGGACCGGGTTGAACATACCACTGGTGGACCGGTTGTAGCGCCAGCTGCAGTGCCGGGTAGCTAAGTATGGACGAGATAACTGCTGAAAGCATCTAAGCGGGAAACTCACCTCAAAACTAGTTCTTCCTATAGAGCCGTGGTAGACCACCACGTTGATAGGCTGGATGTGGAAGCGCAGTAATGCGTGCAGCTGACCAGTACTAATAGCTCAATTGGCTTGATTTATGCACTGAAAAAAATTTTATCACTAGATATTTTATTAATTATTTTTGAGTAGAAGCAATATTAAATATTCCTACTATCCTGCACATAGTACCTTATAAAAAATCCATTTAGAATTTATGATAGCTTAATACATGATAAATGGAGAATATAATATTAAATATTACTAGTAATATTTGATATCAAATAACTCTTATTGAATTTGAAATTTTACCAATAATAAGATCTTCCTTATTTTTTAACAATTTTTTTAATAAATTTATTCTTTCTTCCGGATTTTTTGTATTTGAGAATACCTCTATTTTTTTATGCCACTTATGAGTAGATTTAAAACCAATAGTATTACGTATTATGTTGCTCCAAAATTTTTTTCCTGAGTAGGATCTTTCATCTATAAAAATCATATATATTAAATATAATATGTCATTTTTATTCGAGTAATTTAATTTTTTGAAATCCATATTTAGTAAACTTTTATATTCATTTTTATTTTTCCAAATATTTGAAACTTTAAACTGTTTATTAAAAAAAGTGCAATAAGAACAGATGCTCTTATATCCATAATATGACGCTTCAAGCAAAACAGTTCCGTGATGTGAAATTAAAATAGTTTCTTTACTTATTTTTTTTAAAATATCATTATTAAAAACTGGTTTATTAAGAATATATATATTTGAATTATTTTTATATTTTTTTTCAAGAACAGAAAATATTTTATTATCCCAAATATCTTGAATTCCATAAGCTGTTCTATAAAAATTTGGATGTGCTTTTACTAAAATTCTTTTACCTTTTTTTTCAAGCTCTCTTAAAGTGAAATTTAACCAATCAAAAGTATTTTCAAAACCATCATATCCATACCATAGTTGTCCATCTGTAAATGAATGTGAATAAACTATATAATCAAATGATTTAAAATTTATATTTTTCACTTGTTGATATTTAGTTGAATTCATCCAAGGAATAAAATTTTTTTTTGTAAACATTTTTTTTGAAAAATTATTTGTTATTTTTAAATCTTTTTTAGTTAAGGTTTTATTTTTTTTAAGTTTTAAAGATTCTTCATATTTTTTATAAATTTTATTTTTTTTATTATTAAAATTTACACAGTACAAATTTGAAGGATAATTATTTGTATAAATAATTCTTTTTTTCAGAGAAAAAAAAGAATAAAGGACACCATTAAGATAACCACAATGATCAATATAAACACCTTTTATTTTAAATAATTTTTCGTAATTTTCTGCAGAATATATTAATTTACCTGCTCTATATAAATTTTTGATAAAATAAAAATAGAATTTTATACGGGACAAATAAGAGTCATAATTTTTGTATGTTTCTGCTAAAACAAATCTTCCAATTTTCACATTTTCATATTTAATATTTGCTCTATTGTTTGAAAAAAGGCTCCCATTAAGAATTAATTTGATTAAAAAAAAAAGATATTTTACAGACGGAGTTTTGCTTGGTTTAAAATAAACAAAATTAATTTTACTTAAATTTAAAAGTTTTTTAGTTTTTGAAACCGAAGCTAAAATAATATGCCTATATGGAATGTGATTATAATCTCTTGTAGAAATAAACATAAAAATTTTTAATAAAAAAACAGCAATATTTGTTCAATAATTGAACGTATGCTATTAATTAAACATATTCAATAATTATTTCTTTACAAAATATTTTTTTTAAATATAGGTTTTACCATGAACAGAACATGTTTATTTGGGCATAAAAAATCGATAAAAATCTTATCAGAAAATTTACAGATGTTTTCTTTTGGTAGGAAGAAACTTGACTTTAGCATTTGTGCAGATTGTGGTTTTATATTTCAAAGTAAAACAGTTGAACCTACTGAAATGAAAAATTATTATGAAAAATCGATAGTTGCTTTCGACAATTTATACAAACCTACGAGTGATAAGATAAAAAGTGTAAATAGACATATTAATATTATTAAAGATGAAATGACTGTGTTTCCAAAATCTGTCTTAGAGATAAGCTGTTTAAACAGTTATGTCCTAAAACAATTCAAAAAATATGGTGCAAAAGTAATTGAAGGATTGGAGCCATCAAAAATAATTGCTAAAGGCTTAAAAGAAAAGGAAAAAATCAGAGTTCACAATACATCTATCGAAAAATTTAAATTTAAAAAAAGTTATGATTTAATTATTTTAACACACGTACTGGAACATCTATATGATCCCTTAAATGTTTTAAGAAAATGTCACAAGAGTCAAAAAAATAATCAATATGTCTTATTGGAAGTTCCCCTATTTGACAATATAGAAAGCTATCCTAATGGAACTTTTTTTCTAGAACATTTATCATATTTTTCAGAGAATAATTTTTTAAAACTTGTTGAACTTTCAGGGTATAAAACAGTTTATATTTCAAAAACTTTTGAAAGTACGGTATTGCCATTTATTACAGTTATTGCAAAGAAAAATCAGAAAAAAAATATGAAAAGAAACCTTTGGTTTAATGATTTCAAAAGTTTTAAAAATTTAAAAGTTCAAGATAATACAAATAATCAAGTACAAAATAAAGATTTTAAAAAACAAAATGATAATGCAAAAAAATTCTTAAAAATCAATAAATCCCTTTGGAAGCAAATTAATAAAAGAATAAATAAGTTTGATAAACAAAAATCAATATATATTTACGGAGCAGGTTTTCATGGTAGCCAATTATTGTATAATACAGATATAGAAAAAAAATTTAATATAGAAGGTTTTATAGATAGCTCAAAAGCAAAAAATGGTGGCTATGTGGGAAAATATAAAATATTTAATCCTTCATCGAATAAGATTAAACCAAGCTCAAATATTATAATTTGTTCAAATTATTCAGAAAGTGCAATTTATAAATCACTAAGTAGCTTTCGAAAAAAGGGGATGAAAACCTATAAAATTTATAACTAAATTGAAAAAATATAAAAAACAAAAACTAAATAATTCAAATCTTAAAAATTTAAGTTTTATCAAAGTGAATTTAGATAAATCAAACTTTGAGAAAAGTGAGATAAAAAAGTGTGATTTTTGGGAGGCAAGTCTTAAAAAGACTAACTTAAGTTCAACAAAAATCAATGATTGTATTTTTACAGATGCAAATTTATCAAATTCCAATTTTAAATATTCAAACCTTATAAATTCAAATTTTACTCATAGTAATTTAAAAGGAGCTGATTTTAGTGGTGCAACAATTAAAAATTCCAATTTTAGAGATGCTAATTATGATGAGTCAACAAAATGGCCAAAAAATTTTAATTCCTCAGGAGGTTTATTAGTAAAAAAATCCACATTGAACAAAATAAAACCTAAAATGGTAAAAAATAATAAACTGGTTGATAATATTGTTAAAGTTCTGACAAAGGGAAAAGGTTACTATGTTCTTAAAAATTATTTTAATAAAAATAAAATTCAAAAAGCTCAACAAATACTCAAAAAAATAGTTTTAAAAGATAAAAAAATTAAGCAAAATTTGGACAATTTTGCAAAAGATAAAAAATTTTGTCAGAAATGGATTATAAATTTATTAAATATTGATCCTATTTTCATAGAATTAATACAGCCCAAAATAGCAATGAAAGTATTTGAAAAAATACTAGGAGAAAATTTTATTTGTGGATTTTATGAGGCTAATTGCCTTTTACCAGGTGCAAGAGGTCAGTTTCCACATATAGACTACCCTTATAATTATAATTATGAACATGGGGAGGATATTCCATTTCAAACTAATGGAAATTTTTTGTTTAACTGCCAAATATTGGTCCCATTAAATGATATTAATAAATCAAATGGCTCAACTGCTTTTTTAGATTATAGTTATAAGTTTTCAAAATTTCCTAACAAAAATAATATAAAAAATCATAAATTTAAGCAGATAAAAGCACCAATTGGATCACTAGTCTTATTTAATGGGCTTACTTGGCATACATCTATGCCAAATTACTCATACCACAAAGAAAGATATTGTACGCTTGGTCAATATATACCCCATTTTATCAAACCAATGATAGATATTCGAGCTACTACAAAAAAAAATATAGTCATAAATGATAAAAAATATCTAGCTCAATTATTAGGCTTGAAAGCTAAATTTCCAATTAAAAAGAAATGAAAAAAAAGTATCTAGCATGGATTATTAATGGAAATGAATTCAACATTAAATCACATGATTTCATAATACAAAAACTCTCACAAAATTTTGATAGGATATATTATATAAATATTTTTAATTTAGGTTTTTTTAAAAGCGAGCAAAATGAAAAAATTTTGTGGGGTGAAAATTTGCCTTATAATTTGATTTATTATGAGCCAAAAAATTTTTTTGAGTTTAGAAATTTTTTAAAAGACAAGAAACTCATAGCCATAAATAATTTTGGTAAAGATTTGGAGGATTTAAAAAAACACTTTATTTTAAATTTTCTTGATATTGATTTTATTCAAATATCTAATGTGGGTAATGTTCAATGGTCTTATCATGCTTCAAATGATAAATTTATTACCAAAGCAAAACTTAGACTATCTAAATTCTATACTCAGAAATTAGTAAATCTTTTGAGTGTTCTTGGTTTTGTTCCCAAAGTACAAATAAGATTTTTAAGTAATTCAAAAATTATTGAAGATATAAAAAAAAATAAGATTAAAAATTTGCTTTTAAAACTGAAACTTTTTCATGCTAAGGAGCTTATATTGGTTAATAGCAGGACACATGACATATTTCTAGAAAAAAAAATTATACCATCAGAGGAGTATATTGTTTTATTAGATTATGATTTTGATAACCCTGATGATATCATGTCAGGACAAAAAATTACAGAAGAAAAATATAACGAACATTATAAAAAACTTAAATCTCTATTAGAAAATCTATCAAAAAAATTTAACAAGAAGGTGATAGTAACAGTGCATCCAAGATCAAATTTAGACGAAAAAAAAAAAATATTTCCAAATTATGAGGTTTTTAAATATAGAACTCCAGAATTTATTAGTAAGGCATTTTTAGTTTTATTTTTTGACTCTAGTGCAATAGTCGAAGGAATAATGCTTAAAAAAAGAATAGTCACTTTAATTTCAAAACATACGGGAAGATTAACAAGAGACGGAAGTAACAAATATTCAAATGTAGTGGGATTTTACCAAGTAATTTTAGATGAGTTTGATAACTCTCAAGTTGACAAACTAGTCATTGAGGCCGAAAAAAGATCAACTTTATTTGATGAATATATATTGAAAAATATTTCTCCTGATGGAAAAAAATTAGGGTATGAAAAAATTATTGATACTATCAAAAAGAGATTTTTTTAAAAAATAAATCTTAATTGATTAAATTTATGTTCAAAAAATGAACAAACTTCTTTACTATACCGATTATAAATACTAACTTACAGATATGACAAAAAATCTTGATAAACTAAACATATTAAGAAAAATAGACGACTCACGAAACTTGACCCAAAGATCAATGGCAAAAGATCTTGGAATAAGTCTTGGAAAATTAAATTATTGCTTAAAAGCTTTAAAAAATAAGGGACTAGTTAAAATTAAAAATTTTAAAAATAATAAAAATAGATTTAATCCAAAATCTAAAAATAACTACTTTTATATACTAACTCCAAAAGGAATGATGCAAAAGACCCAGCTAACAATGAATTTTATGAACCAGAGGTTAAAAGAGTATGATGAACTTCAGGCTGAAATAGAACTAAAAAAAAAATTATCTAAATAAATGTTTAACAATAAATCGATATTAATTACTGGGGGCACAGGCTCATTTGGTAAAAATTTTACAAAGTTTCTTCTAAGAAAATATAAATTAAAAAAGATTATTATTTACTCTAGAGATGAAATGAAACAATTTGAAATGTCACAAATTTATTCACCAAAAAAATATAAGTGCTTACGTTATTTTCTAGGAGATGTTAGGGATCTTGAAAGATTGACAATAGCTTTGAGAGATGTGGATTTTGTTATTCATGCAGCTGCATTAAAGCAAGTTCCTGCCGCAGAATATAATCCTATAGAGTGTATTAATACTAATATAATAGGAGCACAAAATATTATTTTAGCCTCATTAAGAAATAATGTTAAAAAAGTAATTTCATTGTCCACCGATAAAGCAGTAAATCCTATTAATTTGTATGGTTCTTCTAAATTGGCTTCAGATAAACTAATTGTTTCGGGAAATACTTATGGAGGTTCCGAAGTTAAATTTTCAGTTGTTAGATACGGAAATGTAATAGGTTCTAGGGCTTCAGTAGTTCCTTTTTTTAATAGACTAATTAAAGAAAAATCAAAATTTTTGCCAATTACAGATGCATCAATGACAAGGTTCTGGATTACAATTGATGAAGGTATAAATTTAGTTCACAAAGCATTTATTAACATGATTGGAGGTGAAATTTTTGTTCCCAAAATTCCATCAATAAAAATAATAGATTTAGCTAAAGCCATGGCACCCAATTTACAACATAAAATTATTGGAATAAGACCAGGAGAAAAAATTCATGAACTTTTGACATCTAAAGATGAAGCCGCAAATGTGATACAGTTTAAAGATCATTATGTTATTACACCAAATATAGAGTTTAAGTTTACAAAAAATAGATATCTTAAAAATAAAAGTGGTGAGAAGGGAAAATTTGTCAATAAAAATTTTGAGTATAGTTCTGGAACAAATAAAAATTTTTTAAATACAAAAGAGATAAAAGATTTGAATAAAACAAACACAATTAATGATTACTTATAGTCGTCAAATAATTGATAACAAAGATATTAGGAATATAACAAAAACCTTAAAAAGTGATCTTGTAACTACTGGGCCTAAAGTCCCAGAATTTGAAAAAAAAATAAATAAGTTTGTTGGATCAAAATATTCAGTTGCTGTTAACTCAGCTACAAGTGCATTACATGTGGCTTGTATTGCTTTAGGACTTAAACCTGGAGACTGGCTATGGACTTCCCCAATTAGCTTCGTAGCATCTGCAAATTGTGGTTTATATTGTGGAGCAAAAATTGACTTTGTAGATATTGATGAAAATTCTCATAACATTTGTGTAAAAAAGTTAGAGAAAAAATTGATTGAAGCAAAAACCAAAAAAAAACTTCCTAAAATAATCGTTATTGTAAATATGGCAGGTTTCCCTTGTGATTTAACTGAAATAAAAAAATTAAGCAAAACTTATAAATTTAAAATTTTAGAGGACTCCTCGCATGCTTTAGGAGCAAAATACAAAGGTTTTAAAATTGGAAATGGAAAATTTGCAGATATATCAGTTTTTAGTTTTCACCCAGTGAAAATAATTACAACTCTTGAAGGAGGAATAGCCACAACTAATAATTACGAATTCTATAAAAAGATGGAGTTGTTACGATCGCATGGAATTACAAAAGAAAAAAAAATGTTTAAAAAAAAATCTCTTGGAAATTGGTATTATGAGCAACACTTACTAGGATACAATTATAGAATGAATGATATAGAGGCTACTTTAGGAATCTCTCAACTAAAAAAAATTAATAAATTTTTTAAAAAGAGAACATATATTAAGAAATATTATGATAAAAATTTGAAAAATCTTCCTATAATACTGCCAACAAATGACAAAAAAAAAATTTCTAGTTTACATCTTTACATTATAAGACTTAAAAAATCGTCAATAACAAAGAGAAATAAATTAATCTCAGAACTAAGAAAGAGAGGAATTGGAGTGAATATTCACTATATTCCAATTCATTATCAGCCATTTTTTAAATCGCTAGGATTTAAAAAAGGGATGTATCCTCAAAGTGAAAAATATTATGATAGCGCACTTAGTTTGCCTATGCATCCCGGAATGAGCAAAAAAGATTTATCAAGAGTATTTAATGCTCTAAAAAAATTGTTAAAAAAATGAATAATATTTGCATCATACCAGCGAGAGCAAATAGTAAAAGGATCAAAAATAAAAACATAAAGAATTTTTATGGAAAACCAATTATATATTGGTCGATTCTAGCAGCTAAAAAAAGTAAATGTTTTTCAAAAATTATTGTATCAAGTGATAGTAAAAAAATCTTAAGTATTTCAGAAAAATTTGGAGCTGTAAAAAATAATTTAAGGCCCAAAAAAATTTCAACAGACAAAAGCTCAATGGATGATGTCATTAAATATGAGATTTTTAAAGAAAATAGAAAAAAAAAAATTGACAATGTATGCTGTATTGTTGCAACTGCACCATTGATAAGTTCTAAGGATATAAAAAAATCTTTAGATATATTAAAAAGAAAAAAAACTAATTATGTATTTTCAGCTTCTGCTTACGACGCACCAGTTGATCGATATTTTTTAATAAATAAAAAAGGTTTTTTAGTTAAAAGAAAAATGAAAAACCTTAATAAAGGCTCACAGGATTTAAAAAAAACGTATCATGATGCTGGCCAATTTTATTGGGCGAGTTTTAAAACATTTTCATCAAAAATTAATATTTATAACGGACAATCAATACCTTATTATATTCCTTCATACAAAAGTGTTGATATAAATACTTTGGAGGATTGGAAAAAGGCTGAAGCTTTATTTAAAGTTCTTAAAAAATTCTAATTAATTTCATTTAAAATTTTATCAATATATTCTATGGTTTTGGCTTTTGATTTACCAATAAAGTCAATCTTTTCTCTTACTAATTTTATTGAGGAATAGTATTTTTTGTGATTTTTAAAAATTTTTTTTAACGATTTATCTAATGAACCAATATTGTTTGCTATTTCACCTATTTTTTTTCTATCTTTATAATGATTTAAATTTTTATAGTTTTTTTTGAACAAATTTTCCTTTGGGGAATAAAATAAAACAGGATTAAAAGTTAGAAAACTGTAAGTAAATGCAGTAGCAGATAAATCAGTAATCATGAACATAGTCTCACTATAACTTTTTGAGTAATCCTCAGAAAAGTCAAAAAATACGTTTTGGTCATCAGAATACTTTGAGATAATCTTGTTTACATAAATATTTTTATAATTTTTTTTAAAATAATCTCTGTTAGCTGGATGAGGCCTGAAGATTATCTTTAAATTTGATATTTTTCTAATTTTTTCAATGATTTTATCAACATCATATATCATTGTGTGGTCGGGATATGCTAAAAAATTTGCTGGAGCAATAATGATATTTTTTTTTTTAATTGATTTAAATTTATTAAAAAAATCTAATCTTGGATAGCCAGTTGGAATTATTTTTATATTTTTATTTTTAATTTTAAAAATATTTACAAAACTTTTAACTATTCTTTTGGATGAAAGAAAAATAAAATCATAATTTTTTAATCTATTGATGGTTTGTCTTTCATTTTTTCTACCTGTTAAAGGTGTATCATAAAGTGAATGATGAATATAAATTTTTTTTGATTTTTTTGGAAATATATCACAAATATAATTACTAATAAATAAATTGAGATTTTTTAAATATTTTAAAAAACTTTCATTAATAAAATAAAAATTATCAAATTTAATTGAATTTAATTTGTGTCCATACAAAACTAAATATTTTTTATTTAGCTTTTTCATTAAATCTTGAATGTAATCAACATCTTTCCAAGTTAAATCTTTTTTGGGAAAATAAAAAAAAATAGTTTTTTTTTTTGAAAATTTTAACTTAAAGTTAATTACTAAAAGGGAATAAATTGAATTAACAAAATTTAAAAATTTTGATGGTGAAAATAATTGCATTAAATATGAAATGTATATTTTTTGCCATTTTCCCTTTCAAAATTTGGAGGAAAATTTTTTCTTTTGTCCTTAAAGTGTTTTATTCTGTGATTTCCATTTTTTTTATCATTGAACGTTAAAAACAACATTCTTCTTCTTTTATTTGAAAGATTATTAGATGATCTATGGGGAGTATAGTCATTAAATAATATCAGATCTCCTGGAGCAGTATTGATGGGTGTCCAAGAAATTTTATTTTCAATTTTTTTTGGCATCTCTTTCCAACCACTTCCAATTAATCCGATTTTATCTTTTTTTTTTGCTATCTCTAGACGTCCATTTTCTTTATTTGAATGATCTATAGAAATTACCATTGTTAAAAAAGATTTAATCCCATACATGCCCTTCCATATGGTTGCATCTTGATGTGCTTTAAAACCTTTTGAGCCTGGATATTTAAAGTTTATTTTATCTTTAAATAAAACTACTTCAGAACCAAAGATTTTTTTCAATTCTTTTAAAATCTTTTTATTCAAGATTAATTTTTTAAAATTATTGTGATATTCTATAAAATTCTCTATTCTTGTTAATATCAATTTTCTTTTATTCTTTAATGATGGATCATAATATTTCATCCATTTTCCTTTTGTTTCTCTAAAATTTTCTACTTCACCAGTCCATTTAATTAAATCTTTTATATCTTTTTTTTTGAAAAAATCTTTACAAACCAAGTAACCATTGTTTTTGTAATATTTAATTTGATTTTTAGATATCTGATATTTCATTTTGAACTTTATCTATGTTTGTTTAACAAGCGCATTTGCTTCTGAGTCTTTGCCATATTTATACTCAAATCTTTTTGGATCTTTAGTTTTAAGCATTAAATTTGCTTTTTGGTTGGCTTCATTAACAAAATTTTCAAATTCATCAGGCCCAGTAAATCCATCAACTTTTACAAGCGAAGATCTAAACAGCATGTCATCTAAAGTTCTTCCGCCCCACCATAGATTTTCTTTAATAACTTTTCTGTAAATAGGGGTCCCTGGTAATGGACTTAATATTGCAAAAGAAAAACTGTCAGCACCACTGTTCATTGCAAAATCAATAGTTTTTTGAATTTCTTCATATGTTTCACCCGGGTATCCAATTATCCAAAAAGTATGAACAAGCATTCCAGCTTTTTTTGCATTTTCTATAGATGGGTAAATAGTTTCTAGTGGAAGCCTTTTGTCTATTATTTTATCCAAAACTCTTTGAACTCCACTTTCACAGGCAAGAGTTATTTGATAGCAACCAGAATCAGCCATAACTCTGTACATTTCTTCTTGTTTATTAAAATGATAATTAACTTTTGTTCCATTCGGAGTACACCAAGGTAGTCCCAATTTTTGCAATTCTCCACATAAAGAGTAAAGATTTTTTTTGTTTACTGTAATAGTGTCATCATCAAATTGAATTTCTCCAATCTTAAAATCTCTTACATCATTTCCTATTTCATCCATAATATGTTCTGTAGATCTCCACCTTGTATTGTTACCCCACATGTGTGGAGTTGAGCAAAAAGTACATTTTTCAGGACATCCTCTTGAACACATTACACTTAGTACTCTTTTAGATCTTGATTTGGCTGAGTGAAATGCTCCAATTTTGAAATAGGCCTCCATATCAACCAGGTGTCTTGCTGGCCTTGGAAGTAAATTTAAATCATGTACTCTTGTAGATGGGTTTATTAAATATTCTTCCTTTCCTATCTTTTTAACTAAGCCTGGCACTTTACTTATATCTTCTTTGTTTGCTAATTTATTTGTTAATTCAAGAAAAGAGAATTCACCTTCACCTGTCATCGCAAAATCAAAATTTTCATCTTCCAAATCGTTAATTATTTTTGGCAAACCAGAATTCTTATCAATTTTAGCAATCTTATAATCAGATACAGCACTTGAAATATGGTTACCACCTAAGATTACTGTAGCATCTTTTTTTACTTTTTTTACAATCTTAGCAATATTATGCGCTGACTCTAAAAGGTTTGAAAACAAAACTGATATAGCTACTATATCAGGAGAAAAATTAGAAATAGTGTTTGCGATTTTTTCATCAGTTTGACCTATCATTACAATATTATTTTTTTTATCAATGAGGCTTCTATTTTCCCACCCATCTAAAGCGGAGTCATAAATTTTAACTGTATGACCATTTTGTTCTAATATTGGAGCAATAAGTAAAAGTCCCAACGAAGGCTGAATTCTATTAACACCATCACCTATACCTTTAAGATTTGGGGTAATTAAAAGTACTTTTGCTTTTTTGCTCATTTAAATCTTATATTTAAGTTTTTTTTTAATTTTTACAATTAATTCTCTTGATAATTTATTAATAGGTTTATCAAAGTTATTTTCAATTATTATATGTGATTTTGTGGGATATTCGGGCTTTATATGCACTCCAAGAATATTCTTTTTGTTTTTGTAGGTATTTTTTCTTCTCAATTTTATAATTTTTTTAATATCAGATTTTATATAAATTTGAAAAAAATTTTTTATATTTTTTTTATAAATATTGCGTGCAGAATTATTGAGACATACCGCACTGTATATAACATTTAATTTTTGTTCTGTTAGATATTTCAATATTTCACTAAATTTATATGAATTTTTAATTCGGTCCTTTTTTGAATATCCATTTTTATCAAAAAATTTTCTTAATATATCACCACTTAAAATAATAGTTGCCCCAAACAACTTTGAAATATCTTTTTGAATATTTTTTGAAATAGTTGTTTTTCCAGAACCTGAAAAACCCTCTATCCAAAATACTATACCTTTTTTATTTTTCATCTTTTTTCATAACTTTTAAAACTTTTTTTCTTAGTATACTTGAACTGATGCCCTTAGTTCTTTTAAAAATTTTTAATTTTGAATATTTGATACTATTTTTGTTATCACTCCCATGAATGAGAAAATCTACTTTATTTTTTTTTAAATATTCATCATTTAGAAAAAAGTTTGATGGAATTACTTTTTTTACGTATTTTATAGACTCTAAAATTTCTCTTCTATGTATGTATTTTATTTCTGGATAGTAACCTTTGTATTTTTTTATTTGGTGATCTTTTGTTAGAGCAACAATTACTTCTCCAAATTTGCTTGCTTTTTTTAACAATCTAATATGCCCATGATGAATTAAAGTTGCCGACATATCTACTAAAATTCTTTTTTTCATATTTTCAAATTTTTGAATATTTTTCCTTTAGCTTTTTTGCCTAAATGCGCTTCACCTATATGACAAACCACGCTTCCACCAATATTATTTCTTGGCTCATATAAAATTACTTTATTATTTTTTGCTTCTATAGATTTTGTTACGTGGGTACACAGATTAGGCTGAAAAATTAAAGGCTGACTTAAATACATATCCATTTTTTTTAAAAAAATTTTTTTATTTATTTTTACACTTTCAGAAAAATTAGAGTGATTTTTGAGCACATCGTAAAGTGAATAAATAATATGATATGGTCCTGTCATCTTTTTATTTAAATGAGAATGAATATTCAGATAAAAAGAATTAATCTCATTTTTTGGATTAGTACTAAATGCCACAAAGCATGCACCAGTTAATCCAAATAAACCTTTACAAGAACTGAAACCCAGAACATCACACAATTCATGATTTTCTTCTAATCCTATAGATGCTGTTGCATCTAACATTAGCTTAGAATTACATCTTTTTTTCAATTTATATAAATTTTGTATCGGAATTTTCAACCCACAGCTTGTTTCAGTTGAACACGCAAATATCCAATCATATTTTTCTGAAAAATCATCAATTTTTTCCCATTTAATTTTTTTAATTGTTCTAATTTTTTTAAAATTTTTTTTAGCAGTTGAACTTAAATAAAAAAGGCGATCAGAATAATAACCTGTGTCTATAATTAAAACTTTTCCATATAAAAAGTTTGTTGCCATTATCTCTAAGGCTAAACTTCCAGATCCTTGCATTCTAGCTATTGTTTTTTGTCCACTTAATTTTAGAATTTTATCTAAAACAAATTTTTCTTTTATTAAGTATTCTTTATCACCCCTTCCAAAACATGGCTGAATGTTAGAAATATTTTCTGTTAAGAGACTGGCTGGACCTGCAGTGAAAATTATTTTATCTTTATTTTTTTTTTCAATCAATTTTTTCAAATTTTTCATATTAGCCTCTTATTTTTTTTATAAAAAAATCTTTTCTTTCTTTCATGTTTTTATCTGGTCTACCTAAATCTTTTCTAAAACCTTTTTCACAATTTATTTGTATAAAAAAACTTTTTTTTGAATTTAAGGCTTTTTTAATATTTCTTTTAATTGAGTTTCTTTTTTTTAATAATAAACAACTTTTATATCCACATAATTTAGCAACTTTTGAAAAATTAATACTTTGTCCAAGAGTAGGCTGTCCTCCCACCGAATCATGACTTTTATTATTGACCAAGATATGAATTAAATTATCAAATTTTGAGCTTATTCCCATCGAGCCCATGTGCATTAATAATGACCCATCCCCATCAATACAAATTATTTTTTTCCCTTTTTTATTCATTGCTATGCCAGCAGCTATTTGACTTGCATGGCCCATTCCTCCAACTGTAAGAAAGTCCATGAGTTTATTTTGTTTTTTATTTTTTCTTATTTCATACAATTCTCTAGATGCCATACCCGTAGTTGATAATATTATATTTTTTGAGGTAGTCACATCAACAATATCTTTTATTATATCTTCTCTAAAAAGTAAGTTCTTACTTGCTCTATTATAAATTTTCTTCCTTAAATCTTTGAAGGTATTTTTTCTAACCAAAATTGCTACAGGTGACTGTTTTTTTTTAGAAATCTTGATTAAGTTTTTAAAAAGTTGATTAAGATTTTTTGTGTTTTGATTAATTATTTTAAAAGATATATCCAATATTTTTAATTGTTTAGTTGTTATTTGTCCCTGTTTTTTATGTTGTGGTTCATCAGGTATTTGTTTTAAATTTTTAATTTCACCTCTCCATCCAATAATTAATATCATAGGTATTCCATATACTTTTGGGTGGGCAAGAGATGTAATTGGATTGATAATATTTCCAAGACCGGAATTTTGAAGGTAAACAATTGCTGGCTCTTTAGTTGACAAATAATGACCTATGGCTAATGACACTGCAGAACCTTCATTTGTTGAAATAATATGATTTTTAAACTTTACACTTATACGATTTGTTAAATTTTTTAAAAGTGAGTCTGGTACTCCACTAATAAAATTTATTTTATTATCTTTAATTGCTTTAATAAAATTATCTGGATTAATCACTAGTTGGTGCCGGGTATTAGTTTTAGAATTTCTTTAATACTTATCAAATTTTTATCTGACTCTTTTGATCTTCCATATTTTAAAATTTCTTTAGCAGTTTTTTCCATTGCAGGATATGCAGATCTAAAAAGATGGTTTGCATAAATTACAATATTAAATTTTTTTGAAATTAGAGTATTTTCTTTAACACTATTGTATGTTGAGGGAACACATATGAGAGGTATTGAACTATATTTTTTTCTAAATTTAGATGCAAATTCAAAAACCTCTTTTGTTGTTTTTTCTTTACTGTGTATCATGATACCATTTACTCCAGCATCAATATATTTTTTTGCTCTATTCAATGCATCGTTCATACCTTTTTGAAGAATTAAACTTTCAATTCTGGCTATTATCATGAATTCATCATTCAACTTTGTTGAATTGATAACTTTAATTTTATCACAAAAATTTTTTATCGTTTCTTGTTTTTGATTTGAAGTATTTTCGTTTAAAGAATTTTTTTTTAATCCAGTTTTGTCCTCCATGATAACTGCAGAAATACCAAGTCTTTCTATTGATCTTATATTTAATTTTAAATGTTCAATTTTCCCACCAGTATCAATATCCATTATTAAGGGTTTGGTGGTGACATCAAAAATGTTATTTATGTTACTTAATCTTTCAGATATATCTAGTGCTTCTATATCAGGTTTTCCCATACTAGTTGCATCTGTTAATGAACTAGACCAGAAACCATCAAAATCTCTTAAAATATTTTTTTTTTTGTATTTTGCATTTTCAGCAATAATAGCTGAAATTGGGTTGTGTGTTTCTATAAATCTTAATATCTTCTTTGAATTTAATAATCTTTTTAAACTTTTTAATCTTATTTCAGAAGTATTGAATAATTTTTTTTGTTTGTTAGCTAAAGCAGTTGAAGAGACACCTTTAGTGTAAGGGATCTCAATTAATTTACCATTAAACTGTTTTAATGTTGCGATAGCTTTATTTCTTAAAAATAATTGAGGACCTGACAACCAATCATCTCCATGAACCATAAAATCTGGCCTTATCTTTTTTAAATTAATTGAGTAATCCCATTCTTTTTGGGGAATAACTTTATAAACACCTTTTAGATTACTGACTATTTTTTTTCTTTGTTCATAACTTAATAAAGGAAGACCTTTGTAATCAATCAAAGCTTTATCGGTTAATAATCCGATTACCACATTGCCAAAATTTCTTGCTTTTTCAATTAAGTTGATATGACCATGGTGTACACTGTCTGCAGACAAGCCTATATATACTATTTTTTTTCTCATAACTTGTGTAATACGAATTTGTAACTTGAAATTCTCTTAAAACTGTTCAATAATTGAACATATATATTATATTAATATTTTTGTATAGTTTAATAAATAATTAGTTTACTGTTTTTTAATGAAAATTGATAAAATAGGCTGCATAATTCAAGCCCGTGTACTTAGCACTAGATTACCAGGTAAAATTTTATTAAATGGAGTTGATAAACCTTTATTGCTTCATACTATTGAAAGATTAAAGCAATGTAAAAAATTAGACATGATAATTGTAGCAACGACTAATTTAAAAATTGATAATGTTATTTTTAATCTTTGTAAAAAAAATAAAATTTTAGTTTTTAGAGGTCATCCAACAAACCTACTTAAAAGGTACTATACCTGTGCCAAAAGATTTAATTTAAAAAACATAGTGAGAATTACTTCGGATTGTCCATTAATTGACTATAAATTAGTTGACATAATGATAAATAAATTTGCCAAATTGAAAATTGACTATCTTAGCAATGTTCATCCACCATCATTTCCTGATGGGTTTGATGTAGAAATTTTCTCTTTTCAAGCAATCCAAAAAGCATATTTTGAAGCCAAGGAGGATTTTCAGAAAGAGCATGTAACACCTTTTATTTGGGATCAGCCAAAAAAGTTTTATATTCAAAATCATTATTATAAAAAAGAAAGAAATCTTCATAATAAATTTCGTCTTACTTTAGATTATGTAGAGGATTATTTTGTTATAAGCCAAATTTACAATGCACTTTATCTTAAAAAAAAAAATTTTACATTTAAACAAATTCTTAATTTTATAAAAAAAAATCCACAATTAATGATTAATAAACATTTAATTAAAGTAAATTGGTATAAAGATCATCTTAAAAAATTAAGGTCAATTAAAAAAAGTGATACGAAAATTATTTAGTTATGTACAAAAACTTTAAAAAGAACTCAAAAAAACTTCAACAGTATGCTGCGAATTTAATACCTGGCACTTCACAATTATTTGGTAAAAAACCAGAACTATACTTACCTGGAGGAAAATGGCCAACATATTATTCGAAAGCTAAAGGAATAAATGTATGGGGTATAGATAATAAAAAATATTCTGATTTTACAATGGTAGGTATTGGAACTTCAGTCCTGGGTTATTCGGATCCAGATATAAATAAAGTTGCAATTGATGCAATTAAAAGATCGTCCATGAATACTCTTAATCCTCCAGAGGATGTTGAGTTGGCTGAATTATTAATTAAATTACATCCCTGGGCAGAAAATGTAAGATACTGTAGGACTGGTGGAGAAAGTATGTCCGTAGCTATAAGATTAGCACGCGCTTATAATAATAGAGATAAAATTTTATTTTGTGGATATCATGGATGGCATGATTGGTACTTATCTGCAAATTTAAAATCAAAAAAATCTTTAAACCCACACTTACTTCCTGGTTTAGAACCAATAGGGGTACCAAAGTCTCTCAAAGGAAGTGTGATTCCATTTAGATTTAATAATTTTGAAGATTTAGAAAAAATAATAAAAAAAAAAGCTAAATATTGTGCTGCTATTGTTATGGAGCCATGTAGAGAAAAATTGCCATCAAAAGATTATCTAATTGAATTAAAAAAAATTGCGACAAAGAATAATACTTTATTAATATTTGATGAAATAACGAGTGGTTGGAGAGTTGATACTTGTGGAATCCATATGAATTTAGGGATTTATCCAGATATGGCGGTTTTTGGAAAAACCATAGCAAATGGAATTGCTATGGGTGCTATTATTGGAAAAAAAAAAATTATGAAAAATGCTACCAAAACTTTTTTAAGTAGTGCTTTTTGGACTGAAAGAATTGGACCTTCATGTGCTGTTGAATTTATAAAAAAACATAAAAGATTAAATTTGGGACAAAAGTTGGTAAAAAAAGGTAAACAAATCAAAGAAATTTGGAAAGATTCTGCAAAAAATGCCAACCTAGATATTGAGATAAATGGTATTGATCCTTTAGCCAGTTTTAAGTTAAATATTCCAGATTGGAATTTTGGGATAACTTATTTTATTCAAGAAATGTTAAAAAAAAAAATTCTTGCTTCTGATAGATGTTATTCAAATTACAAACATAGTGATAAGTCTTTAAAAAAGTACAAAGAAGCATGTAATGAGATCTTTAGTAAAATTAGCTTTTTACAAAAATCTCGAAAGTTAAAAAATAGTCTAGAAGGTCCAGTTAAACAAATGGGCTTTAAAAGATTAACAAATTAATAAGATTAATATGAATGACCTTAAAAATAAAATGATTATTTTAACTGGAGGTTTAGGATTAATTGGCAAGGAATTAACATTTTTTTTAGCAAAAAATAATGCAAAGATAGTCGTTTTGGATATAAAATTATCAAAAGAATTAAAGAAGATTAAAAATTTTGATTCAATTAAAAATAAAGTATTTTATTTTAAATGTGATGTGACAAATTTAAATTCTTTAAAAAAAGTACTACCAAAGATACTTAAAATTTCAAAGAAAATTGATGTAGTAATAAATAACGCCGCTTTAAATGACACCTTAGAAGGTAAACCCAATCCAAATTTGTCCAAATTTGAAAATTTTTCAATAAAGAATTGGAACGAAAGTTTAAAAATTAATTTAAATAGTTTATTTTTATGTTCACAGGTTTTTGGAAAAGAAATGTTAAAATTTAAAGATGGATCAATTATTAATATTGCATCAACTTACGGGGTAGTAGGTCCAGATCAAAAAATTTATCTCAATAAAAACTTAAAAAATACATTCTTTAAAAATCCTGCTTATCCAACAACGAAAGGGGCTGTTATAAGCTTTACAAAATACCTTGCCTCTTATTGGGGTAAAAATGGTATAAGAGTCAATTGTATTTCTCCTGGTGGGATAGAGAATAATCAAAATAAAGATTTCATAAAAAAATACACTTCAAGAACTTTACTTGGAAGAATGGCCAAACCAGAGGACTTATTTGGAGTTGTAAAACTTCTTTGCTCGAAAGAGTCTAGCTATATGACAGGAGCAAATATTATTGTCGACGGTGGGTGGACAACAATATAAATTAAAATTTTACTTACTATGAAAAAATGTTCAAAATACAATCTACCAGAAAAGTATGAAACAATAGAATTTAATAAACAAAATGTTTGTAATATTTGTTTGAGTAATGATTTTAAAAATGAAAATATTAATTGGGATGAAAGAAAAAAAACAATATAAATAAGTCATGAATTTAAAATTAAAAGCGCCATACTTAATTGGAGAAGTTGGTATAAATCATAATGGATCTGTTGCTTTGGCAAAAAAGATTATTCTTGAAGCAAAAAAAAATAACTTTGATGCAGTTAAACTTCAAAAAAGAGATTTAGATATTTGTATACCTAAATACCAACAAGATATAATTAGGGAAACTCCTTGGGGTCGAATAACTTATTTAAAGTATAAAAAAAAGATTGAGTTGAATAAAAAGGATTTTCAGACTCTTATTAAATTTTGTAAACAAATTAAAATTGACATATTTTGCTCAGCATTTGATGTAAATAGCCTTAATTTTTTAAAACAATTCAGATTTAAGCATAATAAAATACCTTCTGCCTTAATAACAAATTTAGAGTTTGTAAAAGCAGTCGCTAAACAAAAGAAAAAAACTTTTATATCAACAGGAATGTGTCAAATGAAAGATATATCTAATGCTGTAAAAATATTTAAAAAATATAAATGTAAATTTGTATTAATGCATTGTGTTTCCGAATATCCATGCCCAGAGGAAAAATTAAATTTAAATATGATTAATACATTAAAAAAAAAATTTAAATGTGAAGTTGGATATAGTGGACATGAAACCTCGATATCACCAAGTATATTTTCTTGGGTAATGGGAGCAAATTATATAGAAAGACACATCACTACAAACAGATCTTTATGGGGAACTGATCAATCTGCATCTATAGAACCTGCGGGAATGTCTCAGCTTTCAGGAGTTCTAAAAAAAGCACCAAATTTTTTTGGGAATGGAAATAAAAGCATTTCAGCAGTTGAAAAAAATATGCTTAAAAAATTTAAATATTGGTAGTTTTTAAAAATACTTAAGTAAACATTTTGTTATTTTTTGATAACCTAAATTTTTTTCATCAATAGCAACATAACTTGAAATAAATCTATTAAATTTAACTTTAGATGAGGTTAATTTTATTTGATTACTATTTATTAAACAATATAAATAAAAAGTATTTGTAGTTAATAAAATTAGATTATAAAAATATATTTGATGGCAAGTACAAACAAATTAACGATTAAAAATTTAAAAAATATAGTTTTCATTGGAGAGCATGAAGCTTTAAAAAGGCTCGTAAAAATAAATAACGATCTAAATTTAAGATCACTAATTATTACATCCCCAACTCAAGCAAAAAGTATTGATAAAGATTTGGATTTTAAGGTTTTTAAAAAGTTAGACAAAACTTTTATTAACTATATTTCAAAAAAAATTGATTTAAAAAATACCTTATTTGTGTCTATCAAATCAAGGTGGATTTTTAATAAATATATTATTAATAATTTTTTCAAAAATAAATTAATAAATTATCATCCCGCAAGACTACCTCTATACAGGGGTGGAGCTCCTGAAAGTTGGAGAATTTTAAATGGTGATAGAATAGATTGTCAATTGTTTCATTTAGTGTCAACTGAAGTAGACTCTGGGCCCATTGTATTCTCCCAAACCTCTCTATTACCAAAGAATTGCACAACACCATTAGATTTGAAAAATTATGGTTCTACTAAAATAACTGAATTTTATGAAAGTTTTATTAAGATTTTAAAAAAAAAAAAATATTTTAATACAATCAAACAAACCAAGTATTTAAATCATTATTATCCACGATTAAATACTAAAATTAATGGATGGATAGATTGGAGTTCTGACTCTTCAAATTTAATTAGATTTATTAATGCATTTGATGAGCCTCATGAAGGAGCTAGCACTATGTTTAATTCAAAAAGAGTTCATATTAAAGGAGCACAGCTTCATGGCGGTGAAATATCAAATCATAATTTTTTTTCAGGATTAATAACAAGACATGACAATTGCTGGATTACCGTCAGCACTTCTGATAAAAATTCAATTTTAATAACCCAAGTAATTAATTCCAAAGGTAAAAATATAATTAATAAAGTTCGAGAAGGAGATAGATTTTATACCCCATATCAAAAAATTGATAGAGCAATTAGCAATAGGGTTAAATATGGTGCAAATTAAAATATTACTGTTGTAAAAATAAATAAAATGAATAAATCATTTAAATGAAATTTAAGGTTCTAAATACAAAGCAAAAAAATAATTTTTATAAAAATTACTTTATTAAATTTGGATTAAGCGAAATTTTAGAAAATAAAAATTTTAGTAAACGTTCAATTAATCAAATGAAAGTTAATAATCCGTATGAGCCGGAGTTAGATGATCTATATTTGCTTCATAGCTATATAATCAAATACAAAAGGATGACTGTTTTAGAGTTTGGTACTGGCTGGTCAACTTTGGTAATGGCTAATGCAATCAAATATAATATGAAAAAAAATTTTTCAAAAATAAAAAATTTAAGATTAAACAATGCTGGCCAAGTATATACTTTAGATAATGAGAAAAAGTGGCTTAATGAAACAAAAAAAAAAACAATTAAATATTCAAAGGAAGTTAAATTTCATTATTCAGAATCAGTAATGGATTGTTTTAACGGAAAAATATGCACTTCATTTAAATCTTTACCAAAAATAAATCCTGACTTTATTTACTTAGATGGACCAGATCAATTTAATATTAAAGGAAATAAAAATGGTATTAATTTAAATCATAATGATTTTATGCCAATGAGTTGTGATATTTTAAAGATTGAACATTTTTTAAAACCTGGGACTATAATTATAGTAGATGGAAGAGCAGCAAATAGTAGGTTTTTAAAATCTAATTTTCAAAGAGACTGGACATATAATTACAATCAAATAAATGATCAGCACATTTTTTATTTATCAGAAAAGCCTTTAGGAAAACTAAATAAAAAACAAATAAATTTCTATTTTGGTTAATTAAAATTAAAATGTTAAAATTTGTCAATTATCTAAATGATTAGCAGATTTACAAATTTTCGTTTTTTGATGATTTTTTTGACATTTTTAATAATTTATTTTTTATCAATTTTATCTGATTATTTTTTGCATTTAAAACAATACTCTATGAGAAAAATTGCCAATGAGATTATTACCGAAAGAAAAATAAATGAGGACAGAATCCAAATTAAAAAAGCAAAAGATGAAGGTTATGTTAGGGCTATATTTCCTTATTTATACCATAAAGTTCCTGAGTTAGTAAATTTGTATATAGATGATTTGGTGCCCGTGAATCCTCAGCCTTACAAGAATGTTTATGATTGTAATGAGGGTTATGGGCTAACCAAATATAAAACCGACCGTTTTGGATTTAGAAATAACGATACAGTTTGGAATAAAATTAATTTAGCAAATAAGGAAAAAATTTTATTTATAGGAGACTCATATGTTCATGGATCATGTGTAAATTATAAAGATATAATTTCAAGTAATGTGAATGATTTTTATAATTACAATGTAGCATCAAGTGGCAATGACCCATATACCTATACAGTGCTTTCAAAATTATTTATACCAGTTGTAAAACCAGATTATGTTTTTTTAATATTCTACCAAAATGATAATAGCCCAGATGGTGAAATTTATTTAAAAAATTTAGAGATTAATGATTTGAAGAAAAGATATTTTAAATATGAAAACAATGAAATATTTTTGTCGGAAAAGATAAAAAAGGTTATTTTCGATGCTGAAAATTTTATTATTAAGGAAACAAAAAATAGAGTTGCTGGCTTAAGACCAAATGTTTTTAATCGCGCATTAAGATATCTAACACTTCCAACGATAAGAAAAACTGTAAAAGTTACATATAAAAACTTCTTTTTATCAAATGATATTCGTCATTATAAATCTACTAAATTATCTATTGATACTTTAAATAATGAATGTGCAAAGCATAATTGTGTACCAATTTATGGCTGGATTCCAGATTCTAAATCTTTGAAAATAAGCTCTACAACAAAAAAATATAAATTATCGATTGAAAATTATTTAAATAAAAATAATAATTTTTTCATTGATTTTTCAAAAGTTTTGCATCTGCACGAAGACAGGGATGTCTTTGCAACCAAAGGCACTCATTTAAGTCCCCAGGGTTATAAGCTGGTTTCATTAAAGATTAAAGATTTTTTAAATAAGAATTTTGATTAAAAGTAACTGTTTGTTCAAAAATTGAACAAAAAATTATTAAATTTAAATTGAATATTTTTCTTATATATATAAGTTAAGTTTGATATTCATTTCAAAAATTAGTTTGTGTTTAAAAATTTTAAAATACTATGCGTTAAGAAGAATTTTAATTCTTTATTATTACTTTTTTTGGGTCTAATAATTGCTGCAATATTTGAATTAGTTGGCATTGGCTCTATTCCAATTTTTGTGATGATAATTACTGACATAGATTTATTAAAGACTAAGCTTCCTGAATTTATAAATATAGACTTTATTAATAATCTTAATACAGACAATTTGGTAATTCTTGGAGCTGTAGCTCTTACAATTATCTTTTTAATTAAAAATTTATATTTGAGTTTTATAATTTATTTTCAAGGTGTTGTTTTTAAAGATTTGAGAATTAATTTATCATCGAAATTATTCTCATTATACACGAATACCGTTTATTCATTTCATTTACAAAATAATCCTGCGATATTGTTAAGAAATATTGAGGGCGAAGCAAGTCGAGCAATTACGGTAATTCAAAGTATAGTAAATTTATTCAAAGAAATATTAGTGTTGTTGGTAGTCTTTCTATTATTGCTTTTTGCCGATCCGATAATTTCATGTTTTGCCTTTTTATTTTTAAGCATCTTTGTTGGTATCTTTTATTTGTTCACGAACAAAAAAATTCATTTCAATGGTAAATTAATTCAGTCTATTAGAGGTGAACAAATGAAACATATAAATCACACTTTTGGTGCGATAAAAGAAGTTAAAATTTTAAATAAAGAAAATTTTCTTTATAAAATATTTCTCAAAAATGTTAATATTTTTGAAAAAGCATATTTAAGCAACTATTTTTTATCATCGCTTCCAAGATTATTTTTAGAAGTAATTGTAATTTCAACCTTGATTTTAATTGCAACTATCTTCATTCAATTTGATAGAGATATTGGTAGTATGATCCCTTTATTGTCATTACTTGTAATAGCCGCTGTTAGACTCATGCCATCTTTTAATACTATCTCAACTAGCCTTGCTAAAATAAGAGATTTGTCACCTGCTTTTAATTTAGTAGCCGAAGAAATTACAAAACTTGAAAATAGTAAGAATGAAGAGACGAGTATCAAAAATATTAATTTAGAAAAAATAAAATTTGAAAAAAATATTGAATTTAAGGAAGTATTTTTTCAATATCAAAATTCAGATAAATTAGCTTTAGAAAAACTAAACGTTCATATTAAAGCAGGATCTAAAATTGGGATTATTGGAAACTCAGGGGCTGGCAAAAGTACTTTTGTAGATTTAATCTTAGGTCTTTTAACACCATCCAAAGGTCAGATTAAATCTGATGAAAAAAATATAAATGTAAATTTAAAATCATGGCAAAGTTTAATAAGCTATGTTCCCCAGGATATCTATTTACTTGATGATACAATTCAAAATAATATTGCATTTGGAATAAATAAAGACACATTTAATGAAAAAACATTCCAAAATGCTGTACAAATTTCCCAATTAAGTGAATTCATAGATGATTTAAAATTTGGTAAAGAAACAATGATAGGTAATAGGGGTGTTAGACTGTCAGGGGGTCAAAGACAAAGGATAGGTATAGCAAGAGCACTATACAATCATAAAAAAATACTAATTTTAGATGAAGCCACCAACTCCCTAGATTTAATAAATGAGAAAAAAATAATAGAAAATATTTTTTCAATGGATATGAAAAAAACCCTTATTATGATAGCTCATAGACATGAAACTGTTAAACATTGTGATGAAATATTTTTGTTTAATAATGGAAAGATTATTGACATTGGAAAATATGATTACTTAAATGAAAAGTACAATTTAACAGTGTTCATTGAAAAAAAAGACAATGTACGAATATAAAATCTAATTTTTTTTAAGCAACTCTAGAAGGAATCTTTTCAAAACTTTTTTCAGGAATTATCTTATTTATAACTTTTTCTTTTCGTTTAAATGCCATGCCTGAAATTTTTGACAAATTTTCTTCAGATGGAAGTTGATTGTTATTTTTCATCATTGCATCCACCAATTCTGTCAAGGTATTTTCACCTTCACCTAAAACACAAAGATCTATATTAGAATCTTTTAACACATCTTCATAAGCTCCAGTTGGATAGGGTCCTCCAAAAAATATTGGAGTGTTAATATCTTTATCCCTTAAATGTTTTACTGTTCTATGAACAAAATCTTTGTAAAAAGTCATTACACTAATACCAATTATATCTGGTTTAAATTCATTTATTTTGTTTAATAATTCATCATCACTATCAAAATCTAGTCCTGACTTTAAAATCTTTCCATTAATATTTTCTTTATGCTCTCTATTTAGATAAGTTAGTAAAGCTAAAAGTCCTAGTGGTGGTTCCATCAAAACTCTTTCTTGAGAGTCTTTGCCCTTAGAATAATAGCCAGACATATTAATGAACATGATCTTTAAAGCATCTTTTTTCTTCTCAATTTTCGGAAATTTCTGAATGAATTTCGTATTTATTTCTGGGACTCTAATACTATCTTCATCAACAAATTTAATATCTCCAAGTTCAGATTTTTTGATTCTTGCTAATCTCAATAGATCATCAATTGTATTAACTTGTCTTGGAAAATAACTGTTGTATTTTTGGTTTAGCTCATCTTTACAAAAATATTTAAATTGATTTGGTAAAACTGACTTAAGCCTTTCTTTATTTAAAACATAATCTTTTAAAAACATTGTTTTAACCGCCTTAGTGAAATCTTGAGAAAATGTTAATGAAGGTGCGGTATCTTCATAGGACAAATCTTGAGATTTTTTTATTACTTCATCTGGAATTCCTTGTTCTTTTGCAAATTTTTCTATCTCAGTATTTGGGAATGCTCTTACAGTTAATAAATATGGGAAGTGAATCCATTTAAGTTCTTTGATAAAATTTAAGGTCATCATCGCTTCTTCTTCAGTTTCTGTTGGGAATCCGTGCATGGCATTTAAGCCAAGAACAACATGTGGATATTTTTCAACTATGTAAGATGCATTATTATAGAATTTGTCTAGGTCTAAATTTTTTCTCATTACTGCTTGCATTCTAGAAGATCCACTTTCTAGTGAAATATTTACACCCAAACCACCTGCCTCGACCATTAAATCTATTCCCTCTTGATCCAAAAGGTCACCTTTTAAGGCACTTGGAAAAAAAAAGTTTAATTTAAGTTTGTTCTTAAGTACTAGCTTAAAAAATTGTTTAAAGTCTTTTGCTTTAACGTTAAATATATCATCAATAAATTCAATTCTTTTTACACCTAAGTCATGAAGCATTTTCACTTCTTCAAAAATATTATCTACTGATCTTCTGTAATGATGAAGAGTAGTTTTATAAACATCGCAGTAAAAACATCTATATGGACATCCTCTAGTTGCTTGTACGGCAACTGAATGTTTTACACCAGCGTGACCTATATATTTGTGGTAGTCTTCATAGTTTACCAACGATCTATCGTAGATAGGTAGAGTATCCAAGTTAGAAATTTGTTTTCGTGGTGGTGTTTTAATTATTTGTTTTAAATCATCCATATTGAGTAATATTATACCTAAGGTTTTTAATTTTGAAAATATAAAAATACGTTAAATATCAAAGATTTTTAACTATATATATCCAGAAAAAAATGAAAATTTGATTTATGTTCAAAAATTGAACATAATGAAGATATCTTATTAATTATGAAAAAATTCACTTTTTGTTTTAGGGTAGACTCAAATGAAAAAATCGGCATTGGACATATAAAAAGGTGTGTCAGAATTGCACAAAAATTAAGAGAAAATGGTCATCAATCAATTTTTTTTACAGATCGAAAAAGTAATCTAGATTTTTTTATAAAAAATTTTAAAATTTTTTATCTATACGATAAAAATTCAAAATTTATTAGTCAAAAAAATGATGCAAAAAAATTTCTAAAAAAAATAGAAAATAACAATATCATTGTAGTTTTAGATGATTATAGATTAGATTTTAATTGGGAACAGGAAGTTTCAAAAAATAAAATAAAAGTTATAGTTTTAGATGATTCACAAACTAAAAAACATTTTTGTGATATTTATATAAATTATAAACCTAGTTTAGTTGATCAAACTAAAATTAAGTCAAATATTTTTAAAAAGAAAGATACCCGATTATTACTAGGACCAAAATACGCAATTATTGATTGTAAACAAAATGATCAGGTTAAAAGACCTACAAAAAATGTTTATAAAATTTGTTTTTACATGGGGGGAGGAGGAGATTTTAAATTTTTTAATAATATAATTTTGAGATTTATAAATTTATCAGCTCAATTTAAAAAGAAATTTGAATTAAATATAGTTCGTGGGATTGCCAATAAAAATTTTGAAAAAATGATACTTTTGTCAAAAAAATATAAATTTATAAAGATTATAGATGGAAGAAAAAATCTAGATAAAAAAATATCTTCTATGGATCTCCTTGTGGGCTCAGCGGGTAATATAGTTTATGAAACATCATATTATAATATTCCATCTATCTTTTTTGAAATTTCAAAAAATCAAAATAATGATTTGCAAAGTATGGAAAATATTGGTCATTATTTTGTGTTAAATAAATTAGATTTAAAAAAATATATTAAAATTGCAAATTTAATTTATTTAATTTTGATTAATTATAAAAGAGTATTCAAATTAGTAAAAAATAAGAGAGTATCCATAGATAATAATGGATTAGATAGGATTGTAAAAAATATTTTTTTTAACAAAAAAACTAAAAATCACAGAGACAATATTTTTTCAAATAAAAAAAAGGAATATTTCATTTCAAAAAGGGTAAAAGACAATGAGATTAATGATTATTTAGACTCGAGAAATTTAATGATAAATAGAAAGGTGAGTTTTTCACAAAAAAAAATATCGAGACTTGATCATTATATTTGGTGGTTTAATACTAAGAGAGTTTCATATTCCATTATTATAAATAAAAAAAAAATAATGTATTTATATGATGAAACTTTTAAAATAAATTCAAAAAATTATTCATTGCAAGGTTGGTTTTCAACTCAAAATAAATTTGGAATTAAAGAAGTTCTTTTAGCTTTAAATTGGCACAAAGAGTACATGAGCAAAAAAAAAAATATTGATTTAAGTTTTGGAGTTATTAAAAAAGATAATGTAATAAATTTTAGTAAATATTTAGGATGGATACCAATTAATGAAAATTCTAATGAATTTCAAATCTTAAAAAAAATAAACCAAATAAACAAAGAATATAACTATTATACCAGGAATTGAATGAATATTAAAATTGGAAAAAAAATAATTGGTCAAAATAAAGAAAGTTTCATAATCGCTGAGATGTCAGGAAATCACAATGCATCAATCAATAAAGCAATGAAAATTATTCTTGCTGCAAAAAAATGTGGTGCTGATGCAATTAAATTACAAACTTATACTGCTGACACCATTACGATAAAATCGAATAAAAAAGATTTTTTAATACCAACGAGTTCCCCATGGAAAAAAAAAAAGAATTTATGGAATCTATATAACTACGCTCACACCCCTTGGTCTTGGCATCCCAAATTATTTAATTATGCAAAAAAAATTGGAATAGAAATTTTTTCCTCCCCATTCGATGAGACAGCCGTTGACTTTCTAGAGAGTTTAGGATGCAAAGCTTACAAAATTGCTTCATCTGAGATAAACCATATACCATTAATTGAAAAAGTTGCTGAAACTAAAAAACCTGTTTTTTTATCAACAGGTCTTGCAAGTTTTAAGGATATCGATTTGGCAATTAAAACTTTAAAAAAAAAAAATGTACAAAAAATAATATTACTTCTATGTAAATCTAATTATCCTGCCAAAATACAAGATTATAATCTCAAATTAATTAAAATATTTAAAAAAAAATACAATATTGTTATTGGTTTATCAGATCATTCATTGGGAAACTCTCTAGCAATTTCCTCACTGACTTTGGGAGCTAAAGTATTTGAAAAACACTTCAAATTAAATAGTGAAAAAAATTCCGTTGATTCCTTTTTTTCGCAAAATGAAAGTGAATTTAAGAAATATGTTTCTGATATAAAACAAGTAGAAATCGCACTTGATCTTCCAAAAGAAAATAATTCAAATGGGTTTAAAAGCATGAGATCAATTTACGTTTCAAGAAAAATTCGTAAAAATGAAAAAATAACAGTTAATAATATAAAAATTTCTAGACCAGGTCTTAGCCTTCATCCTAAATTTTATAATAAAATTATTGGATTGAAAGTTACTAAAAATCTAAGTTCGGGTGATAGACTTTTACCAAAATTTATAAAAAATTTTATTAAGTCATAATGAATTATTTTGCAAATATCGAAAAATTTGGAAGCAAAGTTGCTCTTATTACTGATAAAGAAAATTTCACTTATAATTCAATAATAGACTCCTCAAATAAAATATTTAAAAAAGTAAAAGAACGGTCATTAATTTTATTAAAATGCTATAATTGTTTTGAATTATTAATAGCATATGTCGCTTTTAGTCGATTTAATTGTCCGAT
Source organism: uncultured Pelagibacteraceae bacterium (assembly GCA_902556265.1). Classification (GTDB taxonomy): domain Bacteria; phylum Pseudomonadota; class Alphaproteobacteria; order Pelagibacterales; family Pelagibacteraceae; genus Pelagibacter. The sequence goes on from CACDVM010000004.1 coordinate 60,132, forward strand.
GATTTTAATTGATAATAATTTAAATGATCAGTCTTATCTAGAAATTATTGATGAATATAAACCAGACTACATTTTCCAGCCAAAAAAAAATAAAAAAGATAAAATAAACTATAACTTTTTTGATAATCTTGGGAATTATGAATTGTTAGAAAATGATAAAAAAAATAACACTATAATCAATGAAAGTTTGTCATTATTAATCCCCACATCAGGAAGCATGGGTTCCCCAAAGTTTGTTAGACACTCATATCAAAATGTAAAAACTAATATTGATCAAGTCACAGATTCTCTAAAAGTTAAAGATCTAGATAGATCAATCACCACAATGCCATTAAATTACATTTATGGATTGTCGATAGTAAATTCACATTTATTTAATGGATCATCGATTGTATTAAATGATTATTCGTTAATAGACAAAAAATTTTGGAAATTATTAAATGATAAAAATGTTTCAAATTTTGGAGGTGTACCATTTATGTATGAAGTATTAAGCAAGATTGGTTTTGAAAATAAGATTCCTAAAAGTTTAAAATACATTACTCAAGCAGGAGGAAAATTATCAAATGATATTCTAAATGAATTCATTCAAATAAGTAAAAAAAATGACTTAAAATTTATAACTATGTATGGACAGACTGAAGCGACATCCAGAATGTCTTATTTAAATCCAGATTTTTTAGAGACAAAAGCGGGTAGTATTGGCAAACCAGTTAAAGATGGAAAATTTTACCTAATTAACAATGATGGAAAAAAAATTGAAAACAATAATGAAATTGGGGAATTAGTATATGAGGGAAAAAATGTTTCCATGGGTTATGCAAAAAGTCACTTAGACTTAAAAAAGGGAGATGAGAATCAAGGAAAGTTATTTACTGGCGATCTTGCAAAAAGAGATAATGAAAATTTTTATTATATTGTTGGACGCCTAAAAAGAATTTCTAAAATATTCGGGATTAGAATAAATTTAGATGACATTGAAGTCTTACTTAAAAAACGAGGTTTTAATTGTGTTTGTATAGGAAATGATGAGAAATTAAATTTTTTTATTGAAAATGAATTTGAAAATGAAAAAGCATTAAATGAAATTTCTAAAAATATAGGAATTCATAAATCAGCAATTAGATTAAATAAAATTAACAAGATACCAAGAAATAAAACAGGAAAAGTACTTTACTCAGAACTAAATTAAAATGATAAATAAAAATTTTTTTAACTCTGATCCGTTTGATTTTGATAAAAAATTTAGAGTAAATAACTTTGAAAAATCTATTCAAAAATTAACATTACATCATTATAAAAAATGTTCTTTATACAAAAAAATACTAAATTCTTTGAATTTTAGATTTAGATCGAATATTAAATTAGAAGATATTCCAATGTTACCAGCAAGAATATTTAAAAGATACGATTTATATAGTGTTCCTAAAAATAAAATTGTAAAAACTTTAGTGTCTTCTGGAACAACTAGTTCTAATGTATCAAAAATTTTTTTAGACTCAGAAAATGCAGGTAATCAAGTTAAGGCACTAAATCAGCTAATGCAGTCAATTTTAGGCAAAGATAGACTCCCGATGATTATAATTGATAAGGATCCAAGATTTTCTGATAGAAAAAAATTTAGTGCTAAGACTGCTGCAATCTTAGGCTTTTCTTACTTTGGAAAAAAACATTTTTATCTTTTAGATAAAAATGAAAACATTGACTATCAAGGACTTGATGAATTTTTAAAAGAATTTTCTGACAAAAATTTTTTTATGTTTGGTTTTACGAGTTTAATTTATGAGAATTTATTAAAAAAAATCGATCCAAAAAAAATAAATTTTAACTTATCCAAAGGTATCTTGCTTCACGGTGGTGGATGGAAAAAACTTGAAAATTTGAAGATTAGTAATTTAGTCTTCAAAAAACAGTTATTTAAAAAATTGAATATAAAAAAAATATTTAATTATTATGGAATGGTTGAACAAACTGGTTCTATTTTTTTAGAATGTGAAAATTGTGGAGGTTTTAAAACCTCAAGATATTCTGAAATTATTATTAGAGACAAAAATTTTAATAGCCTGGCACCAGGAAAAAAAGGTATGATTCAAATTATTTCAAGTTTACCTACAAGTTATCCCGGTCACAGTATTTTGACTGAAGATAATGGAAAAATTATAAAAGATGCAAATTGTAAATCAAGTTTTCAAGGAAAGTGTTTTACAGTAGATGGAAGACTTGAGAAAGCAGAACTAAGAGGTTGTAGTGATGTTAGATAACATTCTTAAAACTAATCATTTAAAAAAAATTATACAAAATAAATCTTTTAGATCAGTTATAAAAAAACCTTTAAATGATTTAGCAATCGACTTTTTGGAGGAATTTTCTATCGAATTAAAAAAATCAAAAATTGTTTATAAATATCCTGATTTGGTCTATTTAATTTTTTGGTGTAGGAGAGCAAAAATCGAGAAACTTAAAGTAAATATTAACATTAATGAGAATAGACTTGGTAGAGGCTTAATTTTTCATATTTGTCCTTCTAACATACCTACAAATTTTATTTACTCATTCTTTTTTGGATTATTAAGTGGAAATTCAAATATTGTTAAGATGCCATCTGCGGCCTCAGAGCAAAAAAAAGTTATTTTAAAAGTTTTGAATATTCTGCTGAAAAAGAAAAAATTTGCCAATATTAGAGAGAGTAATTTTTTTATTGAATATGATTATAATAATGAAAGTGATTTAACTAGTCAAATTTCAGCTATAACTGATGGTAGAGTAGTATGGGGCTCTGATAAAACTATAAATCAAATTAAAAAAATTTGGTCACCCGAAAGGTGTATTGATGTAATGTTTTCCGATAGATATTCATTGTCTGTTATAAATTTGAATAAGTTAAAAAAATTGAATAAAAATAATTTAAAAATTTTAGCCAATAAATTTTATTATGACTCATATTCTATGAGTCAGCAGGGCTGTAATTCACCACACTTTTTATTTTGGGTTGGATCAAAAGATAATAAAATTCAAAAAAAATTTTGGGATTTACTTAGTGAAATTGTTGAAAACAAACATGATTTTAAAGAAATTCAAATAGTTGATAAATATACAAAATTAATTGAAAATATTTTAGACAGGAATGATATAAAGAATATTCTAACTAAAAAAAATAATATTTATATTCTCGACTACAAAGATGATAAAAAAGTCATTGAGGATATTAGAGGAAATAATGGTATTTTTTATCAATTAAATTTAAAAAACTTAAGTGAATTAAGCAAATATATTACTAAAAAATGCCAAACCATGACATATTTTGGTTTTAATAAAGATGAGTTACAAAATTTTGTACTTTCTAATAATTTAGAAGGATTAGATAGAATAGTCCCAATTGGTAAAGCTTTAGATATTGATTTTAATTGGGATGGTTATGATTTAATTAAAACTTTATCAAGAGTTATTGCGATCTCTTAAAAATGAAACTGAATAAAACTGAAATATTAGAATATCAAAGAAACGAACCTCCTTATCTTATGATGGATTGTGCAACAAAAATTGAGCCAGGCAAATATGCTCATGGTTACAAAGAATTAAAAGAGGATGAGTGGTTTTTTAAAGTACATTGGAAAGGCGATCCCAATATGCCTGGAATGCTTCAAGTAGAGGCGATGACACAAATGGCAGCTTTAGCAATTTTGACTTTGCCTGGAAACAAAGGAAAAAAAATGTATTTAAGCTCAGCAAATGATTTGAAATTCATAAAAAAGGTATTGCCTAATAAAATATTTCATATAGAAACAAAAATCTTAAGCTTTAAAAGAGGTCTCGCGGTCTGTGAAGGTTTGGGAAAGGTTGATAATGAGATAGCAAGTAAAGCTAAATTTATCTTAATATTGCCAGATGAAATATTAAAGTATAATCTAGAAAAAAAATCGTAAATTACATATATGCCAATTGCATCTTCATTACTTAATAAACCAAAACTGGTCGCAAAACTAAAAAAATTTTACGAATATGTAAATAAGAATGATGGCAAAGTGGGCCAAAAAACAAGAGGTATTGATCTTAATTTTAATAATGCATGTAACCTAAGGTGTAAATATTGCTTTACTAATTCTCCAAAGGGGGATCATGTTAAAGAATATTTAGATATTGGTGCAATAAAAAGATTAGCTGATGAAGCTGACGAACTTGGATATTTTGAGTTTGATTTACAAGGAGGTGAACTACTGTTGCAACCTAATAAATTATTTGAAGTCCTGGAAGCAATAAAACCTGAAAGATTTTATATGTACCTTACTACCAATGGCTATCACTTAGATGAAAAAATGGCAAAAAAACTTGCTGATTATAAAGTGAGTAGAGTTTCTGTGAGTATTGATAGCATGGATGAAAAAATACACGATGAAATAAGAGGCAGAAAAGAGTCTTGGAAAAGAGCTATTGAAGGCCTTGAACATGTTAAAAATGCAGGAATGGATCCTTATTTAAATATTACAGTTGGTCACTACAATGCTAACACTGAACATTTCAAACAATTATTAGATTATTCCAAGAATAAAAAATATAAAACACTACTCAATGTAGCTGTGCCTTCAGGAATGTGGCAAAATGCTGAAGAAATTATTTGTGATGATAAAGATAGGGAGTACCTAAGAAAAATAAGAAAAGAATATAAAAATCTTGTTAGAAATATTTGGAATCCGTTTGATAAAAATCATGAAAAGATTTTAGGTTGTACAACGGTAAATAGAGTCTATGTTACACCAATAGGTGATGTCTTAGTTTGCCCTTATGTGCATATAAAAATTGGTAATATTTTTGAGCAATCCTTAAAAGAAATTATAGATCACGGATTTAGTATTAAATATTTTAGAAATCATAGTGATTTATGTCTAGCAGGTGAAGACAAGGAATTTATAAAAAAGTTTATGACTAAAAGTGGCCAAACTATATTTAAACCAGCGCTAGCAAAAGATATATTTTCAAAAGAAGATTTTATTAAATAATGTTACTTTCTAATAAAACAGCAGTCATTACAGGCTGCAATAAAGGGATAGGCAGAGCTATATTAGAAGAATTTTCAAAAAATGGGGCAAATATATTTGCCTGTGTTAGAAAAATTGATAAAAATTTTGAATCACTGATTGAAAAATTGAAAAAAGAAAATAACAATCAAATTTTTCCAATAGAAATTGATTTGAGTGATGAAGAAAGTGTTAAGAGTGGAGCTAAGAAAATTCTTACAAATGAGACACCTATCGATATTTTAATTAATAATGCAGGTTCGATTTCTTCTTCAATTTTTCAAATGACCTCAACCAGCAAATTTAAAGAACTTTTTGATATTAATTTTCACTCACAAGTTTTGCTTACACAATTTATTATTAAGTCTATGATTAAAAAAAAAGATGGAAATATTATTTTTATTTCTTCAAGTTCAGGAATAGATGGAAATGAAGGACGAAGTGCATATGTATCAACCAAGGCTGCAATTATTGGCCAAGCAAAAGTTTTATCTAGAGAACTTGGTAAATTCAATATCAAAGTAAATACAATAGCTCCAGGTTTAACTAATACGGATATGATGAAAAACAATACACCTGAAAAAACAATTGAAGAAATTATTTCAAAATTATCTCTAAAAAGATTTGCAGAGCCTAAAGAAATTGCAAATGTTGCTCTTTTTTTGTCTTCAGAATTATCAGATTATATAACAGGTCAAGTAATAAGAGTTGATGGAGGGATGTAAATGGCTGAGGATAGTTCCGACAATGAAATAATAATCAATTCATCAAAAAATATTAGAAAAAAAATATTACAAATGGCTATGGAAGCTGGATCTAGTAGTGCTCACATTGGTGGAGCTCTTTCAATAACGGATATTTTATCAACTTTATTTTTTAAGATAATGAAATTAGACAAAAAAAATCCATTAAGCATCAGTAGAGATAGATTTATTTTGAGTAAGGGGCATGCTTGTTTGGCTTATTATGCCTCTCTTTCTGAATTAGGATACTTATCAGACGAAGAATTGAAAACTTTTGAAAAAAATGACACCAACTTACCTGGTCATCCAGTAATGAATAAAAAACTTGGTATTGAATTTTCTACAGGGTCACTTGGAATGGGTCTATCTTTAGGTATAGGTGTTGCTCTAGCATCGATTAAAAAAAAAATTCCTTATAATGTTTATGTAGTTTTAGGAGATGGAGAGTGTAATGAAGGTTCAGTATGGGAAGCTGCAATGGCGGCTCCAAATTTTAAGCTTAATAATTTAAATGTAATTATAGATAGGAATAATTTTCAACAAACAGGTACAAATTCAGAAATAATGGATTTAAGAGATCTTAAAAATAAATGGAAAAGTTTTGGTTGGCATACATTAGAAATCGATGGACACGATATAGACTCACTGGTTAAAAATTTTTCAGAATTAAAAGGAATAAGTCAACCAAAAGCAATAATTGCAAATACCATAAAAGGTAAAGGTTTTTCAAAATTTGAAAATGATAATAAATGGCATCATTCTGTTTTAACAAAATCTTTATACGAAGAGGCTATAAAGGAAATAAATAATTAAAATGAAAATATCTGAAAGAGATATAAAAACGTGGGCAAGCATTGGTACTAGAGCAACTTTTGGAATAGCTGCTTTAGAAGTTGCAAAAAAAAATAAAGATTTAATTGTTGTTACTTCGGATGTTTCTACTTCTGCTGGACTTGATAGATATAGAAAAACTTTACCCGATCAATATTTAGACGTCGGCATTGCAGAACAAAATATGATTGGAATAGCAGCTGGATTAGCCAGTGAAAATTATAAAGTTGTTACCACAACGTTTTCACCATTTCAGGTATTAAGATGTTGTGAACAAATTAAAATGAATTTAGGATATATGCATCACAAAGTTTGTATGGTGGGTCTGGCAAGTGGTCTATCTTTAGGAAGCTTAGGATACTCACATTGTTCAATTGAGGATATTGGAATTTTAAGATCTATACCAAATATAAATATTTTAAGCCCAGCAGATGGTTTGGAAACAGTTAAAGCATTAGATGCTGCTCTTTTATCAGAAAATAGTTGTTACATAAGATTGACAGGAGTTTCAAATAATCAAATTATTTACAATAAAGATTATAATTTTGAGATTGGTAAATCTATTAAACTTAGAGATGGTGATGATGTAACTATTTTTTGTAATGGTGCAATCATAAATGAATGTTTAAAAGCTGCTGAACTATTTGAGAAAAAAAACTTGTCTTGTGGAGTTGTAAATATGCATACAGTTAAACCTATAGATATTGAAGCAATTAAAGTTTCATTAAAATCTAAATTGATTGTAACAGTTGAAGAACACAATATTATAGGCGGTCTTGGAAGCGCTGTTTCTGAATGTGTATCAAAATTTTCAAAATCTCCTCCTCAACTTTTTTTAGGAGTAAATGATACTTATAGCAAAGCAGGTGACTATGATTTTTTAAAAAAAAAATATGGACTTAATTCTGAAAGTATTGTAGCAAATGCCATTAAATTACTAAAAGATTATGAATAACTTGGAAATTTATAAATCAGTTTTTGTTGAGTCCTTGCAAGTTTCATCTGATAATTTTAACGAAAATTTAGAATATAATGAAATACCCGAGTGGGATTCAATTGGTCACATGAGTTTAATTTCTAATATAGAAGAAAAATTCAATATAACATTTGAAACAGATGATATAATTGATTTTAGTTCTTTTAAAAAAGGTAAAGAAATTTTAACAAATAAATATAAAATAGCTTTTTAATTAACAAGGAAATAAAGAAATTATTTTTGTTCAATTATTGAACATAATTTATTGACAAATCTATCCGACCTTGCTAAATTAAAAATGTATTGAGTTGTGGGGAATAATGTGAGAATCATTAACTATTCCTGTAACGGTAAAATTTTTGTAAATTAAGTCCGAGCGCCACACAATATAGTCCGCTGTCGAATGAAGGCCAGGAAAAGTCTAGTTCTGCAATGAAAAATTAACATCGGCATTAAAATAATAAGCTCCATATTTTTATGGGGCTCAATAAAGGATGTGTCAAATGATGTTAAGAACATTAATAATTTTATTTTATGTCTCATTTTCAAGCGCTGTTTTTTCAAAAGAAATTCCAATAATTGTTATTTCTGCAAATAAAAAACCACAATCTTTATCGACTGTAGGCACATCAACAACTATTCTTGATGAAAAATTTTTAAATAATTCTACGGAATATTTTTTAGGAGACGCTTTAAGCGCGTCCACAACAGGTGCTAATTTTTTTCAAAGCGGTGGACACGGAACATCATCAGCAATTCAACTAAGAGGAATGCCAAAAAGGTACTCTACTGTTTACATAGATGGTGTTAAAATGTCAGATCCTTCAAGTGTATCAAATGATTTTGATTTTAATAATATTTTAACTAGCCAAGTATCAAGAGTAGAGATTTTAAAGGGTAATCAAAGTTCAATTTATGGAAGTGGTGCTATTGGTGGAACTATACACATTACCACAAAAAAAGGAGAGCTTGGATTCAAAGAAGATGTGAATTTTTCTGCAGGATCTCATGGCACTAATAATTTATCTGCTTCTTTTTCAGGTGGAGATGAAAGTAAAAATTATTATTTTGGCTTACAAAGGTTTTATACCGATGGAATTTCACAAATGGATCATAATAGTGAAAAGGATAGATATAGAAATAATGGGCTGGTAGCTAGTTTTAGTAACAAATTTTCTGATACATTAGAAGTGCAAACTAATACAAGACTTTCTGACACATATTTACAATATGATGCGGTATGTGTATCTAGTTTATTTGGTTGTTCAGCTTCTCGCGATCATAGTGAAGAAGTGGACACTATAGAGTCCTCAGCAAATGTTAGTTTAATACATAAACCAATGCAAAAACTTACAAATAAATTTACTGTTGCAAATACCTACGTTGAAAGGATTTATGCTGCCGCACCTAATAGTAAAAATACAGCAGAGGATAAATACTATGGTGATAGATACGCCCTCCTTTATCAAGGTAATTATAATTTTGATTTAGATAATAGTATTGTATTTGGGTTAGAGAGAGAGGATGACCAAATGGGATATAACAAAGATGCGACCGGAAGGATTGACTCAAGTTCTCATGTTACATCCCAGTATTTTGATTATCAAAGTAGAATAACAAATAATATTTACGCTACTTTTGGTGCAAGATTTGATGAGCATTCATTTGCAGGAAATGAAGACTCCCATAGAGCTACTCTTGCATATGTGTTTGATGATAAGGCCACGAAATTAAAATCTTCGTATGGAACTGGCTATAGGTTTCCATCATTATATGAAACTTTTTATGTATGGAACTCAGCAAATAATTGTAATTTTGGTGGTGCAAATTGTAGAGTTATAGGTCACAAAAAAGCTGAAACGAGTCAAAGTTATGATTTTGGAATTGAAAAAACTATAAATCCAAATTTATTTGTAGATCTAACTTACTTTAATGTTAAATATTTTGATGCGCTTGAAGGTTGGTCAGTTAATACAGCAGCTGGATCTGGTTCGACTACAGCAAACTCCCCAAGTACTACTAAATCACAAGGTTTAGAATTTATGTCTAAGTTTAAATGGAATGAGATTTTTAATTTTGGCTTTAATTATACTTATACGCAAACTTATGATGGTGCAGAGCAAGATAATCCTAAAACTGGCATGCAGAATTCCCAAATGGTTAGAGTTCCAAGAAATGTTATGAATTTAATCACAGATGTAAAAGTTCCTGGGTATAAAGATTTAGGTGTAACTTTGAGAACCAAGTGGTCTGATGAAGCAAGAGACTATGGAACTGGTAATGCAAATAGAAATGGAATATCATTTAGTGATGCAGAACTTGATAGTTATTTAGTCAATGATTTATCAATTAGATATAATTACCTAAACACCTATAATTTATTTTTCGATATCACCAATGTTTTTGATAAAAAATATCAAACCAGTCAAGACTATAATCAAATGGATAGAAGTTTTAACTTTGGTATCAAACAATCATTTTAATGGTCAAATCACCCTGCATAAACATTTGTAAAATAAGTAAAGATAGAGGTTTTTGTATTGGCTGCTATCGAAATGTAGATGAGGTGTCTAATTGGATACATTTCACAGATGAACAAAAAAAAATTGTTTTAACAAAAATACAAATAAGAGCTAAAATTCATGATAAAGGTGACAATGATATGTTTAAAATAAAGAATTTTTGATAACTAACATGGAAAGTAAAAAAAACAATTTAAAACTTGTAATAAAATTTTTATAAATTAATCTAATTATATGAATTATTTGAAAATATCATTTGGTATATTACTCGTTTTATCTGCAAGTAGATTTATCCCTCACCCGCCAAATTTTACAAGCTTATTAGCTTTAAGTTTTTATGTACCAGCTCTTTTGGGAAGAAAATTTTTACCCGCTTTATTAATAAGTTTTGTTATCACGGACTTATTTATTGGATTGCATGGAACTACTGCATTCACTTGGGGAAGTATTATTATAATTGGTTTAATATCGAATTCATTAAAAACTAATACAAATAGTAGAATTTTAGGTTCACTATTAGGGGCATGTTTATTTTTTATAATAACTAATTTTGGTGTTTGGTCGCTAGGATCTTATGGTTACACACTTCAAGGTTTTATGACTTGTTACACATTAGCGATTCCATTTTTTGGTAATACTTTAATTGGAACTTTGATTTTTGCGTCTTTGATAGAAATTATTTATAGATTTGGTAAAAGAGTTCCTGTTTCAGAAAAAATTTAATTTAAATATAATTTTATAAATTAAAATTTATGTCTTTAAAAAAATTTTTTTATAGTTTTTTTAAATCATATTTTCATAAAAAAACTTATATGCAAGGCTTATCACACTTGCTCAACATAAGAGAAAAATACAATCATATCTCAAACCTTCAAGATGTAGATTACAAAATTTTTTCTCAAAATGGCGAGGATGGAATAATAGATTATTTATTAAATAAAATAAAAGTAGATAAGCCGAAATTCGTAGAAGTAGGAGTTGGAGATTATTTAGAAAGCAATACGAGATTTGTTTTTGAAAGAACCTCAGCTTCTGGATTAATAATAGACTGTATGGAAGGGTTGGAAGCTCAAGTAAAAAAAAATATGAAATTATGGAAAGGTGAACTTTTTATTCACGAAGAAATGATTAGAAGTACCAGTTTAAATAAAATATTAGCTAAATATAATTTCTCAAAAAATACCGATCTATTTAGTTTAGATATTGATGGATTGGATTACTGGGTTGTGAAAAATTTACCCAATAATTTTTCAAAAATAGCAATATTAGAATACAATGCAATTTTTGGAGATGAATTAGAGGTTTCAGTCCCAGAAATTGAGATGTTTGATAGAAAAAAATATCATCATAGCTATTTGTGCTATGGATCTTCACTTAAAGCACTAATAAATTTAATGAAAAATAAAAATTTTTACTTTATAGGCACAAACTTGATGAGAAATAATGCCTTCTTTATTTCAAATGATTTTCCAAAAGATAAATATTTTCCAAATTTAAGAACTTATGACCTAAGATATTATACTAATTCAAATGTAAGTGAGAGCAGAGATACCCAGGGAAAACTAAATTATTTGAAGGGAAATGATAAGTTAAAATCTATTCTTGATTGTGAGGTAGTAGATGTATCAGGTATAAGCTATAACCAAAACAAGTTAAGATACTTTATAGAAAAGCTTAATTAATAATAGATGAACAAAATTAAACCATGCATTATTGGACTAGGATATGTCGGTTTACCTTTAATATTAAATATTTCAAAAAAATTTAAAACATTTGGTTTTGACGTAAATAAAAAAAGAATAACTAATCTAAAAAAAAAAATTGATACAAATAAAGAGTTTTTATCCTCTGCATTTAACAATTCACTACAATTTACTTGTAATCCTAAAGATATAAAAGAATGTAACTTTTACATTATATGCGTACCAACACCAGTTTTGAAAAATAAAAAACCTGACTTAAATAATTTAACATCGGCTATAAAAATGATTTCTAAAATATTAAAAATAAATGATATTATATTTATTGAGTCTACGATTTATCCTGGACTTACAGAAGAATATAGAAATCTTTTAGAAAAAAAAACTAATTTAAAGTGTAATAAGGATTTCTTTATGGGTTACAGCCCCGAAAGAGTTAATCCAGGAGACAAAGTGTATACTCTTAAAAATATTAATAAAATTGTTTCAATTGATACAGATAAAAAAAGTGTTCTATCAAAAGTTCTTAAAGTTTACAAAATTGTATCAAAGAAAATAGTATTTTCAAAAGAAATTAAATCGGCTGAAACAGCTAAAGTTATAGAAAACATTCAAAGAGATTTAAATATTGCTTTGATGAATGAAATACTTTTGATTTGCAAAAAACTCAAAATAAATTTTAAAGAAGTAGTCAGATTAGCCGAAACAAAATGGAATTTTTTAAAGTTTAATCCTGGCTTAGTTGGTGGACATTGTTTGCCAGTGGATCCTTATTATTTGTCCAGTATTGCTGCAAAAAATAAAATTAAAGCCACCGTTACTCTTTCAGGTAGAAAAGTAAATGATGGGATGTCAAATTTTGTTTTAGACCAATTAAAAAATTTTTTAAAATTAAAAAACAAAACAATTAAATCATCTAAAATTCTATTAATTGGCTTATCTTATAAATCAGGAATAGCTGACATGAGAAACTCAATAAATTTTCAAATTTATAATTTTTTGCTTAAAAATAGTTCAAATGTTCAAGCTTTTGATCCTTTTGTTGAAAATGAGATCAAGATTAAATATGGAATTATAAAAAAAGTAGATAAAAAAAATAATTACGATGCCATTATATTTTTATCAAAATCTAAAAAATTTGGAGATCAATTTAAAAAATTAAATACAAAAGAAAATGGTTTTAAAATTATAGATCCATTTGAGTATTATAAATGAATCATTAAATGAAAATTGCGTATAATAGCAGTATATTTTTCTTACAAAAACATGGTGGTATATCAAGATATTTTTGCTCAATTATTAAAGAATTTTTAGAAGACAATAAATCAATTAAAGTTTTTTCACCAATTTTTAAAAATGATTATTTACTTAATGTACCAAAAAAATATAGAAGTGGCTTTTATATACCAAGATATCCTGTACCCCCATTTTTAAAAAATATTGTAGATCAAATTGCATTTAAACAAATACAAAGATCCAATTTTGATATAGTTCATGATACTTATTATTCTGAAAATTTATTAGATTATAAAAATAAAAGAAAAATTATTACTGTCTATGATTTAATTCATGAAAAGTTTCCTGATTTATATAAAAATAGAAATTTTGAAAAAAAGAAAAAAATTATCAATTGCTCAGATGAAATTATATGTATATCAGAAAATACGAAAAATGATTTGATAAAATATTATAATATTGAAGAAAAAAAAATTAACGTAATTTATCTTGGGTGCAATCATATTCAAAAAAATTTTCATACTGTTGAACAAAATAATTATGTGATTCCAAAGAATTTTATTTTTTTCGTCGGATCGAGACTGAAATATAAAAATTTTAACCTTCTATTAAATACATTTCATATGAGTAAAAAATTGAGAAATGATTTTAATATTGTTTGTTTTGGTGGTGGTGCATTTACTGAAAATGAAAAAAAATTATTCGATGAACTCAATATTATGGATAAGCTATTCCATTTTGAGGGAAATGATGATTTACTTTCTTACCTATATACAAAGGCAAAATTATTTGTTTTTCCATCACAATATGAGGGTTTTGGAATACCTTTATTAGAAGCAATGTCCATAGGCTGTCCTGTTTTGGCGAGTAATACAAGTATTTTTAAAGAAATTTGTAAAGATGGTGCCCATTATTTTAAAAACAATGACACTAACGACTTAAGTGAAAAATTGGAGCAACTAGTTTACTCTGAAACAAATTTATTATCCAAAATTGATATAGCGCTACATATTTCCAAAATCTATAACTGGAAAAAGTGTGCAAACGAAACATATAAAATTTATTGTAAAATTTAATAATTTTTAAAAATTAAATATAATTTTTATTTATCTTTAAAATATAATCTTACTACATTAAATAAAGTTCTTATTATCTCTATTTTTGGTATTTTTGATTTACCCTGTTTTCTTGTGGCAAAAATTATTGGAATTTCAAATGATTTATATTTAAATTTATTTATTTGATAAATTGTCTCCATAAAGAAACTGTAACCATTAGAATTTATCATTCGTAAATTAAATTTCTTCATTTTTTTTAGATTAAAACCTCTATATGCAGACGTAAATTCTGTAAAATCTAAATTAAGGGTATATTTAATAAATTTATTACCAAAGTAACTTAGCAAAAATCTTAAAAATGAAAGCTCATTTCTCCCACCTTTCATATATCTCGAGCCCAATACAAAATCATTATTTGATAAATATTTTAAAAAATTTGGAATCTCTGCTGGATCATGAGAAAGATCGGCATCCATAGTAATTAAATAATCAAATTTTTTTTCTAATGCATACTTGTAAGCAAGTTTGTGTGCTGTATCCAAACCCTTTTTCTTATTTCTTACAATTAGTTTAATTTTATTATTTTTACTTTTTTTAATTATCTTTTTAACTAGTTCAGCAGTTCCATCTGGGCTATTGTCATCAACTACTAATATATTTGCTCTATTGCATTTTTTTTTTATTTTACTGATTACTTTTTGAATATTATTTTTTTCATTATATGTAGCGGTAAAAATAAGAATTTTTTTCATTTTAATTAAATTAATTTTTACTATCTATACTAAAAGTTTAAATTTAACAAATTAAAGATTAAATAGTAACTTTTTATAATTTTCTATATTTTTTTTTTCACTAAAATTATTTAGATGATTATAAACTTTGTCTTTATTTAATTTAAAATAAATTTTTTTGAGCATGATTTTGTTAAGAATCATTTTTAAATCTTTTTTTTTATTATAGATAATGCCAAAATTTTTGTTTTTAATAATATCATTAATTCCACCAAAACTTTGAGATGCTATTACAGGGACTCCTGAACTTAATGATTCAACAACACTGTTAGGAAATCCTTCAAAATCTGAAGTGCTAATTAAATAACTAAAGTTCTTAAATACATTTTTTATTAAATTTGGATTATAACTTCCAAGAAATTTTACTCTACTTTTTAAATTAAGACTTTCCACTAATCTTTTAAGCTTCTCTCTCTCAGGTCCATCCCCAACTATTTTAAGTATGGGCTTACCTTTTATTTCAGGCAAGATGCTAATTAGAGTATCAATTTTTTTTTCCTTACTTAGTCTACTTACCACTCCAAAACATATTGGCTTTTTTTTATTTTTACTGAATGGAAATAATTTTTTAAATGATGGAGGGTGAATTGTTTGAAATTTAAGATTATAATATTTATTATATTTTTTTGAAATATGTTTAGAATTAGCAACACAGGCATCTGCTTTTTTAAAAGTAAATCTAATTAAAATTTTAATTATCTGTTTTTTAAAAAAATCTAATAACCCATAATATATAAAAAGTTCTTGAAAGGGGGTTCTTTCCACTAAAATGATTTTAAGATTTAATGATCTTAAAAAAAGAATTGATAGAATATTTGAATAGTAAATATTAGATAAAAAAATATTTTTATGATTAGATTTTATTAGATTTTTAACTGTTTTTTTTATTTTTGGCATTCCAAAAAGTGTTTTTTTAGAACTAATCTCAATAACCTTTACACCAAGCTTGATAAGCTCAGATCTATAAAAACATTTATTTAAACATATTACAGTTACAAAGAACTTATTTTTTGGGAGATTTTTACACAATTTAAATAATGAGTTTCCAGCCCCACCAAGATTGAATTCAGAGATAAAAATAATTAAATTTATTTTCATGTTTTATAATGTTAGTTACTTATTTATTTTACTAAAATAAATAAAAATATATTAAATAACTAAGAATCAATGAAAAATAAATTAGCTTTAATATTTGGAATATCTGGCCAAGATGGCTCTTACTTAGCTGATTTTTTATTGAAAAAAAGATACAAAGTGGTTGGTATAACTAGAGATCAATCTAAAAAAAATCTTTATAGATTGAATAAGCTAAAAATTGAGAAAAAAGTTCAAATATTTAAATCAAAACAAGCAGATTATCAATCGATAGTAAATATTTTAAAAAAATTTAAGAAAATAAGTGAAATTTATTATTTATCAGGAGAAACCTCCCCACTGAATTCTTTAAACTTTCCATTACAAACTTTTGAGGGAAATGTAAGTAATTTAATATGCATCCTAGAATATTTAAAATTGAAAAAAGCAAAAACAAAAATGTTTTATGCATCTTCATCAGAAATATTTAAAAATAAAAAAAGAAACATATTTGATGAGAATTCTGAGATTGGTCCCAGAACCCCATATGGCATTTCCAAAGCAGCTGGATTTTGGTTAATAAAATACTATAGAAATTACCATAATATTTCTTGTTGTACTGGGGTACTTTTTAATCACGAGTCGCCCTTGCGATCTAAAAAGTTTGTTTTTAAAAAAATCATAGAACAATCAAAAAAAATAAAAAAAGTAGGAGGAAAATTTGAGTTAGGGAATATTAAAATAAAGAGAGATATCGGTTGGGCTCCAGATTATGTTATTGCAATATGGAAAATGCTTCAGTTAAAAAAGCCGGTGGACTTAGTGATTGGATCTGGAAATGCATATAGTATAGAGAAATTCTTAAATTTAACATTAAAAAAATTAAAATTAGACAAAAAAAAGGTAACTTTTAATTCAAAAAAATTAATAAGAAAAAATGATTTGAATGAATATAAAGCTAATCCTTCATTGGCAAAAAAAAAAATAAAATGGAAAAATAGTTTAAAAATTGAAAAGATAATAGATAAAATGATCAATAACGAATATTATTAATTATCTGTATACTTCAAACTAAAAATGAAAAAAAAATATAGAATATTTATCGCTGGTCATAATGGAATGGTTGGAAAATCATTAGTAAAATATTTTAAAAATAAAAATTTTGGTAGTTTAATTCTTGTTTCAAGAAAACAACTTGATTTAGAAAATTTTAAAAAAGTAAATTTATTTTTGAAAAAAAAAAAACCTGATATTATTATTAATTGCGCAGGAAGAGTAGGTGGAATAATGGCAAATTTTAATTTTCCTACAGAATTTTTAAATGAAAATATATTAATTCAAACCAATTTAATTAAAAGCGCTCATCAAAATAATATTAAACATTTTATTAATTTAGGAAGTTCATGCATATACCCAAAAAACTCAAAACAACCTATTAAGGAGGAGTATCTTTTAAATGATAGTTTAGAAAAAACTAATGAAGCATATGCTTTGGCTAAAATTATAGGTGTTAAGTTGTGCGAATATTATAATAAACAATTTAAGAGAAATTATTTTACCTTAATGCCCTGCAATCTTTATGGACCAAATGATAATTTTGATTTAAAAAATAGTCATTTTGTTCCAGCATTAATCAAAAAAATTATTCTTTCAAAAATTAACAATGATCCATATATCGAAATATGGGGTACCGGCAATCCCAAAAGAGAAGTGATGTATGTTGATGATCTGGCAAGTGCAATTTTTTTTATTGTAAATAAAAAAATAGGAAATAATAAAAAGTTATTAGATATTTTAAAGAAAACTGCCTTAATAAATGTTGGAAGTGGGAAAGAGTACACTATCAAAGAAATTGCAAAAAAAATTTGTAAAGTAGAAAAAAATAATATCAGATTAAAATTTAATACCCACTATCCAGATGGTACACAAAGAAAAGTGGTTGATATAAGATTATTAAAGAAATTAGGTTGGTCCTCAAAAATCTCTTTAGCACAAGGTTTATCAAAAACAATAAAATGGTATAAAAAATATTATTTATAATTAATGCTTATTAAATTGAAATTTATTAATATAAAATATAAAAACCTTTATGGAAAAAAATACCTCTAGTATAAATCAAAATTTAGATTTAGCTGGTTCATTTAAATTTGGTGAGATTTATAATCCCCAAGAAATAGTATTAAATTTGATTTTTGCTTTTTTCTTAGGATTTATTATTAGCTTAGTTTACAAAAAAACTCATAAAGGCTTAAGTTATTCTCAATCATTTGTTTTAACAACTATATTTGTAGCCGTGATAGTAGCAATGGTGATAATGGTAATCGGTAACAATTTAGCTAGAGCATTTGCTCTTGTGGGCGCACTATCAATAATAAGATTTAGAACAGTTGTAAAAGATACTAAGGATACAGCATATATAT
The DNA here is from genome assembly GCA_902556265.1 of uncultured Pelagibacteraceae bacterium. Classification (GTDB taxonomy): domain Bacteria; phylum Pseudomonadota; class Alphaproteobacteria; order Pelagibacterales; family Pelagibacteraceae; genus Pelagibacter. Next base: position 78,495 of record CACDVM010000004.1, read on the forward strand.
TTTGGTCATTAGCTGCAGGTATGGCATCTGGAACTGGAAATTATTTTTTAGCAATAAGTGGTACAGCAATAATATCGATGATTGCATTTGTATTAAATTTTACAAACTATGGCTCTATTTTAAAAAGTGAGTTTATAATTCAATTTAGAAGTAAAAATTCTGATAAAGAAAAAAATAAAAAAGACTATGAGGCTATTTTTTCAAAATTTTGTAAGGTATCAACTTTATTAAACGCAGAGTCCTCAGGAGATGGTTTATCTTTAAAGTTGAGTTTTGATGTTGTTTTAAAAGAAGATAAATCTTATGAGGAATTTATTAAAGAATTATCAAATTTAGAAAGTTTGAGTGAAGTTGTAGCAGTTGCAGCAAAAAATGATGTTGATTATTAGTTTTACTATAAAATGAAACAATGTTTTTTCTTAAAAAAATAAAATATTTAGCAATTTTAATTTTTTTTTTATTATTTTTAATTTTAGCCTTTCTAGCTTTAAGTAGTGAAAATAGAAGATCGGTTATCTCAAAAGCACTTGTTTTTCATGATTTCTATAGAATAAAGACACTTACTTATGGGTTACAAATAAGAGACTTTTCTTTACTTTCAAAAAAACTCGATAGATATATTGAATTTTCCAAAAACTTTTCGATCGGAAAAACATATATGTTCCCAGGAATTTATGAGGCAACTGAACTTGTGGTTTCAAAAGCTTTGACACAAGATGATTATAATCAGATTGAGAATGTTTTAAAAAAATTATTAGAGTTTGATAATAGAATTTATAAATTTCATGTTTGGTATGCTAGAGCACTGAGTGATAATGATTACCAGAAAGCTATAGAACACATTAATATTGCAATAAAAATATCTCCTTCAGAAAATGACGCTTATAGAGTGGGATTATACATTGCACAAAATTTAAACGATAAAATCCTAGCTGATAATTATTGTAAGATTTACAAAGAGGCATTTCTTGGAGGAAGTAAACCATTGCATTTTGGAACAATTTTTGATTCGTATAATAATCAAAATTTTGCATTAAATGTTAATAAAGTTAAAAAAAATGATTTAAATCTCATTAATTCAAATTTTGTCCTTAATAAAAATAAAAGTTACGAATTTATATTAGATGAAAAAACAGACCTAAATGGGATAGATTTATATTTTACACCCATCAATAACCTGATAATAAAAATTAATGAGATTGAGTATTTTTCAAATGAAAAAAAATATTCAATTGACCCAAAGAAACTATCAATAACTTCAAATCACTCTTTTATAATTGAAAAAAATAATGAAACATTTGAAATTTTATTATCTCAAATGAAAGAAGAACTTATAAGATTAAGACATCAAGTTTTTAATAAAATTGATAAATTAAATATTACAATGGAAATTAAAAAGTCAAATATTACAAATAGTAATTTTTGTCAAACCTATAAATGAAAAAAACATTAAAGTTATTAATCTTTGGAACTTTTCCTTTCATAATAATATTAGTATTTATTTTCTTCATAAACATCATTAAACATGACTCTATATATGCACATAAATCAATGTATACGTATCAAAACCCATTTAATTGGTTTGAATATAAAATTAAATCAAACATAGTTAAATCTTTTATCAATTTTAGGGATATTTATGTAAATGGCTTAGAAAAAAAACGTATATATTTAGAAGAACAAAAACAAAAACAATTATTAATTGACACACCACAATCAACCAAGATTTGGCAGAGAGGTTTTTATTTTGATGAGAATAAAAGTTTGTTACCAATGCAGGCACGGCTAAGAGGTGATAACCCAAGAAATTGGTTATTTGAAAAAAAAAATTGGAGAATAAAAGTTAGAAAAAAAGATATTGTTAATCAACAAAGATATTTTGATTACTTACCTTTCAATTTCAATAAATATTTTTCAGGTAAAATTGCAAATAAGATTGGGGTTTTATCATCTAATTTTAGATTAATTGAACTATATCTAAATGATAGAAGCCAAGGCGTTTATATTGAAAATGAAAATTTTAATGAGAGCTTTCTCAGAAGAAAGAAAATTATGCCAGTAAATATGTACAAAACAGAGCAAATTTTAGATGAGTCAATAATTGCCTTAGAAAGTAATTTTTTTAATAGTCCAGGTGTTGCATCTAAAAGTGCTGTATTTAATCAATTAAAAAAAGAGGATAAGTCCGATTTGAATTTTTTTTTAGAACTTATGAGAATGAGTTCTAATGACAAAAAATATTTTGATTACTTAATAGAAGGGATTGGAGTCGATAAATGGGCCCTTTTTGCATCCTATCAAATTTTAACACAAAATTTTCACAATGATAATACTCATAATCTAAGAATGATTGTAGATCCGTGGTCAGGCCACTTTTATCCAATAGCACATGATCCATTGATTGGAAATTTAAATTTTGAACAATTTAATTTAAACAATTCATCTAATGATCTTTTATTATTGCTTAATCAATCTAGTAAATTTCAAGAATTGAAATTAAAAAAACTTTATCAGGTTTTAAATTCAGAGATAATTGAAGACCTTATTGATGAACATAAAAAAATTGAAAAAACATTAAGTATTTCTGAAACAAGAGATGTTGAATTTTTGATTAAAAATTTTAATTTTGTAGGATTAATAAAAACTCTAACAAATCAAAAGTATATTAATAATAAAGGAAAAGAAGAAAGATTAGATTTTTTAGATACTTACACTGAATATCTGAATGCATTAAATTTATATTTAATTTCAAAACCAGAGGGAAGTTGGAAAAAAAATAAGAATGGGTTTGAAATATCAGTAAAAAATGATTTACCATTATCTGATCTAAAATTTTTTTTTGAAGAAGAAACACCTGAATGGATTTATTTAGATTTAAACGAAAATAACAAATTAGATGAAATTGAAAAAAATTATAAATTTTATCCAAATAATAACTACTTTTCTATACCCTTAAATTTTTATGCAAATAGATTAGATTTTAGGGAAACAACAATGCATCAATCTCATATCAATTTAAAAACACCTAACACGAGATTTAAATTTATAACTAATAATAATACAAAACCTCAAAAAATTGAGTTTAAAAATTTCATTTCAAAAAAAAAGTATCTTCTAGAAGAAAAAAATATTGAATCAGTTCCGGTGACAAAACTTAATATTCCAATAAGTGGAAATAAAATAAAAAAAAAATTGATAAAATTATCCGGAATAAATGAAATAAAAAAGAGTAAAATATTTTATGAAAATGTTTTAATTGAACCTGGTACAACATTTAATTTACATAAGAATAAAAGTTTAATCTTTAAAGGTAGAGTAATTGCTAATGGCAGAAAAGATTTACCAATAGTTTTTCAAAAAGCAAAAGATGAAAATTGGGGGACTATAGCGCTACAAGGTCCTGATACATCCGGATCATCTTTTGATAATTTAATTTTAAATGGAGGAACTGGCCATAATATTAAAAATATTAAAATTAAGAATGATATTTATTATTCGATTGGAAATATAAGATATATATCTGCTTTATCATTGCATGATGTGAATAATATAAAACTAAAAAATATTAAAATTTTAAATAATTCTAAATATGATGATGCTCTACACATTATTTATTCAAAAAATATTTTTTTAGAGAATATCAAGATTTATAATTCATTTGGTGATGCTATTGATATTGATATGTCTAAAGAAATTTTTTTAAAGAATATTGATATTAAAAATTCTAAAAATGATGCAGTAGATTTGATGGAGTCCACTGTTGTTATAGAAGACTCAAATTTATTTGGCTCAAAGGACAAAGCGATTTCAGTTGGGGAAAATACTCTTTTAACTGTAAGTAATAGTAGTCTTGTAGATAATAGTGTTGGGATAGCAACCAAAGATGGATCATATGCAAATATTGATAATCTTAAATTTGAAAATAATGAATTCCATATTAAAAATTATAAAAAAAATTGGCGATATGGAGATGGTGGATTGACGATTGTTAATGATTCAGAATTTGATGTAGCAGAAAATAATAATGATAATTATATAGATTTGAATTATGAAAAAATACAAATTGATAAATTTTCATCTTTGTTAATTGAAAATAGTAATTATGAGGGAAAAATAATTAATCAAAAATTCTTTTCCAAAACAAATGAAGAAAAACATTTAAAAAGATTAAAAAAACTAAATTAACATAAATGTTAAAAATATTTAAAACTGAAAAATTTTCAAGATATGAATTTAAATTTTTATTATCTCAAAAAAAGGCAATGCAGATTGAAAATGAAATAAAAAGTTTTATGATTTTAGATGAGAATGCTTTCAACAAAAAAGATAAGAAATATTTTGTAAGATCGTTATATTTTGATACTCCAGAATATTCAAATTTTTATGAAAAAGTTGATGGAATTAAAATTAGAAAAAAATTTAGGATTAGAAGCTATTCTCACGACAAAAAAGATAATCCAAATCTCTTTTTAGAAATGAAGGGAAGAAAAAATCAGAAAACTTATAAATTACGTACACCAATTTCGAGTGAACACTTGGAATATATGGTTAATAAAAATAAAGTTATGTCATTATTGGATTTTTATACAAAAGATAATAAGGTTATAAGTGATTTTATTTATGAATCTTTAAAAAAAAAAATAGAACCCAAGGTTGTAGTTGACTATAATAGAAGACCTTACATTAATAAATTTGGACTTTTATTTAGATTAACTTTTGATACAAATTTAAAATCCAGTTCAGGAAAAAATATTTTTGACGAAAAAGAAAATTTTTATTTCAAAGAATGTGTATCAGGTCAGACCATACTCGAATTAAAGTTTGAACGAAGTATTCAACCCTGGTTTCATAGAATTATACAAAATTACAATTTGATGAGATTATCAGTTTCTAAATTTGCTTTGGGGATGGAAAAAAACGGATATGGTAATGAAACTTCGACTTAGATAATCTTATGGAAACAAAATTTTTTTTTTTCATCTTTAAATATAATTATAGAAAAAGATCATTTAATAATTTTTTAAAAATAAGAAAAATAAAAAATTATTACATTTTTAATTTGAGTGGAGTAGTCAGATATTATCTTTTCGGTTTACCTCTTTATTTAACAGCAAATATATTTAAAAGAATATTTAAAAATTTTATTTTTATATCGTGTGATGCAAGGCCACAATTGATATTTAACAGTATAAATTTATTTTTTGGAGGTACTAGTTATAAAGTCCCTGAAAATTATCAACATTATAAAAATAATTGTTTTGTTTTTGAAAATTTTTCAAAGCCTGAAAAAAATTTATTAAATCTTTATCCATTTAAACCTTTAAAAATTGAAATTTTTACAAAACCAAAAATTGTATTTATTGGAGGTTTTCATCTTGTAGAAGATGAAATTGTAGAAGGAATTTGGAAAAATGAAAAAGAGAATATTTTTGAAAACTTTACTATAATTGATAGAATATCTTTCTGGGAAAAATACGACTTGGATAAAAATAAAAGACTTCAATACTATTATATTCAATTAAAAGAACGATTAAGAATAAATCTTATTTTAAAAATAAATGAAATTTTTAGGGAAGATTTTATCTTAATAGGTAGCAAATGGAAAAAATATGTCCCTGAAGCTAAAAACGATGAATTTAATATTTTAAAAATAAAAAAAATATATAAAGGAAATATTTGTTTGGATTTTGGTTCAAAATGGGGAACAAATATAATATATCCCAGATCAGTTGAAATTATCGAAAATGGAGGGATATTGGTTCAATCTTATCAGCAAAACTCTCCAAACAATACAAATAATGTTTCAGAGGTGATAAATAGGTTCAATAATATTAATCAATTGCAAAAAATTTTACACAATTTTCTAACAAATCAAGACCTTTTAAAAAAAAAATTTATGAAACAATATAATTTTTTCAATGATGATAAAAAAAATTATTCAACATTCTCAAAAATATATGAAATTGCAAAAAAAAGAAAATAAAAAAATTGTGATTTTTATTCCATCAATAGAATTTGGTGGTGTTGAAAAAAATCTATATATCTTAATTAATTATTTACAAAATTTTTATTCAAAAATTTTCATCGTGACTGCTTCAAAGATAAATGAAAAGATTAATAAAAAAAAAGTAAAAATTATTAATCCTAGTTTTGATCATTGGAACTGTAAAAATAGATTTTTAAAAAGTTTAATGAGTCTATTTCTTATTATAAAAAATTTTAAAAAAGAAGAAGTTATTATAATTTCATTTCAATCAAGTTTTTTTTCTATAATTGCTTCAAAGTTAATGGATTGGCCAATTATAATAAGATTGAATACTTCACCTGAAAAATATATTAATAGTTATTTTAAATTTTTCTTATTTAAAGTATTGTATAATTTTAGTGATGAAATAATTGTAAATAGTTTTGAATTCAAAAAAAACCTAAAAAAAATTTTTAATTATAACTCAACAGTTATTTTAAATCCTTTAATTAAAAAGAAAATTAAAAATAAGAAAATTAAATCGTTAAAAAAATTTAAAGGATTAAAAATAATTAATATTGCTCGACTTACAGATCAAAAAGATCATATTACATTGTTAGAGTCAATAAAAATGCTTGTAGAAAACAAAAAGATTAATTTAAAACTTTATATTATTGGCCAAGGTAAAAATTTCAATCTACTTCAAGATTTTATAAATAAAAATAATCTTAAAAAAAATATCATTTTATTTGGTTATAAAGCAAATGCAGAGCAATATATAAAATATTTTGATTTATTTGTATTGTCCTCAAGATATGAGGGTTTACCAAATACTCTGATAGAGGCTCAGCTTTCAAAAGTGCCAATAATTTCTTCCGATTGTCCTTCTGGACCAAAAGAAATACTTCTTAATGGAAAACTTGGAATTTTGTTTAAAACAGGTGACTACAAAGATTTGTATAAAAAAATTTTACTTTTTAATCAAAATAAAATTAAATACCAAAAACAATCGTTATTGGCTCAAAAGTATTTAAAAAGATTTGATTATAAATCAAATTTGTCCAAATATTTAAAAATAATCGATAAATATATTTAAATTGGAAAAAAAATTAAAAATATCAGTAATAACAGTCACAAAAAATTCAGAAAAGTTTTTGAAAGAAAATTTAGAAAGTTTGGAAAAACAAATATATAAAAATTTTGAACATATAATAATTGATGGTAATTCAAGTGATGGCACTCTTAAAATAATAAAAGAAAATTCTAAGAATATACATTATTGGATAAGTGAAAATGATCTGGGACTATATGATGCTATGAATAAAGGTATAAAAGTAGCTACAGGTGATATAATTGGCATCTTAAATTCTGATGACATATATTATCCAGAAGCCTTATCAATAGTGAATAATTATTTTTCTTCTAATCAGGATATTGATTTTTTATTTGGGTCTGTGCATAAACATAAATTAATGTATGGTTTTTATCCTAAAAAAATAAAATGGACTTTTGGTTTTTATACCACTCATTCTGTGGGTTTTTTCATAAGGAAATCATCGCAATTAAAATTAGGTTTTTATGATATTCAATACAAATATTCAGCAGACTATGACTTATTTTACAGAATGATTGTTAAAAATAAATTTAAAGGTATATCCACCAAAAAAAATGAAATTCTTGGAAAATTTAGAGATGGAGGACTTTCATCAAGAATTAAATATTTAGATTTTTTAAATGAAAACTCAAGAATTAGAATTAATAATGGACAAAATAAGTTTATAGTTTACACAATTTTTCTATTGAGAATTTTAAGAAATTTTAAAAGATTGTTTAATTAGATTGTGTCTACTCGTCCTTTAATAAGTATAGTTATTCCTTATCATAAAAAAAAAAGATATTTTTCATCAACAATAAAATCTATATCCGCACAAACATTTAAAAATTTTGAAATTGTATTGATTTATGATGACACAAATTATGATGAATTAAATTTTGTGAAAAAAACACTTTTTGAAATACCAAAAAAAAAAATTATAATGAATAAAAAAATTTTAGGACCAGGGGAGTCAAGAAATAAAGCAATTTCAAAATCTAGAGGAAAATTTATTGCTTTTTGTGATGCTGATGATGTCTGGAATAGAAATAAGCTTAAGACACAAATAGATTTTATGAAAAAAAAAAGAATCGAATTTTGTCATTCTAGTTACTATATTATTGACTCACAAAATAAAAAAATCGGAAGTTTTGATATTACAAAAAAAATTTCTCACAAAGATCTTTTAAAAAGTTGTGATATAGGTTTGTCTTCTGTTGTAGTAAGTAAAAAATTGATTAATAAAAAAAAAAATTTTTGCAAATTAAGAACCAAAGAGGATTATTTTTTATGGCTTCAAATTATAAAGAAAATAAAACTTATTCATGGATTAAATAAATATCTAGTATCTTGGAGATATAATAAAGGATCTTTATCAGATTCATTAAAGCAAAAATTAGTAGATGCGTTTAGATTATATCATTTTTATGAAAAATATAATATTTTGATTTCTTTTTTTTATGTAATAAGACTATCTTATTACGCATTTAAAAAAAAATTAAAGATTTACAATATATTATGATTGATATTACTTTAGTTATACCTGCCAAAAATGAGTCAGAGTCTCTCCCGGCAGTTTTAGAAGAATTAAGTAAATTTAATGTAAAAAAAATAGTAGTCATGTCAGAAAATGATTTAGATACTTTTAATTCAATTAAGAAATATAATGAACAAATTATTTATCAAAAAGGTAAAGGATTTGGAAATGCGTTAAGAACCGGAATCAATTCAGTTGAAACTCAGTTTTTTTGTGTCTTTAATGCTGATGGATCTTTTAATCCTATTGATTTAAAGGCTTTGAGAAAAAAATTACTGGATGGTGCAGATTTTGTATTTAGTTCAAGATATTTAAAAGATGGTGGGAGTGATGATGATACTATTATCACTTATATAGGAAATTATTTTTTTACAAATTTATGTAATATCTTATTTAGATTAAATATTTCAGATGTTCTGTACACATATGTTATGGGATCAACAAAAGCATTTAAAAGTCTTAATATGAAATATGATGATTTTTCATTTTGTGTAGAATTACCAATTAAGGCTAAAAACAAGAATTTTGTCTTAACTGACCACCCAAGTTTTGAAAGATCAAGAATAGGAGGGGTAAAAAAAGTAAATGAATTTAAGGATGGTTTTTTGATTCTTATTTCTATATTAAAGCTTTTAATATTTAAAAAATGAAAAAAAAAGTTGCCTTAATAACTGGTATTACTGGTCAAGATGGTTCGTATCTTGCAGAACTTTTATTAAAAAAAAATTATAAAGTTCATGGAGTGATTAGAAAATCCTCATCTTTTAATACATCAAGAATAGATCATATATATGTTGATCCCCACAACAAAACAAATTTTTTTCTTCATTATGGCGATTTAACAGATAGCAATAGTATTTATAATATTATTAACAAAATAAAACCAACAGAAGTTTATAATTTAGGAGCACAAAGTCATGTTGGTGTATCTTTTGAAAATCCTGAATATACCTCAGAAGTTTCCGGTATAGGTACTCTAAGATTGTTAGAGGCTATAAGATTTTTAAATATGAAAAACGTCAAGTTTTATCAGGCAAGCACATCTGAACTTTTTGGAGAAACCTATAATAAAAATATTTTCGATGAAAATTCAAAATTTCATCCAAAATCTCCGTATGGAGTAGCAAAACTTTATTCGTATTGGATTACATCTGTTTATAGAGAGTCTTATGGAATTTTTGCTTCAAATGGCATCCTCTTTAATCATGAAAGCCCCAGAAGAGGTGAAACATTTGTAACAAGAAAAATAACAAGATTTTTGACAAGAAAAAAACTTGGGTCAAAAGAAATTTTATATTTGGGAAATCTTAATGCAAAAAGAGATTGGGGACATGCGGCAGATTATGTTGAGATGCAATGGAGAATCTTACAACAAAAAAAACCTGATGATTTCGTGGTAGCCACAGGTCAAACTCATAGTGTAAGACAATTTATAGACATAGCTGCAAAACTTTTAAATATGAAAATAGTATGGAGAGGACAAGGCTTGAATGAAAAGGCATTTTTAATAAATGGTAAAAAGAAAGAACTTATTATTAAAATAGATAAAAAATACTTTAGACCTAATGAAGTTCACTATTTAAAAGGAAATGCAAAAAAAGTATTTAGCAAAATTAACTTTAAACCCAAGTTTTCATTTAGAGATTTGGTTTCTGATATGATTAAAAGCGATCTAGAACTAGCAAAGATTGAGCAAAATTAGTTTTTGATGCTAATTAATATCAAGTTTTTAATAATTTTTTTTTTAATATTTGGGTTAAATTTTTTTTTTAGTAAACTTAATTTTTTAAAAGATAAAAAAAGTGTTTTTAAACATAAAAATTTAATAAGCAAAAGTATTATACCCCCTTTTTCAGGAGGCTTACTTTTGATAATTTCAATTTTAATTTTCATACCTAATGAATTTTTTACTTTTAAACTATTTTTATTTTTAGTTTTTTTAATTGGTTTTTTTTCAGATTTGAATTTTTTAAAATCTCCCAATCTAAGATTTTTATTTCAAATAATTACTGTGGTTATTTTTGTGTATATTTTAAATATTAATATTTCTTCAATTAGGTTAGAAAATATTGATTTATTATTGGAACACAATTTTTTTAATTTATTATTTACAACTTTTTGCATTTTAATAATTGTAAATGGGACAAATTTCATAGACGGAGTAAATACTTCAGTTATAGGATACTATCTTATTTCATTAATATTTATTTCTTACCTTATGCAAAATTTTAGTATGACCGATTTAACTCTGGAACATTTAAATTTGATAATATTTGCTTTAATATGTCTTTTTATTTTAAATTTCTTTGAACTTCTTTACTTGGGTGATAGTGGGGCATATTTAATCTCATTATTTACTGGAATTATACTAATAAATATTGCTAATCAAAATCCATTAATTTCACCTTATTATATCGCTAATTTATTATGGTACCCTGCTTATGAAATTCTATTTTCAATGATTAGAAAAATTAAAAATAAAAAATCTGCATTTAATCCTGATAATGGTCATTTGCATCAACTTTTATATCTTAATATGGAAGTTTATTTTGATAATAAAAGAATAAGCAATACTTTGACAGGATGTATTATAAATTTATACCATCTAATTTTTATGTTTATAGTTTCAATAGATTATTCAAACACAAAATATCAGGTATTGATGATAATTTTATCAGTTTTAATTTACAATTTGACTTATTTTATCTTAAAAAAAAGAATTGAAAAAATATAAAATTTAAAATTTAAAAACTTTATAATATAAAAGTTTTCCCAATAGCCATTAAATAAAATATAAAAAAGTATGAAAATATAAAAAAAAAGTTTTTGTAATTAAATTTCAAAATTGAATTATTTAAAAGCTTATTTTTAAACAATAAAGATATTAAAATTAATAACAATGGATCATATGTTTCATGGTAAACAACTCCATCAATTTCTAATGCAAAAAGAGATATAATTAAGACAGTATCTAAACTTTTAAACTTTTTTCGTTTATCAAAAAATAAAAAATAGAATATCAAAATTAATATTGAGGCAATTAGATAATAAATTAAGTAATTATCAAATATTAACTTTGAAAATTTTAAAATTACACCTCCCGAATAATTTCTATCATATTCAAAGAAAAAAAATAATGTTAGGAATGATACTGTTAGAAAAAAAAAATATTTTAAGTTCAGAATTTTTGTTCTTAATAATTTAAAATCTTTTATTATAAAGGGTATGAAATAAAACATCATAACTGAAATACTTAAACTCAAAACCGTAACTATATTTTCTCGAAATAGATAGCTCTGAGCCCATTTATTAATATCTAATATAAAGACATAATAAAACGCTGGACTTGCAAGTATAAAATTTAAAAAAATATACCAGCCTATGTTTTTAATAGACTTTAAATTATCAAAAAAATTTAAAAAAAAATAAATAGAAAAAATAGAATAAATTGGCCTGAAATAAGAAGCAAGAGCTAAAAAAAAGGTGCAAAGTAAAATATTTTGAAGTTTATCTCTAGATTTTTCAAATTTAATAAAAAATAAAATTGATAAACTTAAAAATATTAAAGAAAAAATATTGTCATCTATCCATATTGAACCAGAACGAAAATATGGTGAAATAAAAATTAAGGATGGTAAAAGAATTTTTGAGTCAATATTTTTTAAATTATATTTATATTTTAGAGACAAACCCCAGATAATAGGTAACAACAAGCAAATGTGTAAACTTATGAATCTATATAATTCTTGATTAATAAAAATCTTTTCTAAAACTACAATATAAACTATAAATAATGGAGAATGAGGCACATAATAAACATCGTAATTCAATAATCCATACAAAACTCCTTGTTGGAATAAATTTTCTATAAGCCAGTGGTGTAAATCATAATCTTTTTTAAAACCACCTGCAAAATCTTCGTTAAGATAAAAACCTAAAACAAGAGATATGTATAAAAAGAAATAAAAAAATATTATTTTGTTTTTTGTAATTTTCATTTTTTATAAAAGTCAATTTTTTTGAATACAAATGGTCCTAATAATCTTCCATAAGATCTATTAATAAAATTTATTGATTTGTTGATTTTTATTAAAAATAAACTCATTAAAAAATAAATTAAACATTTAATATAATTAATAAAAAGTCCTAAGAATGTACCATATAATTTTTTATCTATATAATATCCTATTACACCTAAACGAAAACTTCTCTCTTTAATCCATTGAATATTTAATCGATGTTTATGTGATTTTTCAACTACTCGTAATTTTTTAGACCAGAGAATTTGGTACCCTCTTTTTTTTAATCTTGAAAAAAATAATTGATCTTCACCCATGCCAAATTTATTTAAGGCAGTATCAAAAAAAATATTTTCATCAATTAAAATTTTCTTTTTTATTACAACGTTGTTTGTTGCGGCCCATTTTACTGATATTAGATCTTTATTATATTTTTTTTCAAAAAAATCTTCATTTTGATTGTTGTGTATTTGAGGCCCTGTAATTACTTCTATTTCATTCTCTTGAGTTAATCTTTGAAAATTTATGAACCATTTTTTATCAACAATACAATCATCATCAAAAAAAGTTACATATTCACAATTAATTTTTTTAACTTCTTTGAGGCACTTATTTCTTGCATATACAATACCTCTTTTCTTTTCATTGTAATGGAAAACTGAAAATTTAAATTTTTTTTTAAAATTTTTAACGACAATCTTTGACTCATAATTCGTTGTGTTATCTACAATCAAAAATTCAATTTCAATGTTACCAGGAATGAATATACTTTGAAACTTTTTCAAACATTTAATTAGTTCAATATTTCTTTTATATGTGCAAATGCAAATTAATATTTTCATAAATAATTTAATTTAGAATATTGTTTATTTTTTTAAAATGTTGAAATTGTGTAAATTTTTTAAGATTTTTTTTTAATAAGATTTTCTTTTTTAATAAAATGTTTTTATCTTCATTTAAAAAAACTTCGAATTTTTTTAACAAATCATTTAAATCATCATTTTTAAATAAAAAACCATTATTTCCAATAATTTCATCTGGACCATTAGGGCAGTCGCTAGAAATTATAGCTGTATTTGAAATACCAGCTTCTACAATTACAAATCCAGGATCTTCCCATAGTGATGTGAGGATAAAACATTCTGCATTTACCAAAAATTTAAACACATTTTCTTGTTGGCCTAAGAAATGAACTCGATCACTAATTTTTAGTTTTTTAACCATTCTTTTTAATTTGATTTCATCTTCACCTACCCCTAAAATAACTAAATCATAATTTTTGTTTCTTATCTTTTCAAAAAATCTTACAAGTAATTGAAAATTTTTTTGTTTAGTTAACCTTCCAATACTTATTATAAATTTTTTATTTTTTAATATATCAAAATTTAAATTTTCCCGCTTTTTCTCTCTTAAATTTGATAAATCAATTATAGGATCGTAAAGTACTTCTAATTGATCTTCTTTAAAAATATTTTTTTTTTTTAAATAATTATAAGTTTTAAGAGTTGGACAAGTTATTTTAAATAAATTTTTAGAGAATATTTTCCAAAATAAGTATCTTAAAAAATTTATTTTTGGTAAACCGGATATTCTAAGTATTATTTTAGTTTTTTTATTAAAAAATATACTCAAGAAGATTGGAAGCGATGTCATCAAATGTATAATTAAATAATTTGGTGTTTTTTGATTAATTAATTTAATTAAGCTGAAGAAATTCCAAAAAAAAATAATTATGTATGAAATTCTGCTTTTTAAAAAACTATTTTTAGGCAAATAATTAATCAACTTAACTTTATTTAATTTCAAGATATCAATTTGTGGTTTTATTAAGTTTTTACAGGAGTCCCATTCACCAATAGAATCTATTAAAGCAACTTCAACCTTTTTTTTTGAGAACTTGGTAATTGCTTCAGCAGATTTTATAACAGCTTTAATTGTAGCTATATTTGTAAAAAACGGAGACCAATAATAAATTTTCATTTTTGAATTATAAAAAAGAAACCAATTGGATATATTTCTTTTAATTTAGTTTTCACAAAAGCTTGAATAATTAAATCTAAAAAAAAAGAAATTACTAATATTATTTCTTTTATAATTGGAAGAAATTTTAGATATGGGCTTATTAAGCTAAAACTTGATACAAAGGGACCAAATCCAAGCGATTCTACTTTTAGTTTTTTAAACTTTTTTGATAATTTTTTATAATAAAAATCTTTTGTAAATCTAAAATAATCGTTTGGAGCACCATGGACTTGGTAAATAAATGGAGTAGAACCGATCAAAAAGCCACTGTTTTTTAAAATTTTATTTATCTCATTAAATGCAATATTTGTATCATGTAGATGTTCCAAAACATTAAATATTATTACATTATTAAATTCATTTTTTTTTACTTTAAGTTTTTTTGTTAAGTCAAGTTTAGTATAATTTTTACCTATATGATTATAAGTATTCGAATAAAAAAAATTAGATTTTCCTTTAAAAAAATTACTGAAATTTTTTTTTTGATTTTTGTATGCTCCAAATTCAATTGATTTTCCTTTTAAATAGATATTTTTACATTCAATAATTTGGTATGCTCTCAATAAAGAATAACCTTTAAAATTTAAGAAAATTAGGTTTAAAAATTTTTTAATCATTGAATTTTTTATTTTTAATAAGATAAGCTATATATATATATTCTAATTTAATTATTTATGAATAAATTTAAGTTATTTTTTATTGTTATATTATTTTTTGTAATATCTAATTTAATTATAGCTTTTTTATGGTCTTTCAAAACCACTATAAAATTTAGTAATTATACACCTTATTCAGAAGAGTTTCGAAAATCTCTTAATTTATCTAAAAGCGAGACATTAGAGTTGTATTTAGAGACTTGGCAAAGAGAAAGATTATTTGAATACGATGAATTTACGGGATTAAAAGAGAGCTTAATTTTAAATGGCAGTTATGTAAATATAAGTGAGGAAAATGGAAGATTAATAAAAAATAATCCTAAGGATTGTGAAAAAAACATATTCTTTTACGGAGGAGAAAAAATTTTTGGTTATGACGTTGCTGACAATCAATCAATTCCGTATTTTTTTAGAGAAATGTTAAAAATTAATTTAAAAAATTATTGTGTGTTTAATTTCGGCAGAAGAACATATTCCTCTACACAAGAAAATATTCTACTGCAAAAACACATTCTTAAAAGTAAATTTAAAAAAAGTGATATAATAATATTTTTAGATGGTAAAAATGAAAGTGGTAATAATGAAGTTTTAAACACAAAATTTATAAACAATAACTACAATGAACTTCACCAAAAATATTGGAAATTGGGAATCGCTGGAACTAAATACTTTTTTAATTTACTTCCTATTACTCAATTATCTGAAGTTTTATTAAAGAGACTATTAAATAATAAACAACAAAATTTGAAAAATGAAATATCAAATGACTCTTTAAAAGAAATACAATCAGTATATAGAAAAAATTTAAAAATAAGAAAAGGTATATGTTCAGAAAATGATTTAGTTTGTTTTAATTTTTTACTGTTTATAAGCAATGATAAAGTAAATAAAAAAAAATACGAAATATTAAAAAATGAAAATGATATTAGAGATTTAACAAATTTTAAGGATCAGAAATATTTAGTAAACAAATATGACTCATTAAGTCCAAATTCAAATAAAATGATAGCAAAAAAAATCTTTGAAATAGTTATTAACTAGAATTTTGTTTCATATAAATTCTATCCTCAAATAATAAAACTGGGAACTTAAACTTTTTAATTAAAATAAAATTATTTTTTTTTAATATTCTTTCAATTTTTGATTTATCATAATTTTCATATATTTTAGATAAATGAAATTCTATCAAAATAAATTTTATATTATTTTTTAACATATTTTTTGAACCAATTAAAACTTGCATTTCATGACCTTCGGTATCAATTTTAAGTAAGTCAATATTTTTAATTTTTTTCTTTTTACAGAAACCATCTAATGAGGTTGATTGAACCATTTCTGTTTTGATGATTGACTCATTACTCAATCCTGTAAGTAAAAAATCTTTAATTTTTTTCCATAATGAGTTTCTATTATAGGAAGAAAATGTGCTTGTTGAAGATTTGATATTAATATTCATTTTCTTCATTTTATTAGTATTACTTATTGCAATGTTGAAAATATTAATATTTTTTCTTTTATTAAATTTTTTTTTTAAATATTGAAAAATATTGGACTGTGGTTCAAATGAATAAACAATTATTTTATTTTTAATAGTTGTTATGTTTTCTAAAAACTCCCCTTTGTGTGCCCCAATATCAATAATTTTTTTTAAATTTAATTTGATTAAGAAATTATTAATTCTTTTTTGATGATAATATTTATCAATTAAATCTAAAATATAACTTAAAAATTTTTCCACCCTAATTTATTTTTAACTTTTGATTAACATAAAGAATGACCAAATATATATAGAATGCAGAGGATGTGAATATAATTCTCTCTAAAGTAGTTTTTAACGAATAAATAATCTCCATATCTCTAAATGTGTATGCAAATATTATAAATAAAATATTTAAAATGAAAAATATTAAAAAATTATTAATGTTTATTTGTGGATTTTTAAAAAAGTATAATCTTATTAAAATTAATAGTCCTATTAAAAAAAGGATATTTTTAAGAGAATAATATCCTCCATAAATAACTATATTCAGAAGTCTGTAAAAAAATTCATTAAAATTAATTAATTTTATAAAAGTAAAATTATATGGTTGAGAAATAAGTTCAAAGTCATAATAAGAAAAAACAAAGTTTTTAAATAATATTAGCAATATAAAAATAAAAAATGTGATTATTTTTTCTTTAATAGAAATATTCTTATTTATCATCAAAATTGTTATTAAGAAAAAAGCATAAACTATTCCTTCTGATTTTATCCATAATATTAAATTAGCTATCATCAGAATTAATGAAATTTTTAAAAATCTATTTGAAATTTTAATATCATATAAAATTTTTGCAGAAATTATTAAAAAAGAAAAAATGAGTACTTCTTGTAGACCTGAAAATCTTTCATAATTAAAGGTCATTAATAAAGTTATGATAAATAGTATATAATTGAAAAAGATATTTTTATTTGATTCAATTGTAACAAAATAAATTGAAAAACAAAATATAAACAAGTAAAAAAATCTTCCAAAATATTCAATATCAAAAAAAGGTAAACTCCAAAAGAATGCCCAAAAATAAGAACCTAAATGTGGATGCCATTTGTTGTGTTCAAATTTACCAAGCTCATCTAAGCCAAGACCTTCATAAAAAAAGAGAGATTTGATATAATAAAAATATTTTGCATCCCATCCGAAATTAAGTTCACTTGCGATAACACATCCAAAAATAAAAAAACAAATAAAGAATATTGTTAGATTTGTTTTTATTTTAAAAAGATTTATTTTAAATTTTATTAAATATAATAAAAAAATAAACATATAGAGTAAGATTAAAAGTAATTGGTAATCTTTAATTTTTATACCAAAAAGTGAAAAAAATAATAAAATATTACAATTTGTGATTAAATTTAGACTTAAAAAATCTAAGTTTAATTTATTATTAATTTTATCAAAAACTGGAAATGGAACAAATATAAAAATTAAAAAAATTGGATAAATAGTGATAATTTTAAAAATTTCAGTCATTTTTTTTTACCAAATAACATTTTTCAAAATTATCAATTAATTGAAAATTATTTAGAATAATTTTATTTTTTGCCTTGATTTCAATTTTTTGTATTTCTAAATCATTAGGACTCTCAATTTTAATTTTTAAATTATCTTCAGCATTTATAATCTTATGAATTTTCAAGTTAAGGTTGAACTGGTATTTATTATCAGAAATCTTATTTCCGCTATCTAATGTTTTTAATAATTTTTCTTTCTTTAGTTTTGACTCTGAATAAATATTTAAGGATAATTTTTCATCAAATTTTTCTTTAAAAAAAATAATAAATTCACTTATTTCATTTATTTTATCATCGTAAAAATACAGGTTTTCAATTACAAAAATATTTTTTTTTAAAATTGAATATTTTAAAATCAAGTGGTCTCCAGGATA